>JBBRVX010000426.1:0-1527 GCA_038246475.1 Thermomicrobiales bacterium | reverse complement strand
ATAAGGAATCGCAGATTCTACTTTGTCGTCCCCCTGCATGCGTCTGGAGGGCCAGACCCCGCGCCACGTGGGAGCCGGAGCAGCGCGAAGAGCCCCCCGACGATCCACATCGTCCCGCCCACGCTCATCACGGGCACGACGCCGAACCGGTCGATGGTGACACTCCCGGCCGCGATCCCGATCAAGACCGCCAATCCCGTGATCGACGCCAACGCCCCGAAGACCCGTCCCCGGTAGGCGTCTTCCGTCCGCGCTTGCAGGAGCCCGTTCGACGCTGTTTGGTTTGCCACCGCCGGGAAGCCAGCGAACATCATGAACGCCGCGGCCAGGACGAGTGGGGATATCCCCGGCGGGGCCAGACGAGCCGCATTGGCAAACCCCAGGTCTGCCAGCCCGAGGCCGATCAAACCGTACGCGAAGAGTTTCCGGGGAGAGACCCGTGTCCCCATGCGGGCGATCAGCGCCCCGGCCACGACGCCGCCAAGCGCCTGCGCCGAGAAGAGCACCCCCGCGCCGCTGGCGCCGCCTTTGAGGACATCGATCACCAACGGGGTGAAGCCGACCTCGAACGTTCCCTCGCCGAGCAAGCCGAGGCCAAACGCCACAAAAATCGTGGCCAGCACATCGTTCTGCCTGACCAGCCGCATGCCGCTTTTCCACTCCCCCAGGGCCCTCATCCACGCCGACGACGCGGGAACAGCATCGACCATTTCGGGACGGCCACTGGCTCGTATCAGCAGAATCAGCGCTGCCGAGACGGCAAAGCTCACGCAGTCGACAATGACGACCGCGGGCAAGCCGCCATTGGCATACAAGAGCCCTCCTACGGCCGGGCCAACCAGACCGCCCAGGTTGTTGTTCATCGCATTGAGGGCATTCGCGGCGATAAGCTCTTCCTCACCGACCAGGCGCGGCAGCAACGCCGATTCCGCGGGGTCGAAAACGAGTCCGAGCATGCCTGTGGCCGCACGGACCAGATAGAGCAGCCAAAGGAGATCGGGCGACACCACGGCCAGCAACGGGAGCAGCAGCGCCGCGCGCATCAGGTCGGCGGCGACCATCGCCCGCTTCCGGTCCCAGCGATCGACATAAACGCCGGCGACCGACCCGAGCAGCACTCGGGGCAACAGCACGGCGGCAAAGACGCCCCCGGCGGCAGCGGCCGAGCCGGTCAAGGCATAGGCATGCAGCGGCAGCGCGGCGATCAGGGCGTAGTCGCCCGCCACCGAGATCAACCCAGCCACCCAGAGAAGCGCGAAGTCGCGATGGCGAAGCGTGGCGATCATGCATCGCTCCAGCAGGAATTGCGGCTGGCCATCGCCAACGCCAACTCGGATTCCTCTGGCCAGAGTAATACAGTATCCGGGTGATCAGTTCCGAGCACGGCAGCCGCTCGCACCCCCTGCCCCCCCTTTCTCGTCCGGCCAGCTGACCAGGAAACGTCGAGACCAGGACCGTCCGCCTCCTTGTGCAACATGCACAGGGCCGCAGTATTCATACCTAGATTTACCCAGATATGGCGCACTT
>JBBRVX010000425.1:0-1539 GCA_038246475.1 Thermomicrobiales bacterium | reverse complement strand
GGGGGACCCGGAAATTCGGACAGTATGATAAGTGGTAGCCTTGCCTAACCGACGCCCCCGAAGGAGGGCGAACCAGAGGAGCGAGGCGATGAAGCGAACGAGACGCCATCACGGGGCGGCATTCAAGGCGCAGGTGGCCGTTGCCGCGGTCAAGGGCGAGAAGACACGGGCGGAGTTGACGGCACAATTTCGCGTGCATCCCACCCAGATCACGGAATGGAAGCAGCACTTGTTGACACGGGCTGCCGACGTGTTTGGCGGCACGAAGGCCACGTCGGACGCGCCGGATCTCAAGGTCCTCCACGCCAAGATCGGGCAGCTGGCGCTGGAGAATGATTTTTTAGAAGGAGCGCTCATCAAGGCGGGCTTGCTGAGCGCAAAGCGATGATCACCCGAACCCACGCCCTCCCGGTGGTGCGGCAATGCCCGCTTCTGGAGCTGTTGCGTTCAACCGCATACTACTAGCCGATGTCGGTGTCGGCAGCGGATCTGAGGCTGATGCGCCGGATCGATGAGCTCCATCTGGCCTCTCCGTTTGCCGGGGCCAGAATGTTGCGTGACCTGTTGCGAAGAGACGGCCACCGGATCGGGCGCAAGCGAGTGCGCACGGTGATGGCCCGCATGGGCATCGAAGCGCTATACCGTAAACCCCATACCAGCCAGCGACATCCGGCGCATCGGGTATACCCGTCTCTGCTCCGCCCGTTGGCGATCACCCGATCCAACCAGGTTTGGGCGGCTGATATCACGTACATTCCGATGACGCGTGGCTTTGTGTATCTCTTCGCGGTCCTGGACTGGGCCAGTCGCCGGGTGTTGGCATGGCGGCTGTCCAACACGCTGACGGCCGACTTCTGCATGGAGGCGGTCAAGGAGGCCCTCGCCAGCTATGGCACGCCGGACATTTTCAACACGGACCAAGGCTGCCAGTTCACGAGCCAGGAGTTCACGGGGCTCCTGAAAAACCGTGGCATCCAGATCAGTATGGACGGCGCAGGCTGTTGGCGGGACAACGTGTTTGTTGAACGGCTCTGGCGGAGTATCAAATATGAGGAAGTGTATTTGCGAGCCTACGACAGCATCCGCGCAGCCCACCAGGGATTGGGGCGGTACCTGACATTCTACAACCTGACGAGACCGCACCGAGCGCTTGACGGCAAGACGCCGGAACAGGTGTACTGCGACAACCTGACGACACGGCTCACCGCCGCGTAGTCAGAACACCGCGAGGCGCCACTTAAGGATTGGAACATTCTGTCCAAACAGCTGGGGCCACCTCTGACATTGACCGTTCTATTACGGCGAACGATCCGCATCTGGCCGCGCCTCTTTCGCCTCGTGACGAAGGCAATGTCGGACAGGCTCCTAGCAGGATGCTGAAAAAGTCCGCCGGCGGCGTTCTCGCATCGCTCAGAGGCTCAACGTACCGAAGCGTGCGGCTCGCCTCTTCGCTCGCTGCGGCCTTGCTGGACGGCCCTTTTGAGCATCCTGTGAGTTGTTCATGTGTCAACGCCACGCGTAAGAACACAGCGGGATTTG
>JBBRVX010000424.1:0-1546 GCA_038246475.1 Thermomicrobiales bacterium | reverse complement strand
GCCAGCGAGGGCGGGCTCTTTGGCGACGAGGAAGCCCAGCGCATTGTGCCAGCGATCGCCGCCGCTCGGGCCAGGGGCCTCCATGTCAGCGATCCGCAACCGCCGGACACCGTCTTTCTCCGCGCCACGAAGGGACACTACGACATCGTGGTAGCCCAATATCACGATCAGGGCCATATCCCGATGAAGCTTTTGGCCTTCGATTCCGGCGTCAACGTCAGTTACGGTCTTCCCGTAATTCGCACATCGGTCGACCACGGCACCGCCTTCGACATTGCCGGAAAGGGAATCGCCTCAGAATCGAGCATGCTGGCCGCGATTGACGTAGCGCTGCAGATGGTGCGCGCCCGCGCGGCTGACTCCACGCCGTCCCCGAGCTGAGCGCCATGCCCCAACTCATCATCATCGCCGATGACCTCACCGGCGCTGCCGACACCAGCGCCTGCTTCGCCGATGCCGGCCTCTCCACGGTCATCCCGCTCCGCGGCGCTCCCTATCCCACCGCGGATGTCGTGGCGCTCACCACCGAGAGCCGCGATCTACCGCCTGCGGAGGCTGCTTGCGCCGTGACCATGGCCATGGCGACTTTTTCAGATGGCCAGGGGCCGCGCTGGATCTACAAGAAGATCGATTCGGCTCTGCGCGGGCATCCTCTGGCTGAGCTCCTCGCTGCCATGGATGCTGCCGGCGCTACCCGTACAATCGTGGCGCCCGCGCTTCCCGCCGAGGGCCGCACGACCCTCGCCGCCCGGCAACATATCGGCGGCGTTCCCCTCGAAGAGAGCTCGCTAGGCGGACCTCACCTGACCTCGAATCTTCTGGCGCTCTTTGCACAAGATCGCGGTCTGCCAGTGCGCCATCTCGATCTGGAATCGATCCGCGGTGGCGCCGTGGGCGTCGGCGCATTCATCGCCGGTGGTGAACCCGGCATCATCGTCGCCGACGCCGAAAGTGACCGCGACCTCCACGCGATTGCCTCCGCCGTCGCCCCGAGCACGTTGCGCGTGCTCTGCGGCGCGGCCGGATTCGCCCGCCAGCTCGCCCTTCTGCTGCCGATGTCGGGCGAAGCCCCGCGTCCAATGAATGCCAAACCGAGCGACAACCCGATCCTCGTCGTCGCCGGGAGCCGGCACGCGGCGACCGCGAACCAGATCGCTGCCCTTGAACGGGCGGGCATCCCGGTCATTCGCCTCGAACAAAGACACATCGACGACCCATCGACACCGATGACGGAGATGATCGCCGATATCGCCGCACGACTCGCGGCTGGGCAGACAACGGTGGTTACTACTGCTGGCCTCGCCCGCTCGCCAACCGGGGAACGCTCGGTCGCCACTCGTCTCGCGGAGGTCGTCGCGGCGGCGCGCGTGCAAGCGAGGATCGGCGGTCTGGTGCTCACTGGCGGCGACGTGGCGGCGGCGGTCTGTTCCGCGCTCGGCGCGACCGCCCTCTGGCTCGGCGGCGAGATCTACGCCGGGCAACCCTGGGGCCTGCTCGATGGAGGATCGCTGCCCGGTGTTCCCGTGGCCACGAAGGCCGGCAGCTT
>JBBRVX010000423.1:0-1566 GCA_038246475.1 Thermomicrobiales bacterium | reverse complement strand
GATTTCGCGCTATCACGAGCGGGAACGCCGGTTCGGGGCGGTCACGCCTGGAGCAACCTGATGGGCGATTGGACACCGCCGGAAAAGCGGTTTTCCGAGTTACCATTACGCCTGCTGACCGCTCTCGTTCTCATTCCTTTTGCATTGTTTGCGGTCTGGATGGGCTCCTGGTGGCTGGCTCTCGGATGCAGCGCGTTCTGCGCCGTGATGATGTTCGAGTGGTGCAGAATGAGTGCAACGCCTCTCGAATGGGTGCTAACGGCTCTCGCGGCGTTATTCGGGCTTAGCCTCGCATTACCGGGTTTTGTCGTTTCTCTCTCGATTTTTATCGCTTCTGCGGTGCTCGCCGTGTTGACGTCCGCGCGAACAGTAGAGGCGAAGATCACGGGCGGGTTTGGCGTCGTTTACGTCTTCGCGATGGTCTACGGCCTCTATACATTGAGGGAAGGGCCATGGGACGGACGTCTGGCGGCGATGTACTTCATGTCATTCGTCTGGGCCTCTGACGCGGCCGCCTACCTCTTTGGGAGGATGATCAGGGGTCCCCGGTTGCTCCCCAAGGAGAGCCCGAACAAGACCTGGAGCGGGGCGATCGCGGCGGTGATCGCCTGTGCACTGTGCGGGTACTTGGCGGCGGGTTGGCAGAGCGCAGAGATACTGCCGTGGATGATTGCCGGGATGCTGATTTCTGTGAGTGCCCAGGCGGGTGATCTGTTTGAGAGCGGGCTGAAACGGCGGTTCAAGGTCAAGGATTCCGGCACGATCCTGCCGGGGCATGGCGGCCTGCTCGACCGGGTCGACGGGCTTGGGGCCGTCAGCATCTTCGCAACTTTGACTTTTCTGAGTGTTCCGGCCGTTCCTCGCCTGCTAGGTCTTTGAACCATGACAGGTATTCGGCGCGTCTCCATTTTCGGATCTACCGGTTCCGTTGGCAAATCCGCCATCGAAGTCATCCGGCATGCGAACCGGGATGAGCCCCGATTTGAGGTCGTGGCCATGGCGTCCGGTCAGAACGCACAAGCCCTTGCCGAGCAGGCGCTGGATATTCGTCCGCAGATCGCGGTCATCGCGGATGAGGCCAAGCTGCCGGAACTTCGATCGCGTCTCAAGGGAAGCGGGATTGAAGCAGCAGCCGGCGACTCCGCGATGGTGGAAGCGGCCCAGCGGCCATGCGACCGGTTCCTGGCGGCGATTGTCGGCGCCGCCGGCCTGAAGTCCACCATGGCGGCGGTGAAGGCGGGCAATCACCTGGCCCTCGCCAACAAGGAGAGCATCGTCTGTGCTGGCAGCATCCTCATCGATGCGGCGGCCAAGGCCGGGATTTCGATCCTGCCGGTGGATTCGGAGCATAGCGCGATCTTCCAGTGCATCGGGGATGGACGGTCGCTCGACAAGCTGACGCTGACAGCGTCGGGCGGACCGTTCCGGACGACGTCCCTGGAGGAGATGGCGCGGGCCACGCCGGCCCAGGCGGCGGCGCATCCCAAGTGGAGCATGGGCCTCAAGATATCCATCGACAGCGCGACGCTGATGAACAAGGCGCTGGAGCTGATCGAGGCCGCCATC
>JBBRVX010000422.1:0-1571 GCA_038246475.1 Thermomicrobiales bacterium | reverse complement strand
GGGCGCTCGGGCCGGTTGGGCTTCTGCCCCTTGGATGGCGGCAGGCTGGAGTTGTCGGGCGTCTTGGGCGGGGCGGCGAGCCTGGCTTCGAGATCGGCGATGCGCGCGGCCAGGACAACGATCTGCCCGGCCTGCGCCACGATCAGGGCGATCAGGCCATCGCGGGAGAGGGTGAGAAGCGTTGCGGGGTCCACGCAAGCCTGTGAATCGACCCGGCCGTTACCGTGTCAAGAGAAATATGAACGGGTGGGGGGTGAGCAATTACGAATTTCTGCTCATCTTCGGGGCTGAGCACCGCCTCCGCATCGCCGCGGAAGCAGGAGCCGGTCATCGCCACCAGATGCACGCGATCTCGGGCGAAGAACTCGGCGAGATGCAGGCCGAGGCGGTTATCGGGGTTGGCGGAGACGTGGTGGAATTCATCCACGGCGATCAGCCGATCGTCGAAGGCGGCCACACCGAATTTTTCCACGGCGAAGCGGAAGGTGGCGTGGGTGCAGACCAGCACCTTGTCGGCGCTGACGAGGAAGCTGCCGACGGCATTGACCTTGCCGCCATCCGTGCCCGGGGCGTTGCAGAGGTTCCATCGCGGGGCGACGGTCCAATCGGCCCAGAAGCCGTAATTCGTCAGCGGCTCATCGGCGAAGCTGGCGCCGATCGACCGCTCCGGGACGACGATGATCGCCTGGCGCAGCCCCTGGTTCTGGAGCTTGTCGAGGGCGATGAACATGAGCGCGCGGCTCTTGCCCGAAGCGGGCGGGGATTTGATGAGGAGGTATGGCTCACCGCGCTTTTCGTAAGCGCGCTCCTGCATCGGGCGCATGCCGAGGGCATTGGCCTTGGTCGAGCCGCCATTGCGGCTGTAGGAAACGGAAACGGAGAGGGCGTGCTGGATCGGGTCGGTCACGTGGCGGCCTCCAGCTTCTTCTTGGATCTGACCTGGCCCACCGTCATCTTCGTGTAGAGATCGAAGAGCTTCTCCAGGCGTTCAGTATCGTTCTTGAATCGGCGACCGATGTAGATGCGTTCCAGCACCTCGTCGTTATGCTCATGCGCAGCGCGCAGGTCCGCTGGCATGGTCGCTAGATCGTAGAGATCGGCAATGGTCGCAGGAAAATGAGCTTCCCGGGCCAAGAGGATGTCCTCAGCGCACTTGGTCAGGTCCGTGACGTTTTTCCCGTCAAATTTGGAATAGGAAAACTGTTGTAACAAACGCCAGACGAGTACCTATAGTCGGACTTCATACGTCCCGCGATCACGCTGATCCCTCAGGAATCCCCTCATTTTTTAATTCTGGGGTATGGGCGCGATTCGTCTGTGCTCTGTAGTCGTTCCAAGCGGTTGCTTGGAGCGGAGCCATGGGCAAGGCGGATCGAGGGCGAGCAAAGCTGGCGGATGCGCGCTCGTTCGTTGCGGGGGTGTATGGGGACGAGTTGCACGCCAAGCGGATTGCGTCGCTGGCGGGCGCGACGCTCGGGGTGATGCGGGCGGCATCGTGGGCGGTGGCGATCATCGGCCAGGCGCTGGCGCAGGCCAGGGGCCTGGTCACCAAGCATGCGATCAAGCAGGTG
>JBBRVX010000421.1:0-1580 GCA_038246475.1 Thermomicrobiales bacterium | reverse complement strand
TTGAGCGCGTCGTCGATGCCGCGCACCAGGCCGGGGGCATCGCCGTGGTCGCCCACCCCGGCCGCTCCGATTCCGTCGGCGCGTTACTGCCGGAAGACCTCGACCGCATGCTGGCCGACGTCCCGATCGACGGGCTGGAAGCGCACTATCGCTCCCACACCGACGAGCAGACCGCGCTCTACCGCCGCCTGGCCGCGGAGAAGGGGCTGCTCGTCTCCGCCGGCTCCGATTCCCACGCCCCCCATCAGCCGGTCAATCCTCGCCCGTGGCGCGCCGTCTGGGCCGCCGATCTGCTGGCCCGCCTTGGCGTCACCGTCGAGCCGGTCGCGGAAGGAGAAGCGGTCTGGGAGCCGGGCATGGACCCTTTGGCCCCGGCGCCAAAGCCGCCCGAGGACGCCGCCTCTGGCGAGTCCTCTGGCCCTGACGGCACGGCGGATGAGGCCATGACCGCCGCCAATGTGTAGGCAGCGTGGCAGGCGGCGGACAGCCCATGATCAATGCCATCACCCCGCATTGGCGTCGGCAAATTCCGGCTCCTGCCCGCCACAGGCCTCTGGAATCGCCACCGCCATGAACAGGCTGACTAGAAGCAGCCGCACCGGCTTGTCGCTCGCATAGGAGGCCTCGCCCCTGGCCGCTGGTCAGGAGATGTCGCTGGCTCACGAACCCGTTGCCATGAACGTCACCGCGGAACGCGATCGTTACGCCCGCTCTTCACTCCGGCTCCCACGTACGCGGGCGCCAGGAAACAGGGTGTATCCGGCGAGACGCACTACCAGCGACGCGGTTAGCTGACGGCTTTCAGGGCGGTGAGGATCACGTCGGCCACCGCCCGTGGCCGCGAGATCATCACCACGTGCGAGGCATCGATCTCGGTGATCGTCGTCTTGGCCCGCTCGGCCATGAAGCGCTCGACGCTCGGGCCGACGGCCCAGTCGCTGGGGGAGATCACCGCCCAGGAGGGGAGCGTCTTCCAGCCGACCGCTCCCGATGGCTCGCCGAAGGCCGCAACACTTGCTGGACGCTGGGAGACGGCCATCACCGCGGCCTGTTCCGCCGGCAGATCGGCGCAAAACACCTCGTGGAAACTCGCCGGGTCGATCGTCAACTCCACGCCTGGCTCCTGGCCTGCTCCAGTGGGGAACTGGGCTGGACGCACCGCCGGCCCGAGCTTGCTGTCGGTGGCCTGCTCGGCGAGACCCTGCAGCGTTTCCCCTTCGTCGGGAATAAAAGCGACGACATAGACTAGCCCCACGACGTTCGTGGCCATCGGCGAAGCGTTGCTGATCACCACTCCACCGTAGGAGTGGCCAACCAACAGCACGGGTCCCGGGATCTGATTGACGACGCTGGCGATGTAGGCGGCATCGCCGGAAGCGCTGCGCAGCGGATTGGGGGGAGCCATGGCCGCAACACCCTCATCCTGCAGCAGCGAAATCACGCCCGCCCAACTCGAGGCATCGGCGAAGGCCCCATGAACGAGCACCACTGTAGGGGCGGAATTGGCGGTCGGGGTGGCTTGAGCCATGGCTGCTCCTTGGGTGATAGGTGATAGGTGACGGGTCATAGGGTCATAGGGT
>JBBRVX010000420.1:0-1593 GCA_038246475.1 Thermomicrobiales bacterium | reverse complement strand
CTTCGGAATTAAACGGCAGATCGCGTGCTCTTGGAACGAAATCCTTGAGGAAGATCCGGTCGCCAACCTGCATCTCGCGCACACGGCGGTTGTTGGGGCTTCCGGTGTCGGTCAAAAGGCTCCATTCGTTCCGTTCGACAAAGCGAGGCAAGCCATCCTCGCGGCCCCAGAGCGATGTCACCATCCATACGGGCACGGCATCTAGCTCGAGAGGCGCTTCAAGTTTGTCCTTGCATGTCACCCAAATAAAGCCCTGCACATCCCACATGTCACGCGGGTTCCAGTTCCATTCTTCGTCCATGATCCTGAACATTTCGCGGGCCATACCATTGACCCGCTCGAGTTCATCGCGAGCAAGCGGAGCATTTGCGAAAGCTGGATTGCCAAGCAACAAGCGCGCAGCATAATCTGTTGGAGTTGATCGGATTGGCAGCACCGCATCGGGCTCTACTAGGGCCCGAAGCATCGTCGGAAACATCCGGCTTTCGGCGTAGGGGTTGCTCGGCAAGTCGCCGCGCATTACCGGCCAGACCGTTGCGATATACTCGGCAATTCCGCCAATGGCGTTTCCTGCTCGTGCCAATCGCCCTGTGGCACCTTCGACCAAGTCTGGATGCGCAGCGCGGGCGTTGTCGATGACTTTTTGTGCGCGCCAATCGATGAGATTGCATTCAGTGCCTGCTCGTCCTGCCAAAAGGTCGATGAGTGCGGCGCCCAGGACTTCGTCGCTTTGACCTTCCACGGCGATGGTCCGGGCAGCCTGCAGAACAACTGCATGCTTGTAGTCACGCTCCATAGACGCGAAGCTTGGGCTGTCGTCGAAGCTTTTAAAATCAGGGTAGGTTGAGAGGAACTTCGCCTTCAAACGTTCCAATGCGACGCGATCAACCTTAATTCCGCCCCCGCCCTGTAGCTCGAAGCGATAGCGAATGGTTGAACTGGGTTGATCACTACCAATGGGACTACGTCGATCAATCAGGGCGACTATGGCCCTTTCCGCAAATATTCGGCCTTCCAGCACTCCGCAGACCGCAGGCATAGCGCTCTCAAGCCCCATGCGAGTGTGAACATCACCAGACACGATTTCGACTTCGCGCTCGCCAATCTGCCGAGCTGGTTCGATCATATTGGTGATTACAAAATCACGGATCCGATCAGCTTGTGTTTGAGGCTGATCACCACGCCTATCAAGGATGCGAAGGCCTAGCCGCGCAAGATGCTCGCGCGCTTCGGTCCCGTTGCAAGTCTCGCTATCTCGAGCTTTACCGTCCGGCATGTATGCAAATGCAGCGCCGAAGATAGCCTTCGATGGGTATCGTTTGCCCAAGATTTCCACTTCATAAGTGATGTTGCGATCAGCAAATTGGTATTTCTTCATAAAGGAAGCACGCCCGATCCGATCGAACTCAGCAGCAGCCCGCTCTACGGCCTGAACATCAGGTCTTCTCACTTACGTCCCTCCTCGGCCACCCAGGCCAGCGTATTCACAAGTCTCAGATGTTCAATGCTTTTGGCATCGAGCTCGAGCAATTTCGGATTGGCCAGAACCAGCGCCAGCGTGCGTGCGCGGCTGATGGCAACGTTGATGCGGTT
>JBBRVX010000419.1:0-1614 GCA_038246475.1 Thermomicrobiales bacterium | reverse complement strand
TCTACGGGAACTCCGCACCGACAAAGGTTTCACCCAAGTCCAGCTATCGGAGACTTTGGGAATGCCGCAAAGCTTCGTCAGCAAATACGAAACGGGCGAACGGCGCCTCGACATGATCGAAGTTCGAGCGGTGTGCACCTCTCTGGGCATCACGTTATCAACGTTTGTGAAGAAGTTTGAAACTAGGCTGCCTGATTCGAAGCAAGGAGGCACCTCATGACCAACATGGATTCAGGGAGTGAGACCGCGGTGCGATTGGGCCTTACCACCGAAGTGTTGCCGCACCTCATGACTAATATGGACTCGGGGAGTGCGACGGCGGGAAAAGCTGCCGTGCTTCTAGCCGGCAAGGGACTCGGTTACTTGATTCCGACGGGGAAACAGAAGAACCTGGTCGTCGCCTTCGCAAAGCGGGACATGATTGTTTACGGAAAGGCTTTCGACGTGGTGCGTCTTTCTGGGCCAGTAAACTTGGATTCGCTGGAGGAGGTTGAAGCCAACTTGGGCAAAGTCTTGGTTTGTGAAATCAAGTCCACGAAGAAGGACGTGGCGGCAGACTTTCGTGGCTATTTCTTTGGCCTCACGGCTGCTGAGGTGCTCGTCGCCCAGAGCTTGAAGGCTCAGTTTCGATTCATCTTTGTGAACACCGTCACAGGTGCCTACCTTGAGCTGCAACTGAACGAAATCTTCGCAAAGGCACGCGGCATCTATCCGACGTGGAGCATTTCGTTTTGAAACCAACATGCACGCCACGAGGCGGCGGCGCTCTTCCTTCGACGTGAAGCGTTTCGTGAGTAGATACATGCCAGAAGGCACGAGCCACGGACGCGTCTCGGCGTTGTCGAGGATGGCGTTGGGCTTGCGGGCTTCGAGCTTCGGCCAGTGAACGGTGCCGCCATTGAAGTGGCAGGGATACAACAGCGGCACGGTGCCGCGCCCGGGTTCCTTGCGCAGCGCGCCCTTGAGGCGGAAGTCCACGACGCGCCCGGTGGAGACGGTCACGCCCAAGGAGGCGAGGCTGGCACTGAGGCCGTCCATGGTTTCCTTGGCGGATGCGTGGCCAGTTGTGGAAGGGATGTGGATGAACTTTTGGGCGTCGTGCGGGTGGACGATCTCGGCGAAGGGAAACACGGTCTCGGTGATGCCGCCGCCTTGCTCGCCGCTGCTGCTGGACACCGTCATTTCGCGGGGTTGGTGACGGCCCTTCACCGCGTGGAAGATGATGTTCTCCTGCAAAACGCTGTCTTCGCGGAAGGCGGCTTTGCGGGATTCGAAGACGTGGAGTCGGCGCAGTTCCAATTGGCTCAGGAAGTCTTCGCGGAAAGGGCGGAAGTAAGGGCCATTGCAAAAGCTCCGGGGCGTGATGCCGACGAGTTGCCCGCCGGGAACGAGCAGGCGCTGAATGAGTGCGATGAAGCCGGTGTAGAGATTACTGGTCTCGACGCCGACGGAACGCAGGGCGCGGCGCTCGGCGGAGTCGGTGCTGATTTTGCGATAGGGCGGATTCGCGATAGCGGCATCGAAGGCGGGTGGCAGCGTGCCGAACAAATCGCCAGCGAGACGGGACGATATCTCCTGGATGAAGTCGTCGGAATGGATGGTGAACGCGAAGCG
>JBBRVX010000418.1:0-1651 GCA_038246475.1 Thermomicrobiales bacterium | reverse complement strand
TCTGTGATTGCCTCGATTTAGTGGACACAGACATACGCGTTGACGGTGAGCGGATTGGTCGATTCCGAGGACAGGAGCCATAAGGCTTGCCGCAGGAATCGACCAATCCGCGCTGGACGCGACAGTCGGCTGGTTTTTGCGGCGGACAAGGACGCCAATGAATGAACATCAATCCAATGAACCACGTACTCGTACCCGACGGGAGTTCGACGAGACGTTCAAACGCCACGCCGTGCAGATTTCGCTCCAAGGTGATCGATCGATCCGGCAGGTCGCCAAACAACTGGGAATCAATGACAGCCTCCTCCACACTTGGCGGCGGCAGTACGCTCCGACGCCCGCGAGTGCCTCGGCCGTGAAGGGAGGGCTCACGCCCGAACAAAAAGACGAGGAAATCGTGCGCCTGCGCGCAGAGGTGCACCGCTTGCGAGAACGGGAAGTTATCCTAAAAAAATCACTGGGCATCCTCTCCGAAACGCCCGAGAGCGGTATGCCCAGATTAAGAACATGAAGGGCGAACATTCGATTCGACTGCTGTGCGAGATCCTGGGCGTCGCGCGCAGCGGGTACTATCGGTGGGAGTCCGCGCCCATGACCAAGCACCAGACGCAGGACGCCATCCTGGCCGCTCGCATCGCGGTGCATCATCGACAAAGCCGGAGTAACTACGGCTCACCAAGGATCGTCGCGGATCTGCGCGAAGAAGGCCTTGGGACGAGCCGTCGTCGCTGTGCCCGCCTGATGAAGGAACTCGGGCTGCGCGGCCGCAAGAAACACCGCCGCAAGCCGCGCACGACTGACAGTCGGCATGACCAGCCGGTCGCGCCCAACATGCTCGCCTTGGTCGAAAAGCCCAGCGCGCCCAACCAAGTGTGGGTGACGGACATCACGTACCTCGCCACCGGCGAAGGCTGGTTGTACTTGGCGGTGATCCTCGATGTTTGGAGTCGGCGAGTCGTGGGCTGGGCTTGCGCCCCAACCATGGTGGCCACGCTGGTCATCGCCGCCTTCCATGATGCGATGAAACGCCGCGGACCCTCCCCGGGTCTGCTGCACCACTCGGATCGAGGTAGCCAGTACGTTGATCACGACTACGTCGCCGCTCTCGCCGCGGCCGGCATTGCCCGCAGCATGAGCCGGGCCGGCAACTGCTATGACAATGCCTGCGCCGAGTCGTTTTGGAGTGGCCTGAAGACCGAAACCGAGATGGATATCAAGCTCCCTGCGACACGCGCAGACGCGAAGCTTGCCATCTTTGATCACATAGAGACCTTCTATAACCCGACGAGGCGCCACAGTTCGCTGGGTTATCTTTCCCCTGTGGCCTTTGAAACCAAATACTCAGAAAAAAAGTAACTGCTCAGGTCGAACGGATGAAGTTGATACGTCACGGGCGACTGCGCAGGTGAGGGCGACAGGAGGAACTGCCCGCCGAGGCGATCCGGCGAGCAGGGCTACGAGGTGTCCGAGACGGGAACGAAGGGTGTTCCGGTGAAGACGCGGTGGATGGCGTCGAAGGCGCCCAGAGCGTTCTTGCGGGCGGTGGAGATGTAGCTGCGAATGCGGCAGAACACGTGGGCGGCGTCCTCGCTGCGGAACAGGCCTGAGATTTTCTGCTGAACCTTCATCATCCTGATGTCGCGCTCGGCCT
>JBBRVX010000417.1:0-1701 GCA_038246475.1 Thermomicrobiales bacterium | reverse complement strand
GCTTCTTATTTCCGGCAAGAATGACGCCATGTGGCCGTCGACTGCCATGTCCGAGATGGTCGTGGCCCGACTGCGGGAGAAGGGCTTCGCCCACCCCGTCGAACATCTGGCTTATGAGAACGCCGGTCATGCAGTGTCGTCCCCACCTGCATTGCCATCCATGTCTGGCTACCCGGACGAAGCCGCGGGCGGCACGGCTGCGGGGAACGCCGCGGGAAGGGCCGACATGTGGCCTCGTCTAGTAGGCTTCTTTGATGCTGCATTGGGAATGAAGCGCTGATGGACCGCGACACAGCACAACATATCCTCGCCGACATCGATCGGACGCGCGAGCGCGCCCTGACGCTTCGAAACTACGCTCAGGCGGGACCGATCTTCGCCGTCTGGGGTGTGGCGTGGTTCGTGATGAACCTGGCCAACCATTTTGGCGTGCCGTTCGCAGGCCTGCTCGGCGCGGCCGCGATCGTTTCGGCGATCGCGATCAGCATCGTTTTCGGGAAGGCGGGTCGACGGAAGTCTGACTCCATCGCCACGCGCCGCAAGTTGGCCCTCGGCTCGGCAATGGCCGGCATCGCAATTTTCGGTCTGCTCGTTCTGATAGCACCAACCGATCGGCTCTTGGCGAACGCTGTGATCTGCTGGATTGCCGCCAGCGTCTACGCGGTCGGCGGACTCTGGTTTGGCGCTCGGATTTCGATACTCGGCATCGGGCTTGCGGCGGTGGTTATCGGCACCTGGTTCTTCGCCCGCGACTCGTTCGAACTCTTGATGGGTGTCATGGGTGGCGGCGTTTTGATGACGACCGGCCTGTGGCTCTGGAGAGCATAAGTGGACGAGATCATCCACCAACCTCTGCGCCTCAAGATCATGGCGGCGCTGGCCGCGACGCCGGGCGAACCCTTGGAGTTCAAGCGGCTGAAAGCTGTCACGGAAGCGACGGACGGAAACTTGGGCCGGCAGCTGCAGAACTTGGCGGATGCCGGCTACATCACGGTCATCAAGGACTATGCGAACAACCGCCCGCGCACGCGCGCGGAACTGACATCGACCGGAGAACGCGCCTTCGCGAACCACGTCGACTATCTGGGCAAGCTTCTGCGGGGAATTTGATCGGCGACCACCATAGAGCAGAAGGTCGTCTTTCGGGTCGCGATCAAACGCCTGCTCCTGGCGCGATTCAGTCCGCGTATTCAGCGAGGCCCATCACCGTTCCGGATCGGGAGTACCGACACGTCAAAATCGGACGTATACGAGGCTCTCCCAAAAAGAACATATTGGCAACCGGAACAAACCGTGCACATATGTCTCCTCACAGGGAGCGGGTCACGGTCATTGGGCCGAAGGCGGGCCTCTCCCCCGGGTACCAAGTGGGAATCATGGCAAGGGAGAGTGGCAAGGTGGCAGCTCAGGCGAATCTGAAATTGGTGGGCAAGGACGACGGCGACAAGCAGCGCGCGCTGGAGGCGGCAATCGCCCAGATCGACCGCGCCTTTGGCAAGGGCTCAGTCATGAAGCTGGGCAAGGGCGGGGTCGTGGCGGAAATCCCGTCCGTCTCGACCGGCTCGCTGGGCCTAGACATGGCGCTGGGCATCGGCGGCCTGCCGCGCGGTCGGGTGGTCGAGATCTACGGGCCGGAGTCGTCGGGCAAGACCACGCTCACGCTGCAGGTCATCGCCGAGATGCAGAAGCTCGGCGGCACCT
>JBBRVX010000416.1:0-1704 GCA_038246475.1 Thermomicrobiales bacterium | reverse complement strand
TTGCGGATGGTAGGACGCCTCCTCGGAGCCACGATAACTGCGGGTCATCGCCCGCAAGTCCAGCCCCTCCACCACTTCCACCACGAACCGCGCTAGGTGCCGCTGCGGCAACCACTCGTCCACAGAAGGCGGCATCAGAAAGCCGGTGTCGCGATCAATCACGCGGAAGTTGCTCATGCGGATACTGTCCAGGGCGGGGCCAATCGACCCTCAAATCTACCACACGCTTCCGCGTCGCGTTAAGTCCGACAGGCTGCTAGCGCAGGGGATTCGCATATGGCGGATTTCCACGACTTTAAGACTTGCGGCTCGACGGCTGATTGGATTCCAACGTTGGGATTCGATTTAGGTGGCCACCGCCCATGGAAGAGTTCATCGCCTGTTTCTCTGAGGTTTCCGATCCACGGCAGGAGAATGTCCGTCACAACCTCTATGAGGTTCTGATCATTGCCCTCTGCACCCTGCTTTGCGGCGGCGAGGATTGCACTGACATGGAGGTCTTTGGTCGGGCCAAGCGGCCTTTTCTACGTCAATTTCTGCGCCTGAAGCACGGCATCCCCAGCCATGACACCTTCAGTCGGGTGTTTCGCCAACTCGACCCCAAGCCGTTCCAGGTCTGCTCCGTGCGCTTCATGGAGCGCTTCGCGCAGGGCCTGGACGGTGTGATCGCCGTTGACGGCAAGACGCTTCGGGGGTCGTTCGATCGCGCCTCTGGTCAGTCGCCACTGCACATGGTCCACGCCTGGGCGGTCGGTCAGCGGTTGCTGCTTGGTCAGATCGCAACCGGCGCCAAATCCAACGAGATCACGGCCGTGCCCAAGCTTTTGGCAATGCAGTCGCTGAAGGGCTGCATCGTGACGGCAGATGCCATGAGTCGCCAACGCCCGATCTGCGCCCAGATCGTCGAGCAGGGAGGCGATTACGTGATCGCTCTGAAAGGCAATCAGGGCACCCTGCATGACGATGTCCGGCTGTTTTTGGAAGACCCGGATCGCTTGGGTCAGGATCGGTTGGATGACGCCACGCACACGACGGTCGATGCCGATCATGGCCGCATCGAGACCCGAACCGGCGCAGTATACACTGATATCGGCTGGGCACAGGACCAGCATGCCTGGCCGGGTCTGGCGGCGATCGGGAAGATGGTTCGCACGCGCGAGACCCACGGCAAGACCACAACGGAAACGTCGTATTATTTGCTGAGCACGCCGCTTTCAGCGCTGCGGTTCACCGAAGTGGCGCGGGCGCAATGGGGTATCGAGAACGGACTGCACTGGGTCCTGGACGTGACGATGAACGAGGACCGCAAGCGCAATTGGAAGGATCATGGCCCGGAAAACATTGGTCTTCTACGCCGGCTGGCCCTCAACTTGGCTAGGTTGGAGGGTTCCAACGGCTCGATAAAGCGAAAGCTCAAGCGAGCCGGGTGGAATGACGAGTTCCTGGCCCGTCTCCTGGGGCAATTCGCGAAAGCTCATATGCGAAAGCCCTGGCGCGCTGCGCTGACCGATCCGCTGGTTTCCGCGGATCGCCAACTCGCCCGGCCGGAGAGCCGCCTGATCGTGTCCGAGTGGCAGGCTCGCAGCGCCGGCGCGCCGCGCGAGGAGGTAGAGGCTACCTTCGCGGTCTTGCGATGGCCGGCGGATGCCGGCCCGCCGCCCCCGGCGATGCGCCTGGCCCGCGCGCTGGCTGAGGTCGCGCTCG
>JBBRVX010000415.1:0-1721 GCA_038246475.1 Thermomicrobiales bacterium | reverse complement strand
GTTGGCGGGGGAGGCCGTAAACCGGCAAACGCCAGTCAGAGAAAAACAGGTCGATCCCCGCGTTGGCGGGGGAGGCCCATTATTCGGGAAGTTGAAGAATCAGCAACGCGGTCGATCCCCGCGTTGGCGGGGGAGGCTTGTCGGCCTCGACGTAGACCCCGCCCGAGAACGGTCGATCCCCGCGTTGGCGGGGGAGGCGCAAAGAGGGCCAATGCGTTGATCGCGGTAAGCGGTCGATCCCCGCGTTGGCGGGGGAGGCTCTGCGCCAGAATGCTACGAATATGCGGTTGTGAAAGGCCTAATCATGTCAAGATGACTTAGCTTGGCAGACGCTCAGCACCCCATCGTGATCATGAATGGTTTTTGGCGGCTCGCCCAGAAAGGCTAGGCCTTGCCCGCCGGGCTCGCGCTGATCGCGCCAAGTCATGACGATGCTGCCGCCGAGTGGTCCATGCCAGTCGCTCAGGACGGCCCACACCCGTTCGCGGACCCCCTGGGTCATGCGTGGTCCGGTGTAGACGCCGGGCGCGATTTCGAGCATGCAACTGGACAGGAAGCCACGGAAGCGGTCGGCGACGTCCCGAGTGACGATGACGACCATGGCTTAGGTCTGGTTGCCGGCGGCATCTAGCAGGGTGTGGATGTGGTCGATGAGGGTAGGAATCAACTGCTTTTCGCGAAACAGACGATTTGCCGTTCGGCGGACATGGCGTTCAAGCGGGTGGTGGGGTTCTTTGCTGTGGGCCTTCACCGCGGCGAAGGCGAGCGGGATGGTGACCTCGGTGCGCACCAGATCGGCGATGTCGAGTACCCAGCTCATGCCGGAATCCTCATGCACGAAGCCCAGCGCAGGAATGGTGCCAGTGGCAGCCACGGCAATCATCGCGGCACCTTCGACGGCGGTGGCGGCGTGGTTGATGGCCTGGTTCTGCGCCGTGTCGGATTCTGGGTTTTGGCGATCGTAGCGGCGGCCGTCCCATTCCAGGCCGAACTGCTGGGCGATGCGTTTGTAGGCTTCTTTAACGCGCCCCCCTTCGATGCCGCGCAGCACGGTAATGTCGGCATGGGGCAAGAGTTCACCGAATCGCAGAGCGTACATGCTACGCGCCACCAACATCCGTCCGCCGTTAAGGTCGCTCCACAGGCGCACCTGGCAACGCGCCAGCTTCGACTGGTCGGGGCCAAGCGGCGGGGCCGAGTACATCCGCACGCCGCCATCCCCCACCGCCACAATGCCGGTGCCGTGGCGGGCGCACAGACGCAGGGCGTCCTGACTGATCGTGGTCCCCGGGCCGAGCAGGATCAGCGAAATGGTCTGATGCGGGATTTGGTGGTCCCCCGCTGGCCATTCCCCGCCGGGGGCGGCGACAAAGCGCAGGCAGCCGTCAGACACGCTCAGATTGCCGAAGGACAACCACAACAACCCATGCCGGTCAGAGTGAGGAATGCGGGCGGTTTCCAGGCCCAGTCGTCCGGCAAGCATGGGTCAGGCGTCCGCCGGCGGCTCGCGCAGGATCTTGTCCAAGCGCATCCAGTCAGACGGCGGCAGGGCCATAGAGCCTCATGGTGTGGCGCAGTACTTCGCGCCGGAAGATCGGCCTGCGGGTGTCTACCTCGACCACCGGTCGTTCGAGCAGATCCACCCGCCGCCCGGCCAGGGTTTTGAGATCAATGGAGAATTGCAGAAACTCGCTGCCGGGGGCGGCGCCCGGCCGCAGGCT
>JBBRVX010000414.1:0-1732 GCA_038246475.1 Thermomicrobiales bacterium | reverse complement strand
TGAAGTGCACGCCGTTCTTGGCTCTTCGGAGGTGAGCGATGCGAAATGACGATTCAACCGCATGAGCTGACCGGCCTCTCACTCACATTGGCGCGGCGTGCGCTTGATGCCCGGGAGATTTCAGCAACTGAGCTGGCGCAGGCCCACCTCGATCGCATCGATCAGGACGATCCGACGCTTGGCGCATATCTCCACGTCATGCGCGAAGTCGCCGTTGCCCAGGCGGCATCAGCCGATCGACGGATCGCCAACGGCAACGCGTTGCCGATGACCGGAATCCCTGTGGCGCTGAAGGACGTTCTCTGTACGCACGATGCGCCCACGACCGCCGCCTCTCGCATTCTGGAGGGATTCCGGCCGCCCTATGACGCGACCGTTGTGCGCCTCCTGCGAGAAGAAGGTGCGGTGTTCCTGGGCAAGGCCAACACCGATGAGTTCGCCATGGGTTCGTCGAACGAGAACTCCGCGTACAAAGTTGTGCGAAACCCCTGGAACCTCGGTCACGTCCCTGGCGGAAGCAGCGGTGGGCCAGCCGCGGCAGTGGCGGCCGGGCTCGCCACGGTAAGCCTGGGGTCTGATACAGGCGGATCGATTCGGCAGCCCGCCGGGTTCTGCGGAGTTGTCGGCCTCAAACCAACCTATGGCCGCGTCTCGCGTCTCGGGCTCATGGCGTTCGCCTCCAGTCTGGACCAGATCGGCCCTTTCGCCCGCACCGTGGAAGACGCCGCGATTCTCCTTCAGGCCATTGCCGGCCACGACCCGCTTGATTCCACCTCGTCACCCACCCCCGTGCCAGACTTTCGGGCCGCGCTTACCGGCGATGTACGAGGCATGAAGATCGGTGTCGCCCGGGAATACACTGTCGAAGGCATGGAGCCCGGAGTATCCATGGCCTTTGCAGCCGCGATCGAGCGCATCAGCTCTCTTGGCGCCGAAATCATCCCGGTCGATCTTCCACACACTGAGTACGCGTTGCCGACGTACTACATTACCGCTCCTGCTGAAGCAAGCGCGAATCTGGCACGATATGACGGCGTCAAATACGGCCTTGCGAAAGAGGCGCCCACCCTGCTCGAAACGTACGCAAGAACTCGCGGAGAAGGGTTCGGGCCGGAAGTAAAGCGTCGCATCATGCTTGGAACGTATGCGCTAAGCTCGGGATACTACGACGCCTACTACGTCAAGGCGCAGAAAGTCCGAACGCTGATCAAGCGAGATTTTGACGAGGCGTGGGCGAAAGTCGATGCCATCGTCGCGCCAACATCACCCACCGTTGCCTTTCCACTCGGCGCTCGCACCGACGACCCGTATCAGATGTATCTCGCGGATGTCTTCACCATTCCCGCCAACATGGCGGGGATCCCCGGGATTGCCGTCCCGTGCGGATTCAGTCATGGGCTTCCGGTCTCCCTGCAAGTACTCGGACCGTCGTTCGCCGAGGCGACCATCCTGCGTATTGCGGACGCCTATGAGCGCGCCGAACACTGGGGTGACGTGCGGCCGGAGGCACTCGCGAAGCGCGCCATGTCCGGCGGCAATTGACACCCGATTTCGCCGGTTGCTATGCTTTCGTTCGTCGGGCCGCTAGCTCAATTGGCAGAGCAACTGACTCTTAATCAGTGGGTTGAAGGTTCGAGTCCTTCGCGGCTCACCCCTGGCATTCTCGATCCCTGCGCCGCTCCTGGTGGCGCATTCTTTCTGTTTACACCGATGCAATTCAACCTCGGGACCG
>JBBRVX010000413.1:0-1779 GCA_038246475.1 Thermomicrobiales bacterium | reverse complement strand
GCCGCTGCTCTACGATCTGCTGCGGAAACTCCTGAAGCAAGAATTCGGCTCGGACCTGCTCGGCGGCATCTCCATCATTACTTCCGTCCTGCTGGGCGAGTACCTGGCCGGGTCGATCATCGTCTTGATGCTCTCCGGAGGTGAGGCGCTGGAAAGCTATGCGTTGCGCAGCGCTTCTTCGGTCTTGGCCGCGCTGGCGAAACGACTGCCCTCGATCGCCCACCGCAAACGGGAATCGGAAATCGTGGACGTGGGTCTCGACGAGGTCGCCGTGGGCGACACGCTCGTGATCTACCCGCACGACATCTGTCCGGTGGACGGTGTGGTGATCGAAGGCCACGGGGTGATGGACGAATCCTACTTGACGGGCGAGCCGTTCCAGATCACCAAAACTTCCGGCTCGACGGTGATGTCGGGTGCCATCAACGGCGAATCCGCTCTGACCATCCGTGCGACCCAGCGCGCCGCCGATTCACGCTACGCGAAAATCATGGAAGTGATGCGCGAGTCCGAAGCCACGCGGCCGCAGTTGCGCCGCCTCGGGGATCGCCTGGGCGCGATTTACACCCCGGTGGCCGTGACCGTCGCCCTCCTCGCCTGGGCGATCAGCGGGGAGGCCATTCGGTTCTTGGCGGTGCTGGTGATCGCCACCCCGTGCCCGCTGCTGATCGCGATACCGGTCGCCATCATCGGCTCGATTTCCCTGTGCGCCCGCCGGGCGATCATCGTCAAAAGTCCGGTCGTGCTCGAGCGGATCGCCGAGTGCCGGACGGCGATTTTCGACAAGACCGGGACGCTCACCTACGGCGAACCGAGTCTGACCGATCAACTCGTCGTCCCCGACTTCGCCCAGAAGGACGTGCTGACCCTCGTGGCGAGTCTGGAGCGTTATTCCAAACACCCGCTGGCGCGAGCGATTCTTGAGGCGGCGAAGGCCCAGAAACTTCAACTTCTGGAGGCCACCGACGTCGGCGAGGTGCCGGGCCAGGGGTTACGCGGAACCGTTTCCGGTCACGCGCTGCTCATCACCAGCCGTAACAAACTCGTCGCACAAAAATTCGCGGGGGCGGAACAACTCCCCCCCGTCTCAGGCGGACTCGAATGCGTGGTCGTCATCGACGAGCGTTACGCGGCCACGTTGCGCTTTCGGGACGCGCCGCGCGCGGAGAGCCACCCCTTCGTGAATCACCTGGGGCCGAAGCACCAATTCACGCGCGTGATGATCGTGTCGGGCGATCGCGAGTCGGAGGTGCGCTATTTGGCCGGGCAGGTCGGCATCACCGAGATTTTCGCCCAGAAAAGCCCGGAGGAAAAGCTCGCCATCGTCCGCAAGGAAACGGCCGCCGCCAAAACGCTTTACGTGGGGGACGGCATCAACGACGCGCCGGCCATGATGGCCGCCACGGTCGGCATGGCGATCGGGCAAAACAGCGACGTGACCGCGGAAGCGGCCGGGGTTGTGGTGATGGACAACGCGCTCGAAAAGGTGGATGAATTCATGCACATCAGCCGGCGCATGCGGAACATCGCGTTGCAGAGTGCGGTCGGTGGCATGGCGCTGAGCGTCATCGGCATGGTCTTCGCCGCCACCGGTTATTTAAGTCCCGTGACCGGGGCCATCTTGCAAGAAGTCATCGACGTTCTGGCCGTACTCAACGCCCTACGGGCGGCCTTTCCTCCCAAGGTGCTTCATGATTTTTAATGGGAAACGCGGACTATGAAAACAACAGCCAACGTACTGACCTCGGAACTGCTCCACAAGATGGATGCCTACTGGCG
>JBBRVX010000412.1:0-1795 GCA_038246475.1 Thermomicrobiales bacterium | reverse complement strand
GGCCGATGGTGGGAAAATACCTGAAAATGTTCGTCGACGGCGTGCAATGGGGCCCGCTGGACTACTTGATCCTCGACCTCCCGCCCGGTACCGGCGACACGCAACTGACGCTGGCCCAGAGTATGCCGCTGTCGGGCGTGGTGATCGTAACGACACCACAGGCCGTGAGCCTCAAGATCGCCCGCCGAGGCTTGCGGATGTTCGAGAAGGTTCAGGTCAAGATTCTTGGGATCGTCGAGAACATGCGCACCTTCACCTGCCCTCACTGCGGCGAGAGCACGGATATTTTCCGTCGCGGCGGCGGCGAGCGGATGTGCCAGGAGATCGGCGTCCCATTCCTGGGCGCCTTACCTCTCGATGCCGATGTCGTGACCTGCGGTGATGAGGGTCGTCCGATCGTGGCGTACCAGCCAAAGTCGGTCAGCGCCAAGGTGTATGCCGCCATCGCCACGGCGCTCGTGGAGCAGCTCCGCGCGGCGGTCACAGTGCTGAAGCCCTTGGTGTGGAAGCGGGACAGCAACGAGGGGGCGCCAGCCTGGATGGAAGGCGCGGCGCGACCTGCTGGATCGCAGAACACCCCCATCGGTTTCCTCCGTCGCGATCCGCGTACCTTATCGATTCTCTGGGAGGACGGTCATCGCGACGATTTAGACGTCCGCGACCCGCGCTTGGCATGTCATTGCGCCCTCTGCATCGAGGAGATGAGCGGACGCAAGCTGCTCGATCCAAGGACGATACGATCTGATGTGAGCCCGCGACAGATCGTGAGCATAGGCAACTACGCGATCCAGTTCAATTGGAGCGACGGCCATAACAGCGGGATATATTCGTTTAACGACCTGCGTGCCTTAGGCGCGCGCGCTGCGGCGAAGAGCGTTGAAGATGTCTGATTTCCTGCTTGCCGATCTGCCGATCAGTATGCCGGTCAGCATTCGTGCGGAGACTTCGCTCGCCGACCCCGACACGTGCAAGTTCATCGTGAGCCGACCCTTACATCCTGGAGGCCCCTTCTTTTTCGGCAACAAGGAACGGGCCGCCGGTTCGCCGCTCGGCGAGCGACTGTTCGCACTCCCCGGCGTGGCCAACGTGCTCATTGCCGAGAGCGTGGTGACCCTCTGCAAGGAGCCGATCGCCTCGTGGTCAGGACTGAATGCAGCCATCGGGACGGCCATCCGGACGCAGCTGCTGACTGGCGTGCCGGCGATCCTGGAGATGCATGTCCACACCAGCACGCAAGGAAGGTCCGATGCAGAGCTTAATACGGCTATTCAGGCGCTCCTGGACAAGGAGGTCAATCGTTCAATCGCTAACCACGGCGGGAAGATTTCGATTGTGGAGGTCCGCCAAGGGAAGCTTTTCATCACCATGAGCGGCGGCTGCCAGGGATGCGCGTCCTCTCAGGTGACGCTGAGGCAGGGATTCGAAGTCATGCTTAAAAGGGTCGCCCCGGAAATCGAGGAAATCGTGGATACGACGAACCACGTTGCGGGAAAGCAGCCGTTCTACCCGCGCCATGAGTAGCCCTATGTCAAATCGACTGTCCCAGGAAAGCCCCCCAACCGTCGCGACGCTCGACGATCTCGCAAAGTTGGCAAACTACTCGCTCGTGGACACTCTCAACTGCGATCCTGACGCGAAAGCAAACGGAGCCGACCACGCGCCGCGACAAGTCTTCACGGGCCACTATGTCCCCGTCAATCCCACCCCAATCAAAGACCCCGAGTACGTCGCGCACAGCAAAAAATTTTTTCGCGAACTTGGCTTCGCCGACAGCATGGCACAGTCGGCCGATTTC
>JBBRVX010000411.1:0-1828 GCA_038246475.1 Thermomicrobiales bacterium | reverse complement strand
GCCGCGAAGGGGGAGGAGCAGCCCCGCGGCCAGGGTGACCGCCAGACCGGCAGCTGGCGGAGTGAAATCGACGATGTCCTCCGCGCAATCGCGGGGGGATTCATCTTCGCGATTCCTCTCCTGTACACGATGGAGATGTGGTCGATCGGCGTCACCGCCGAGCTCTGGAAGCTGCTGCTCTTCCTGGGCGTCGCCTTCGTGATCACCCTCGGGCTGGCGCATTCGCGAACAGGCGGGTTCAAGGCGGACACGAGCCGCTTCGCCACCATCGAGCAAGCCGTCGACGGGGTTGCCGTGGGCCTTCTGGGAGCGGTCGTCGTCCTGACGGTGCTCAACCGTATTCAGCCTGGCGACCCCCTGCAGAGCATCCTCGGCCAGGTCATCGTTCAGGCGGTGCCGCTCAGCATTGGCGCGGCGGTCGCCAATGGCATCTTCGGGGCGCGCGGAGAGCGCGGCCGTCAAGGCGACGAGGAGCAGGAGCAGGAGCAGGATGCCACTCAGGCCTTCCTGGCCGACCTGGGCGCCACGACCATCGGGGCGATCTTCCTCGGCTTCGCGATCGCGCCCACGGACGAAATTCCCCTCCTCGCCGCCGAGTTGACGGCGATGCATCTGGTGGCGTTGATCGGCCTCTCGCTGCTGCTGAGCTACGTCATCGTCTTTGCCAGTGGCTACAGCGCCGGGTCAGGGCGACAGCCGGGTCCCTTTCAGCATCCCCTCACCGAAACGGTCCTGGCGTACGTGGTCTCCCTGGTGGTGGCGCTGGTCTCCCTCGCGCTTTTTGACCGGATCGAGATGGATGACCCCTTCGCGCACATCCTCTCGATGGTTCTGGTTCTCGGCCTGCCGGCGACGGTCGGCGGGGCCGCCGGGAGACTGGTGGTATGAGCCGCGACAGCAATGGTGGCGAGCCAGCGCGGCAGTCCGCGCGGAACGCCGACGAGACCACGGCGTCAGCTCCTCGCGGCCGCTCCGTCGCGGAGTGGACGACGCTCATCATCAGCGCCCTGCTCATCCTCTTCCTGGTGGGGCTGGTCACCTCTGTCTCGGTCACCGATGGGAATCAACCACCGCTCATCGAGGCGACCGCCGAAACGGGGGAGATCCTCCACGAGGGAGCGCTCTACTACCTCCCGGTGACCGTCACGAATCGTGGCGACGAGACAGCGCAGGAGGTGCGCATTCTGGCCGAGGTGACGACCGGGGATGGCGCGCTGGAGACGGCCGAATTCACCATCGAGGTGCTGGCTGGGGGCGAGGTCATGCAGGGGACCGTGGTCTTCACCGTCGATCCGGCGGCGAACCAGCTCACTGTGGCGGTGAACAGCTTCCAATGAGGGGGGAAGGGGGATAGGGAGATAGGGGGATAGGAAGAACGACGGACGCCGAGGAGCTGGCGCCAGGGGCGACGGATCGGGTGGCGGGGAGGCGGCGTCGGGTTTTCATCTCCCTATAAGGTGCTCAAGGTGATCACGAGGGGGTGGGGTGATCACCTTTTGGTCCATCCGGCAAGTTCGCATCCGTGCTGGGAGGCTGGCGAACTCGGATCGGACCACAGAGCCACGGTCTTCTCAGCGCTCTCGGAACTCATGACAATTTGCCGGATGGACCACTTTGCAGCGCGCCGAATTCCCTCTTTCGCTCCGGACAAACTTCGGCGAGAATCGCCGCCATGGACGACCGCCAGTTCGACCGGCTGACCCGCGCGCTGAGCGAGCGCCTTTCCCGGCGTGGCCTGGGCCACCTGGGCAGAGGCGTGCTCGGTACGCTGGCCGTCGCGTTGGGGTCATCGGTCGAGGCCCTTGGGAAAAAGAAGAAGAAAAAGAAG
>JBBRVX010000410.1:0-1863 GCA_038246475.1 Thermomicrobiales bacterium | reverse complement strand
GGTTGCAGGCGAATGGCCCGAACTCAGGACCCTTGCGCCGCGCCGGAAGCGATCATGGCCGCGATCTCGTCCTCACCGAAGCCGGCCTCGGCCAGGATCTCCGCGGTCTGCTCGCCCAGCAGCGGCGGCGCGTGCCGGGCGCGAACCGGTTCGCCGTCGAAGTGATACGGCGCGCCGGAGACCTCCAGCGGCCCGATGGTCGGATGCGTCATCTCCAGCACGAGGTCCTGGGCGCGCGTCTGCCCGTCGTCCATGGCCTGGGCCACGTCGCGAATGGGGCCACAGGGAACCCCCGCGCCGTCGAGCAGGAGCACGACATCGTTCGTCGTGAGCTCGGCGAGGCGGGGCTCGATCGCCGCGTAGAGGAGGCCGCGATTCGTGGAGCGCCCCGCGTTCGTGGCGAAGCGGTCATCCTCCCCCAGCGCGGGGAGATCGAGCGCGGCGCAGAAGCGTTGCCAGAGCGAATCGTTACCGACCGCGATGTTGACATAGCCATCCGCCGTGCGGAACGTGTCGTACGGGGCGATCATCGGGTGCGCGTTGCCGAGTTGACCGGGGGTCTGATTGGTGGAGAGATAGAGCCCGGCCTGATAGGTCAGCAACGCGACTTGACCGCCCAGCATCGAGACATCGACATAACTCCCTGCGCCGGTCCGTTCCCGATCGAAGAGGGCGGCCACGATCGCATAGGCGGCGAACATGCCGCCGCCGATATCGGCGATGGGCACCCCGAGCCGCGTCGGCGGCCCCCCCGCGTGGCCGGTGATGCTCATCATGCCGCTGGTGCCCTGCACGATGAGATCGTAGGCCGTGCGCTGGTAGTCAGGTCCCGACTGGCCAAAGCCGGAGATGGAGGCAAAGATGATGCCGGGATGGCGCGCCTTGACCGCGTCGTACCCGAAACCAAGCCGCCCGATCGTGCCGGGCGAAAAATTCTCGACGAGGACATCGGCCTCTTCGATCAACCGCCAGAGCGCGTCCTGGGCGGCATCCTGCTTGAGGTCGAGGGCGATCGAGCGTTTGTTGCGGTTGACCGAGAGGTAGTAGACCGACTCGCTCTCGACGAAGGGCGGTCCCCAGTGCCGCGTATCGTCGCCCCGCCCCGGGATCTCGACCTTCACCACGTCGGCGCCGAGGTCGCCCAGCATCATCGTGCAGTAGGGGCCGACCATCACCCGGGTCAGGTCGACCACCTTCACCCCGGCGAGCGGCAAGCCGGGCTGCTTGGCGCGAGGATTCCCTGGCCCAGAGTCGTATTCCGCCATCGTCACCGGGCCGCCCTTCACCCATCACCACGAACCGTCGCGACGATCGATTCTAGCAGTCAGGCGCAATCGCGCAGGCCGACGAGCGCATCAGTCCAGACCGAGAACAGGGTCGCCCGAGCACTTCCTTTCTCAATCCGGCGCGAGATGATGCCGTGCCGCGAAAGTACGGCGCGGCATCCCACCGTCCTCGCAAACAGATGAGGGATGGCCGCCATGGAGATCCGGACCGACCTCCTGGCGGTCCGTCACGCCCGGCGCTTTGCCGCGCCTACGCGGGTGGACAGGGTTGCAACGTGGAAAAGCAGAGTTTCTTCGCGCCGCAGCATCTGGACGTCCCGTCCGTGTTGGCGCAGCACACGCCGTTGCAACAGATGGCCGGTGGCTTGCAGCACTTCCCCAGCCCCTCGTCGTCGCAAAACGTGTCCCCGGCGGGGCAACAGATGTGGTTCGGCGCTCCGCCCCCGGGGCCCTCGCACAAGCCGCCGCTGCATGTGCCGCAGAGCCCCGCTGACGTGCACGGCTGCCCTTCATTGCCAGGAATACACTGGTACCCGGCGCAGATGGTGCAGCCATCGGGGTCGAGCTTCCGGCATGG
>JBBRVX010000409.1:0-1964 GCA_038246475.1 Thermomicrobiales bacterium | reverse complement strand
ATGTCCAGATTCTCGACCGTCAGACCGATCCCGATTTCCCTACGGCCGCCTATGGCACCGGGCCGCGGCATCGGTGTTCAATCAGCGGGCTGAAATTGGGGCGCACGCATGCCGCCTGCCGCGCCGGAAGCAGGCCGCCAACGCGTCGATATCTCCAGGGTTGTTCGATGGGTCTTTTGCTCGAAAAGCCCCGCATAAAGTCATATCGCTCAAACAATTATGCTTGACGTGGCTGAGGTCGCCGAAAATCGAACTCGATGTCTGCTTCCTCTGACAATACTACCGTGGACTCCGCGTTCTTCACCCCTCTGAGCGACCTCGTCGCCGATAGCCAGCACTCGCGGCCGTGCCCAGAATTACCCGATCTTGATTTCGTCCGACTCGGTATCCACCGCGTGCTTGAGTCCTCAGCCAGCGGCCGAGGATTCCTCCAGGAACACGGTGCCCGATTCGCATGCATGCCGACCCACTCCAATTACTTCGCCACGTTACGCAGCACACGTCGCGGTGAACTGCTCAAAGATGTTCATGACCGCCTGATCGCAGCCGCCAGCACCTTCTTGCCCGATCGCCTGGACTCGATCCAGGAACTGAAGTCTTACGAATGCTTCGCGGCGGACGGGCACTGGCACAAGGCCGCAACTCACGATCTCAGGCACGAGGGAACGAAGATGCCGGTGGGACATTTCTATAGCCTTGATCTGCGAACTCACACCCTTCGCCACCTGGTGGCTGGGGAAGGGCTCCACGAGCATGATATGAGCGCCCTGAAGCGGGTGAAGCCGAAGGGCCTCCGGCAAGGGATCCCGAAGGGCCGGCGCGTTATCATTGTCTATGACAAGGCGGGAATCGACTTCAGCTATTGGAAGCGTTGCCGTCAGGAGTGCGCGCTGTACTTCCTGAGCCGAGTGAAGGAGGGCATGGTCTACGACTGGCTTGCCGATCGTGATTGGGATGTGACGGATGCGCGCAATGCAGGCGTAGTAGCCGACCGGCGGGTGATGACGCGTGAGGGGATTGAGATGCGAATTGTGAGCTACGTCGATCCGATTGGCGGCGAGAGCTATGAATTCCTGACCAATGAACCGGACCTGCCGCCAGGCATCCTCGTGGAGTTGTACCGGCGCCGGTGGGAGGCCGAGAAGGTCTTCGACGAGATCAAGAACAAGCTCGGGGAGAAGAAGGCGTGGGGAACGACCCAGGAAGCACGGGAGGCGCAGGCGCGCTGTGTGGCGATAACCCACAATTTGCTCAGAATGTACGAGTACCGCCTGGAGGTGGATCGTGATATTCGCAACCAAAGCGAGGACGCCCGACGGGCCAAGCGAGTGGCCGATGCGCAGGAGCGGTGCGCGCAGCAGGGGAAGCCGATATCGACCCTGATTACTGGGGTGCGGAGGGCCACCCAGAGCAGTGTGAAGTTCGTCCGGTGGGTCCGGCAGTCATTGAGGGATGGAGTCGCGGAAGCCGTCGCCGTCGTCCGTTTACGCGCCCTTTACGCAACGTTATGAGATCCGAACGTGAACACCGATGCGTGCGCCGGTAGGCGTACCGGTGTCCCGGCGCATTTCGATGAGCCTGTTCTCCCCATCCCACACATAGGCCGTCCAGCGACCATCGGCGGTCAGGTTGCCATCGGCATCGTAGTCGAATGATTCCGTGGACGGCGGCACGAACGAGCGTCCCAAGGTCGCCTGTTGGTTGGTTCCAAAGAGCGACTTGGCATGGACCACTGGGTAACTGCCATTGGCGACGGTCAAAGCGAGATGAAAGTACTCCCCGTTGCGTGAAGCGGTCGAGGGCGAATCCGAGTCCTTCCAGACCTGAACGTTGGCTGTGGGATTGGCGACGCCGAGGATGTCCAGCTTGTTGGGCACCGTCCGGGAGCTGTATTGATTCAATTGATTCGCGGTGTAATCGCTGACGGCGGATGCCCGTCCCCCGGTGGTGTCCCGGTTGCCGAT
>JBBRVX010000408.1:0-1977 GCA_038246475.1 Thermomicrobiales bacterium | reverse complement strand
GTGATGAATTCGGCCTTCTGCTCCTCGGTCCCCCACTGGTCGAACATCGCGACGAAGGGGAAGTTGCCGACGATGGAGTGTTCGTTCTGCAAGTCGTTGTGGAGGCCGAGGCCTTGGCGCGCGAAATGCTCGCGGATCACCGCCATCCACAGGTTGCTGCCGTCCTTGCCGCCGTAACGTTTGGGCGCGGAGAAGCGCCAATGGCCCGCCTTGTCCGAGCGGCGGGTGGCTGCCTTGAGCAGTTCCTCCCACTCGTGCCGGGGCAACCCCCCCGCCTCCCAATCGGTGCGCGCATGTTCGCGGCGGTGGTCGAAGAAGCGGATGTTGTCGTCCTGCGCTTCGAGCGGCTTGATCTCAGCGGCGATGAAAGCGTCGAGTTCATCGAGGTAGGCCTGAAGGTCGGCGGGGATGGCGAAGTCCATCAATCAAGATCCTCTTGCACTGGTGCCCATTTCTTCAGCGCAACGGTAAGCGCAGGATACTTCGGGGAGTCGACCATCACTTTGCTTAAGACACCTTCCCTCAGGGATTGAAGGAAGCCAATCTCATAAAGCGAGAGCACGCCTGACAAGCACGCTCCTGCCGTTTCCGTGTCGGTGGGAAGCGGAAGAAACTCGCTCTCCCTTGAGATCATCCCCAGAGCGTTTCGGGCCACAGCCAATTGAAAGCGGTCGTGGCCGCTCAGTTTATCCTTGATTGTGGCCAACCACTCCAGGACCGCAGACGCCAGTTCTCCTACGTCCGCTTCTCCATAGTTGTGATCAAGCGTGGTGGGCGAGTAGACATGACGCAGGCGCTCAACGATCGGCGCATCCTCCTCCAGCAGCAGCAACAGATCGAGTTCCTGCTCGCTCGTCCGGCGCGAGATCACTACGCGTTCGAGCATCCGGTCCGCGCCCGAGCGCCATTGCGCCGCCATCTTGAGGCAGCCCAGCGCCCACCACACGGTGCGGTAGATCGTCCAGAAGCGGAAGCGCACCGGGTCGATGTTCACCCCCGCCTCGGCCTCATAGGCGTCGATGTAGTCCGCGATTGACCCCAGCCCCAGCGCCGGGCGGTCGTATCGGGCGAAGCGCCACACCGCCATGCAGCCGAATGCCAAGTCCTCATGCCGGTCGCCGAAATGGGCGATTTCCCAGTCGAGCACGCCGGTGAGGTGGGAGCCTTCGACCAGCAGATTGCCCATGCGGTAGTCGCCATGGTTGATCACGGGCTCGACCGCAGGCAGGCAATTGTCCTCCAGCCACTTCAGCCCGAGCGCGATGATCGGTCGGTCGCCGCCCGCGTCCAAGAACTGCTGTTTGAGGTCGGCGATGGCCGCGCGGTAATCCATCACCGGAACGCCGTCCGGCACGTCCGCCTGCCGCAGCGAATGAATCCGCGCCAGATCCCGCGCCGCCTGCCGCAGCAACCCCGCTGGATCGTCACACGCCAGAATAACCTTCGGATCAGCCGTCCCCGACAGCGCGCGCATCACGAAGCCCGAGCCTAAACCGTCCCCCTCCTCCAGCACCGCCACCACCTTCGGCGCGGTCACACCATTGGCGCGGGCGGCCTCGATCAGCGCGGCCTCGGTCGCGTGCCCGTAAGGCCGCCCCTCCATGAAGGCGAGGCTCGGCGCGCGGCGCAGCACAAACGCCGCATCGCCAGCCGCAAACCGCCAGCTTTCCATCACCGCCCCGCCGGTCAGCCGCTGCGGCTCACCCGAAAAAGCGCCAAGGCCGACGCGGGCACAAACCCGCGCCAGCCCGGCGCTCAGTTCGTCAGGCGAAATCCCCACGGATCAGGCGAGGACACTGTCCTTCTTGACCGTGATCACCTGCGCATAGGTGAATTCCTTCAGGCCTTCCTTGCCATATTCGGCGCCAAAGCCTGACTGCTTGTGCCCGCCAAACGGCGCGAAGGGCGACAGGTGGAGATATTCATTCACCCACACGGTGCCGGTTTCAAGCTGTTCGGCGATTTCAACGCCCCGGT
>JBBRVX010000407.1:0-1990 GCA_038246475.1 Thermomicrobiales bacterium | reverse complement strand
GCTTGACGGTCATCCGGCCGGCGGATGCCAACGAAACCGCCGCCGCCTGGCGGATCGCCATTGAATCCGCAGACCGCCCGACCGCTCTGGTCTTGACCCGGCAGAACCTTCCAGTGCTCGACCTGGCCCGCTATCCGGGCATACCCGAGGGAGTGCCGCTCGGTGGCTATATCCTTGCGGATGCTGGCGAAGGTGCGCGGCCCGATATCATTCTGGTCGCGACCGGCTCCGAAGTGCATCTGGCGTTGGAGTCGCGTGATCGGTTGGCAACTGAGGGCGTCCAGGCCAGGGTGGTGAGTCTGCCGAGTACAGACGTATTCTCGATGCAGCCGGAGGCATACCGAAACCAGGTGCTGCAGCCAGGGATTCCGACACTCGCCATCGAGGCCGGAGTAACTCTCGGCTGGAACTCTTACGTTGGTCCTCCCGAGGCCGTCATCGGGGTCGATCACTACGGCGCGTCGGCGCCGGGCGAGGTCGTGATGCGCGAGTACGGTTTCACCGTCGAGAACGTGTGCCACAAAGTTTTCGCTCTGCTCAACGGCACGGCGACTAGGGGGCGTAACCCGTGTAATCCCCCCGGAGATGTACAGACTGGTGTCGACGACAGGAAGAACTCGTCAGAAAGCGAGTCGAAATAATGAGCGATCAAACAGGCAGTTCCGCCTCTACTGGCGGTTTAATTCGACCCAGCATGAGAGAACAAACGCCATTTTCGAGTAAGGGCGTCAGAATCGCAGCTTCGATTCTCTCCGCGGATTTTGCGCGGCTCGGAGAACAGGTCAAGGAAGCGGATTCCGCTGGCGCGGACAGCATCCACATCGACGTGATGGACGGCCATTTCGTCCCCACGATGACGATCGGCCCCGCTATCGTCGAGGCGATTCGACCGTACACTGCTTTGCCGTTCGAGGTGCATTTGATGATTGAGTCGCCAGAGCGATTCATTCCTGAGTTCGCGAAGGCCGGCGCCGACCTGATTACGGTACATCAAGAGGCTTGTGTACATTTGCAGCGCGTGGTTGAGCAAATCAAAGATTTGAACAAACGCGCGGGCGTCGCGATCAACCCGGCGACACCCATCGGAACATTGGAAGAGATCCTGCCGTTTGTCGATCTGATCTTAGTGATGACGGTGAATCCCGGCCAAGGCGGGCAATCGTTCATCGCCACAATGCCGCGGAAAATTGCGGCCATGCGCCGCATGATCGACGACGGGCGATTGGACGTCGAACTCGCTGTTGATGGCGGTATCCACTGCGAGTCCGCTCCGTCCGCAGTGCGTGCGGGGGCGAACGTGCTCGTCGCCGGGTCGGCGGTTTTTAACTCACGCGCTCAGGTGGCTGAGGCGATCCATCTCTTGCGCCAAAGTGCAAACACACTAACGGAGGGTCGATAATGCGAGTCGGAATTGCTGCGGACCACGGAGGATTTACCTTAAAAGGACAGGTGGCGGAGTCGCTGCGTGGCTCGGGGTTCGAGGTCGTGGACTTCGGTGCACACGAACTGAACCCCGAAGATGACTACCCCGACTTCGTCGTGCCCCTGGCAAGGGCCGTCGCCGCGGGGGAACTTGAGCGCGGAGTGGCGCTGTGCGGCAGCGGCGTGGGCGCGTCCATCGCCGCGAACAAAATTCCCGGTGTGCGCGCCGGGCTCATCCATGATACTTTCTCCGCCCATCAGGGGGTCGAAGATGACGACATGAATGTCATTTGTCTTGGTGGCAAAGTGATTGGATCGGCGCTTGCCCAGGAACTGATCGAGACTTTTCTCGCCGCTCACTTCAGTGGTGCCGAGCGCCACAAGCGCCGCCTGGCCAAGGTGCAGATGCTGACGCCGGAACGAACGAGAGTGCTATGAAAATGACGTTATGAATTATTAAGAGAACTAGAAAAAGGAAAATCAGATGCAAATTGGAATGATTGGATTGGGTCGGATGGGGTCCAATATGGTACGGCGGCTCCTCCAGGCAGGACACTCGTGCGTGGTC
>JBBRVX010000406.1:0-2060 GCA_038246475.1 Thermomicrobiales bacterium | reverse complement strand
GTCCGGTTTGCTCTGCCGAGGGGGAAACGTTTTACATCGTTTGCCGGACCGTGCACCCGTCACTGGCGACATGTCGATTTGTTGACAAGAAAGAATACGCGCAAATACCCTTAAGCCGTGCGCGCCGCGGCATTTAAGAAATCTATCGATAATTCTTTTTTTTAGATTTCGTCAGCGACTTGTCGACGAGATGTCGCTGATCATCACGTCTGGCGAATCTGGAAGCGGGATTTCCAACCATTCCCATCGAGGATGAACGGGTCATCGAGAATGCCAAAGGCGCTCTGCAGCGCCTTCGCAAGGCGCTCCTTTCGCTTCTGGTTCCGACGGTCTGCACCCGAATCACCCCAATGGAGTTGTCCATCCTTCTTGGCAAACTCCTCCAGGAGCTTCCATTGCGCATCTGGATCGCGCGTGCGCCCGTCGGCCATCCCCATGTCACGATAATCTACCTCGAGAGATCTCTGACCGACGCTCACCCGGACGCTGTGCCCATGGATGAACCGGATAGTGGGAAGGGGCAAGCAAAACGCCTGAACAGGGGCTGAATAGGGGGCGCGGAAAATACCTGCACTGATAACGGGTTTGTGGTCGGCTCGGTTGCGATAAGCGGCCGGGCGGTGACAAACCGAGGATGCTTACAGTGCTGGACTTTCTTGAGATCCGTAAAGCTCATGCTGCGGGTGAATCGATTCGTTCGATCGCATTGCGGCTGGGCCATTGTCAAAAGTCGGTGAGTCGGGCGATTCGTTCGCAAACCGGCGAGCCATTGCCTTACACGCGAAGCAAGCCGGTAGGTTATCCCAAACTCGGCTCGTTCGTGGCGGTCATCCAACAGATTCTCCGAGAGGATGAATCGGCCCCGAAGAAGCAACGCCATCATGCCAGGCGCATCTTTGAGCGTCTCAAGGCCGAGCACGGCTATGGTGGCAGTTACTACCCGGTCCGGCGCTACGTTGCGTCGTTGCGGCAATCGACGCGCGAGACATTCATGCGTCTGGATCACGTTCCGGGTCATCGGATGGAGTTCGACTTTGGGCAGGTACAGGTCGACTATCCAGACGGCCGGCGAACGACGGACGTTCTCAGCGGGGTGTGGACGTACAGCAATTGTCCGTTTTTGATCGCGTTGCCGAGCCAGCGAAGCGAATCGATCCTGGAGGGGATGAAGTCGGCGTTCGAGTTCTTCGAGTGTGTTCCGCGTGAGGTGTGGTGGGACAACCCCAAGGCCGTGGCAATCGAGATTCTTCGAGGCCGGGACCGTACCTTGAACCCAGCCTATGCGACGCTGGCGTCGCACTACCGGTTCGACCCGCTGTTCTGTATGCCGGCCAAGGGACAGGAGAAGAGCGATGCGGAGCGTTCGGTGTATGCGTTGGAACGGCGGGCCTGCACGCCGGTGCCCAAGGCGACTGACCTGGCGGACCTGAACCGGCAATTGCTGGCATTTTGCCATGCTGAACGCGACCGCCTGGTTGCACATCAAACCCAGACGATCGGTAAGAACTTCGAGTCTGAAAAGGCCGCAGCGATACCGCTGCCGGACCATCGGTTCGATGCCTGCATCAAACGGGCGGGCCTGGTGGACAAGTACCAGACGGTGATGTTCGAAACCAATCGCTACAGCGTGCCACACGGAGCGGCGTTCGCGAAGGTGACGGTCAAGGCGTACGTCGACCGGGTGGCGATCGTGCACAAGGGCACGATCGTCGCCGAGCACCGGCGCGGGTACGGCAGGCACGAATCGTTCATCGACCCGCTGCACTTCGTCGCGGTATTGGAACGAAAGCCGGCGTGGCTGGATCACGCGGCCCCGATGCGCGACTGGCAACTCCCCGAGTCCTTCCAGAAGCTGCGAGCGACGTTCAAAGATCAGCTCGGCCTCCGCACCGGAGCCCGGCACTACATCCGCGTCCTGCAACTTCTGATGCGGCACCCGGCGAGGCGCCTCGACCACGCAATTGGATTGCTGATTCATAAGCCGACCGTCACCGCGGAGCTGATCGCGCAGGCGGCGGATCGCCTGGCCGGCGCTGGCGAGGCGGATTCCCTGTCCATGC
>JBBRVX010000405.1:0-2077 GCA_038246475.1 Thermomicrobiales bacterium | reverse complement strand
CGGCCGCGGCGCGCCCTACCGCATGCATTCGGCCATCGACGACAGCCTCGATCGCCACGGCCCGACGCACGACATGCTGCGCCGCATGACCATCGAGTGGTTCCCACCCCTCAAGGACGTTCGCTTCACCCACGCCTGGGGCGGCCCGCTGGGCATGCCGCGCGACTGGATGCCCACCACCTCGTTCGACGCCGCCACCGGCGTGGCGCGGGCCGGCGGCTACACCGGTCAGGGTGTGGCGGCGACGAACCTCTTCGGCCGCATCCTGACCGACCTGATCACCGGCGAGACAACGCCGCTGACGCAACTCCCAACCGTCAATCATCGCTCGCCCCTCTGGGAGCCGGAGCCCTTCCGCTGGCTCGGGGTGCGCTACGCTCAGGAGGGATTCGCCCGGCTCGATCGGCGCGCCGAACGCACCGGACAGGCGCCCACCGGACAGACGTTGGTGGAGAAGATTGGCCGGCACTAGCGATTTCCAGGAGCGTTGACCATTCGCACCCCACATCGCCTTGCTCTTGCCGTCAGCATCGCCTTTCTGGTGCTCGTGGTGATCCTCGGCAACGCCTACTACCGCGAAAATGGCGCCTGGGAGCTCGGCTCCGGCAGCGACCAGGTGATGCTGCTCATCCTCGCCATCCTGGGCTGCGTCCTCGCCGGCTCCTTTGCGCTCCTGCGGCCAGGTCGTGGCAATCCCGACGGCGCGCGCCTGACCTCCATCGTCTGGTCGATCGCCCTCCTCATCGCGTTGGTCCTGACCTGGCGAGTGATCGTCCTCTCCAACCGCTGGGTCGCGGAGGTGGGGACCACCATCGATTCGCCGCGGGCGCTCGACGAGTTCACCGCCGCCCATCCCGATGCCTTCGCGCCATACACCTACCGCATCCCCACCGGGGTCTTTTTGCAGTCCTTCGAGTTCCTCAATTCGAGCAACGTGGAGATGTCCGGCTTCGTCTGGCAGAAGTACGGGCCCGACATCCCCGACGACGTCCAGCGCGGCGTCGTCTTCCCCGAGCAACTGGAAAATGCCTACAACCCCGTCGAAGCCTGGCGCGTCGAGCGCGACGGCGTCGAGGAGATCGGTTGGTACTTCAGCGGCACCTTTCGTCAGAACTTCGATTACCGTCTCTATCCCTTCGACAGCCAGAACATCTGGTTACGGCTCTGGCATCCCGAATCCGTCGCATCGGTCCTGCTCGTCCCGGACTTTGATGCCTACCGCGACCTGTCGCCAACCTCTCTGCCAGGATTGGACACCAAGTTCGTCTACGGCGGCTGGGATCCCCTGAAATCGCACTTCAGCTACGAGCTGCTCGACTACAACGTTGACTTCGGCCTCGACTACGGCTTCTCCGACGCCCCCGATCCCGAGCTCTTTTTCACCCTCACCGTCGTGCGCGACTTCCTCAGCCCGATGCTGGAGCATCTCGTCCTCGAAATCGTCATCGCCATCATCCTCTTCCTGCTTCTCCTGCTCATGAGTCAGGAATCGACGGCAGAGAAGCCCATAGGCCTCACCCCCTTTGATTTGATCGTGGCTTCCGGCGCTCTCCTTTTCGCGGTCATCCTCGACCACAACTCGATCCGGAGCAGTATTCAAACCCAAAGCCTGACCTATCTCGAGTGGTTCCCCCTCACCCTCACCGTCTTCATCGTCCTGGTGGTGGTGAGCTCGGTCCTGAAGGCCAAGCAGTGGCGCATTCCCGTGCTCGGCTACACTGGCGACCTCGTCCCGGTTTTCGCGTACTGGCCAGCCTTGCTGGGGGCGTTTCTGGTCATTACGCTGCGCACGTTCTTCATCGCCTGAGTCGTATGGTTGCCGGGAGCGCATGAGCCAGCCGCCGAGCTACCTGATTCTGGCCACCCCTCGCTCCGGCAGTACGCTGCTGGGGCAGGGCTTGCAGGCTTCTGGTCTGGCCGGCGATCCGAAAGAGTTCTTCGGCCACAAGATGGCCTTCTGGATGGAACGCTGGCGCACGCCGACCCTGCCGGCCTACGCCGCCCGTCTCGCCCAGACCCGCGCCACGCCCAACGGCGTCTTCGGCGCCAAGCTTCTCCACGCCCAGCTCCTCCACCT
>JBBRVX010000404.1:0-2126 GCA_038246475.1 Thermomicrobiales bacterium | reverse complement strand
GGTGGTTTCGGCCACGGAACCGATATCAGTAGTCCCGCCCGTGAGCAATGCTCCGCCACCGCCGCCACGATTTGGCCCGGCTGGCATCGCGGCCCTGGTGCTGGTGATCCTGGGGGTGGCCGGCATCATCACGGCGCTCTTTGGCGCGACGCCACGATTTCGCAAGGAGGAAGCGGGGCTTGGCACGGCCGCGACGGCGGCGGGAGTCCTCCTCCTGTTCCAGGCCATGTTGCCACAGACGGCCGCTGAAGGTTCAGATGCCCTGGGAACGCTCGCCGCCCTCGATCCCGTCGCGATCACGCGGGGGGAAGGTCTCTTTCTGCAGAACTGCGCGGTGTGTCATGGCGCAGGCGCGAAGGGCGATGGCCCCGGAGCCGCCGCACTGCAGAGTCCCCCAGCCGACCTTACGGGAGGGCATTCACTCGTCCACTCGGACGACGACTACGCCTACTGGATCGAAAACGGCATTGCGGGGACCGAGATGCCCGCTATGGGCGACGCGCTGGATGACACTCAGATTCGGGACGTGATTGCGTATCTGAGGAGCTTGCAGCAGCAATCGCTTTTGGCGCGTGACGCACCCGCCCCGGAGGCATGCTTGACGGCGCCTCGCACACTGGAAGAAATCGGCGCGCTCGCCGAATTGCCGCCACCGCTGGAGCCACCGAATGCGGCCGAGGCGGGCGGCGTTCCGGCCGACGAGGCGACACGGACGGAGGTCGTCGCGGCAGCCCGAGAGATGGTGGCCTGCTCGAATGCCGGCGATATCCTGCGGCGTCTGGCGCTCTACAGCGACAATCGCTTGCGTTTCGCCTATCCGGATGGTCCAACCCGGGCGCTGGAAGCGATCGCGGAAACGCCACTGCCGCTGGCGCCGCTGGAAAGGGTGGCGCTCCTTGGCGTTGAGGATGTGCGGACGCTGGACGATGGACGGGTGGCTGCCCGGGTGATCGTCGACAACCCCGCAAATCACAGCCACGATCCGTCCGGGACCGTGCAGCCGGTGCAGCAGGAAGCCGCACGGCTCATCTTCGTCCAGGAAGCTGGCCGCTGGCGGGTCGACGAGACGCGGAGAGAGGAGACGCGAACGAATGCCACCCCAAACCCCGAACCCAACGGAGCCTGAACCATCGCGCCGCTCAAGTCCTGAGCGGCGAATGACGGGCCGAGCAGAGCGGAAAGTCGCGGTAGAGCAAGCCGCACGGCGGAAAAGGCTCTCCTGGTTGATTGGCGCGGTGGTGGCCGCGGTGGTTGTGGCGGGAGTGCTGATCTTGGTCAACCGGCCACAGAGCGGCGGATCGCCGATCGTTACGGCGGCGCCATTGCCCGCCTCGATCGCCTTTTCAGGGAGAACCATGGGCGACCCGGCGGCTCCGGTTTCAGTCGTCGAATGGGGCGACTATCAGTGTCCCGGCTGCGGCATCTTCGCCCAGGAAGTGGCGCCCCGATTGGTCGACGAATACGTCGAGCCGGGCCTGATTCAGTTCGCGTTTCGTGATTTCGCATTTCTCGGGAAGGAATCGATCCGGGAGGCGGAGGCCGCGGCCTGCGCGGCCGATCAGAGCGCGTTCTGGTCATATCACGACACGCTCTATACGAATCAGCGTGGAGAAAACCTCAATGCTTTTAGTGACGAGCGATTGAAGCAGATTGCCGCCACGCTCAACCTCGATACCGGGGCCTTCAACGCGTGTCTCGATAGTGGAGAGAAGCAGGCCGCTGTCGATCAGTCGTCGGCCGATGCGCGAGCGCAAGACATCACGTCCACGCCGTCGCTGTTCGTCAATGGCACAAAGGTCGACGATTGGCGAACCTGGGAGACGGTGAAGCAGACCATCGATGCCGAGCTGGCGAAGGAGTAGGCGACGAACGTCAAACGAGGCGATCTCCTTTCTACGCTTGTGATCGTGTTGTCAGCCGCGGGCATCGTCTTGGCGGGGTACTTGACGTGGGTTCACTTTGACACGGATGCGCTCGTCTGCGGTCTGGGGGATTGCCGAACGGTGCAAGCCAGTGAGTTCGCGACCGTGGGGCCAGCACCGGTGGCCATCCTTGGCCTGGGCATGTACCTCGTGATTCTGGCGTGTGGGCTGGCCGGGCGTCTGAGGCCAGCTCTCGAATTTCCC
>JBBRVX010000403.1:0-2135 GCA_038246475.1 Thermomicrobiales bacterium | reverse complement strand
GCGGCGCCGGATCAACTTCACGACTTCCACGACGGCGAGGGGCAGGAGCGCGCAACCGGCCACGACGCCCCAGTCTTTCGCGCCAAGTGGAACGGTGTGGAGGATGACGCGCAAGAACGGAATGTAGACTGCCGCCACTTGCAACAGAACGCAAAGCGCCACGGCACCCCACAGCCAGCCGTTCTTGAAGAGACGGGCGTCGAATGCCGAGCGCGTCTCCGATCGTGAGCTGAAGACGTGAACCACCTGGACGAACGCGAGGGTCATGAACGTCATCGTGATCGCGTGCTTCAACCCCTCGCCTTCTGCACCGTACATTCGCATTCCGAGGAAGAACGCCAGCAACGTGACCGCGGCGAGCAGCAGCCCCTGCCACCCGATCATGACCAGGACCCGCGCCGGGAGAAGAGACGCCTTCGGATCGTGCGGCGGCCGGCTCATCATGCCGGGCGCCGAAGGCTCGAGTGCCAACGCGAGCGCTGGGAAGATGTCGGTGATCATGTTCAGCCACAGGATCTGAAGTGCGCCGAGGGGTAGCGCCCAACCCACCATCAGAGCCATGAAGACGGTGAGGAGCTCCGCGAGATTGCATGAGAAGAGGTAGTGGATGAACCGGAGGATGTTCGCATAGATGATCCGTCCCTGTTCGACCGCGCGGACAATCGTGGCGAAGTTGTCGTCGACGATGACCATGTCAGCCGTCTCCTTGGCAACCTCCGTCCCTTTGATGCCCATGGCGACGCCGATGTCGGCCTTCTTCAAGGCCGGAGCGTCGTTCACCCCGTCGCCGGTCATGGCCACGATCTGCCCCTGCGCCTGCAGCGCTTCGACGATCTGAAGCTTGTGTTTGGGCGACACGCGGGCAAACACTGCGGCCCCCCTCACGGCCTCCTGCCATCCCGCGGCGTCGAGATCGGTCAGCTCACGCGCGTGCACAATCCTGAGCGGCTGGCCGTTCAGATCGCGGTCGATGCCGAGCTGGCGCGCGATCTCGGCGGCAGTGACCTGCTGGTCGCCGGTGATCATCACCGAACGAATGCCAGCCTCGCGACAGGTGGCGATGGCGGCTTTCGCCTCCTCGCGGAGTGGATCGATCATGCCTACGAGGCCGACGAAGACCAGGTGGTTCGTGGCGTCGGCGTCATTCTCACTCTGGCCTTCCGGCATGTCTCGATAGGCCAAGGCGAGCACGCGCAGCGCCGCCCCGGCGAGCTCCTGATTCAGCCCGTCCCATCGCGCGCGATCGTCGGAGGTAAGGGGCGTCACTCCGCTGGCGCGAACCTGGGAGGAGCTCGCCGCGAGCACCGTAGCCGGCGACCCTTTCACGAACATGATCAGCCGGCCCTGGGGCGTCCGGTGCACCGTGGCCATGCGCTTCGTCGCGCTATCGAAGGGCTGCTCGCTGATGCGGGGGAACTCGGCTTCGAGCGCATCCTCCTTCAAGCCCGCCTTCTCCGCCGCTACGATCAGCGCCGCTTCGGTGGGGTCGCCGAGCACGGAGTCCTTGCCATCGGCGTGAGCGACCTTCGCGTCGTTGCACAAGACCCCGGCGCGCAGCGCAAGGGTGAGATGTGCGTCGGCATGCGGGTCTACCGGTTGACCGTCTTCTTCGAACCCGCCGACCGGCGAATAGCCGACGCCGGTGACATCGACCCGTCGGGTGTCGAGAACGAACGCCGCCACCGTCATCTCATTTCGGGTCAACGTCCCCGTCTTGTCGGTGCAGATGACCGTGGTGGAGCCGAGCGTTTCCACCGCGGGCAGCCGCCGGATCAGCGCGCCCATTCGGGCCATGCGCTGCATCCCGAGCGCAAGAGTCATCGTGGAAACGGCGGGGAGCCCCTCGGGCACCGCGGCGATCGCGAGCGAGATGCCCACTTCGAGCATGGAGAGGAGGCTGTGACCGCGCAGCCAGCCCGCGAGGACGATGACCGCGCAGAGCCCCAGCACGATCACGAGCAACAGACGACCGAGGCGGGCCAGCTTCTTCTCGAGAGGCGTGTCGTTGTTCTTGGCTTCGTCGATGAGGACTCCGATCTTTCCCATCTCGGTCGCTACGCCAGTGCCCGTGACGAGAAGTTGGCCGCGACCGTTCATGATCGTCGTCCCCATGAACGCCAGGTTGATCCGGTCCG
>JBBRVX010000402.1:0-2170 GCA_038246475.1 Thermomicrobiales bacterium | reverse complement strand
CCAGATTGATGCCGATGCGGATCGAGGCGAGGTTCTGCATCCGCACCGGGGCACGAATGAGGATCAGGATGGCGATGGCAAGCTGCGCGGTGACGGCGGCCCTGAAGGGCTTCGTCTTGGCGTTGATCCGGGCCTCGGCAATGAGCCTTCGCGGAAGCCGCACGACCTCCCGCCACACGTCACTCTGGGCGATTTGGCGGATCAGCCTACGGTTCTTCTCGGTGAGACCGGTGGAGCGGTATTGTTCGAGAGAGAGTCTGATTTCGTCGAGTCGCTCGATGTCTACCTCGGATAGGGCCTCGCTGCGGGCCAGCGCCAGCAGCTTCGATGCAAGATCGATGGTGTAGAGCGACGGCTTCTCACCGTTCTTCTCCCAATAATAGTCGATGAGGATCTCGACATGGTCGGGGCGGAGAAGGTCGCTAAGGAATTTGAGCTCCTCGAGCGGAATGCCGGCCTCGACGGCGGCCCTGACGGCGGCGACGATCTCCCGTCGGCGTGTGTCGATGGTTGACTGCTTACACGGCGGGAAGATTCTGCCGCTGACAGTCTTGTGGCGGTTGCCGATGCGCTCGCAACAGGCATCGATGTCATCGCGCAGGCCTCGCGGAAAGCCCTCCAAGGCGGGGCCGGTGAAGCGCTTTGCATAGGGCGGCTCGGTGAGCCTGAACTGAGGCCACGTAGGAATCCGGGCTGCGCTGGCATTCCAATATCGAACCAAGGCCCGGTGCTGCGACCGTTTCACCTTTCCGAAGCTCGTTTCCCTCCGATAGGCTTGGAAGGCTTCGGCGTGGTCGTCGCTAACATCGTCGAGTTGAATGCCATGGGCAGACAGGAAGCGGAGGAACGGCGAAAGCACGTCCTTGGCATAACGGTCCTCGATCTGCTCCAAAAGCGAGCGGCAGCGAGAGTCCATGGGTGCTTTCCGCCCAGAGTCAGGCTGCTGTCGGTTGAACCAGAGAAGCGCTGCCCGTGCATTGGCTCGGTGGTTGATGAAGGTCTTAGGGTTCACACCGAGCCTAGCTGGATGAAGATCCCTCACCGCCGGGCCGATGGCCGCGATCCGGGTGGGGACCAGGGAAAGCGGCCGATCGAGGTATCGCGCCATCTGGCGAAGCGAGGTGAGCCAATGCCGCTTTTGAGTCAGCGAAAAGTCGTCAGCCTTCTCGATCGCCGCCGTGGCGTCGGCGAAGGAGGGTTCGCCGATCAACATTCCCGCCATCTTATAGGCGTTGTCCATCATGTTCATTTTGGATCACCACGAGTTTCCTGTTAGTGGATTGGGATGGATGTACTTGGACGATAGTTCTGTTTAGGAAACCGTTCAAGTAATATCATTCACCAATACAGCTATACATTTTCCTAACCAGAGTTATGCCAGAGTGTTTTGGTTGTACGTTGTTGCTTGGTGTTGGCTGTGAGTTCGGAATCAGCTTGAGAAGAGATCCGATCGCTGGCATACTCACTTGTTGAGCCGAAGCGGCGCTCGATGGCCCAAAGATCGAGGTCGGCCTTGCGGTAGAGGATCTTGTGTGCACCGAAACGGAGGTACACTGGGCCCCCACCTTTGCACCTCAGCTTGTCGAGATAGCTTTTGCTGACGCGCAGATAGGCGGCCGCCTCCTTAGGGGTGAGGAAGCACTCGCCTTTCTCATCGGCGCAATCACCGCGATGCGCACATTCCTCCTCGTCGATCAGAGTGGCCACCTTGTCATCTTCGTCATGTTGTGTTTAGCCATCACCCCTCTCGGCTCCCGTCACTTTCGCCTGGATCCAGGCATTGACCTGCTCTCGGATAAACGCGACGCGACCGGGGCTGATTTTGATGGGAGGCGGAAACCTTTCCGCTTTAACTTCCCGCCAAAGGGTGGTCTTGGAATAGGTGGTCAGCTCGCAGACTTGGCGCGTGCTGTAGAACCCCATGCCATTGCTCCCTGTCCCATGAAACGTCTGCACTCTGGGCAGATGGGAGGGAGAAATTACGCCGTCAAACGCACCATTCGCGCGGCGCAATTATTAGCGGCGCGATTTAAGTGCTGGGGCGCCCGCCTGCTTCCACTCTCGTGGGGCATAGAGTTTGCGAAGGGCGCGGATAGCATTCCTGGTTACATGCTCTGAAACGGCCTGCTTTGCGGCTTCCCAGTCGTCGCGCTCACTCGGGGTGCGCGTT
>JBBRVX010000401.1:0-2210 GCA_038246475.1 Thermomicrobiales bacterium | reverse complement strand
TCGTCGATCCCCTCGGCGTCGTGGTCCGTGGGCCGGAACCGGCCGGCGGTGAGGTGTTCGAAATAGGGCAGCTCGGCGGCGGCCTCATCGTCGAGGGTGATGAAGGCGATGTCATCAAAGCTGGCGTCGCCGACGTCGCCCTCGACCTGAATCGCGGTGGGGTGGGCGCCTTCCTTGACCAGCAGGATGCCGACGTCGAGTGGGAACTCGTGCTCGAAGCCGTGCAGGGTCAGATCGAGGTCGACGATCTGGCCTTTCTTGAAGCCCCGGACATCGAGCGTCGAAGGATAGGGATCGGCGGGCACGCCGCCCGGCAGCTCGCCTTCCGGGATGGCGATGCCCGTGTTCTGGCTGAACGAGCGCGTGATCGTTCTCGCATGATGGCTTTTCTTCTCGTGGCTCACCACCTGGTGAACCTTGTCTGATTTGGCAGTCGCCTCGTGATGTCCGAGGAGCGGCGTCGATGCGGAGGCGAGGAGCGCCAGCGCCAGCCCGGCCAGAACGAACGGCCTCGTCAACCGGAGACGTTGTATGAACATGGAGGGTCTCCTGGGATGGATGGTGCGCGTGCGGCCAGCCAAACGGCTGCGCCCATCGGCAATGATCGTCGCGGCAGCGTCCTGGCGCTGTCAATTCGTCGTCAGGCGCGGCATCAAATGAACGACACGGCGCAGACGACCCCGGCAGGGCGCCGAAGCGGCCTACCGCGGAGAGCAGCGGGGAATACACTTACGCCACAGCGCGGGGTGAGTGTATTGCCCTGCGCCAGTCCATAGCGCCGCGATCGCCCTGCTCGACACTGAGATCAGCGGGGACCGGCAGAAGGAGCGCAACGATGATTCCGATGGAAGCCTTCGGCAGGACCGGCCACCAGAGCACGCGCACCATTTTCGGCGCGGCGGCGCTGGGGAATGTGACGCAGGCAGAGGCCGACCGCACGATGGCGCTGGTGGAGCGCTACGGCGTGAACCACATCGACACGGCGGCCAGCTACGGCGATTCGGAGCTGCGGCTCGCTCCCTGGCTGCAGGAGCATCGCGGGGATGTCTTCCTGGCCACCAAGACGGGCGAGCGGACGTTTCAGGCGGCGTACGATCAGATCCGCCGCTCCCTGGAGCGGTTGCGCGTCGAGCAGGTGGACCTCATTCAGCTCCACTACCTGGTGAACCCCGAAGAGTGGGAGACGGCAATGGGACCGGGCGGGGCGCTGGAGGCGGCCGTCCGGGCCCGAGAGGAGGGGCTGGTGCGCTTCATTGGCGTAACCGGCCACGACCTGACGGTGGCCGCGATGCATGCTCGGGCGCTGGCGCGCTTCAATTTCGATTCCGTGCTGCTCCCCTATAGCTACGTGATTATGCAGAACCTCCAATACGCCGCCGATTTCGAGGCGCTCATGGCCCTCTGCCAGGAGCGGAACGTGGCGGTGCAGACCATCAAATCGATCACGCGGGCGCCGTGGGGCGACCGGCCGCAGACGGCAGCCACCTGGTACGAGCCGCTGCGCGACCCCGCCGCGATCGACCTTGCCGTTCACTGGGTGCTGGGGCGGCCGGGCATGTTCCTGAACACGGTCGGCGACATCACGGTGCTGCCGCTGGTGCTGGAGGCCGCCGAGCGCTTCCGCGAGCGGCCCTCCGCGGCGGCGATGGAGGAGATCGCGCGGGAGCAGGCGCTGGAGCCGCTGTTCGTATGAGATTCTTCATCCCAACGAGTGCCCTCACCCCAACCCCTCTCCCACTGCGGTGGAGAGAGGGGCTTTTTTGTCGTGTTCGACGGGGCATTGTTCGCCTCCCTCCCCTGGTCAGTGAGCAGTGAGGAGTGGAGCTCGTGACGTCGCGAGGCGTGGCGGACGCCGCGCCGTCTTGCCGCTCGGCAAAGATTGCCAACACTGCCAACTCTGGGGGGTGAGGTGGTTTGGCAAGGTTGCCCGCACCGCGGGCCAGTGGAGCCGCTTTGCATGGCGCTATTGAGATCGCCGGCGCTTCAGAGTCGAGCGAATTTTTGCAAGCTGTGGCAGCCTTCGGGGACGTAGCCGCCCTGCACGCCATAGGTCCAGGTCACCTCGCCGACGTAGAGATTGCCGCGGGAGTCGGCGGTGATGCCGTGCGGGGCGACGAAGCCGCCAGGGGCGCACGATTCGGCGCTGCCCCAGCGGGTGAGGACGTTGCCGCCGAGATCGAGCACGCTGACGCCGCCGGGGAGGCTGTACT
>JBBRVX010000400.1:0-2213 GCA_038246475.1 Thermomicrobiales bacterium | reverse complement strand
TCTGGCTGATGGGGTGTACGATGGCGGAAGAACGGTTCGATCTCGTTGTTCGCGGCGGAACGGTCGTCACTGCCGAGGCCGAGCTTCAAGCCGATGTCGGCATTCTGGATGGCGGGGTTGCCGCCGTTGCACCAGGACTTTCTGGGCGCGAGGTCGTCGATGCCAAGGGCCTCTTCGTGCTTCCTGGCGGCGTCGATCCCCACGTCCATTTTTCTCCTGCCGCCCCTCCACCCGCTCCCGGCTGGGTCGACGATTTCTGGAGCGGCAGTCGCGCCGCGGCCGCCGGCGGCATCACCACCGTTGGACATATGACTTTCCCCTGGCCTGGGCAGACGTTGATCCAGGCCATTGAGCGCGATGTCGCCGCCGCGAAGCGCGACGGCGTGATCGACTTCGCCTTTCATCCCGTCCTGACCGATCCCGTGACGCAGCCTCTGGAAGAGATCCGGCTCCTCGCCGATCGGGGGCACACCACCCTCAAGTACTTCATGTCCCTGGACGGTTTTCGGACCATGCCCGAACAGTATCTTCTGGCGATGCGCGTGGCGAAGGCCGCCGGAATGCCGACGCTCATCCACTGCGAAGATGCCGCCATCCTCGATGACGCCACGGCCCACCTGGTGGCCATTGGGCGCACCGATCCCCGTTACTATGCCGAGTCCCGCCCCATCTGCGCGGAATCCGCTGCCACCGCGCGCGCAGTGGCCTTCGCCGAAGTGACGGGCGCGCCAACCTACATTGTGCATCTTTCGAGCGAGGCGGCCCTCGATGAAGTGCGGCGTGGCCGTGCCCGCGGGCTCGACCTGACGATCGAGACCCGCCCCCTCTACCTCTTCCTGACTGACGAGCGGTTCGCTGAACCGGACGCCGGGAAGTACTTCGGCCAGCCTCCCCTGCGCAAAGCATCCGATCGGGAAGCGCTCTGGAAGGCCATCGAGCAGGGCGAAATCAACATTCTGGCCACCGATCACGCGCCCTGGATGTACGCCGACAAGACATCGCCTGATCTCGATCTGACCACCATTCCGCCCGGCGTCGCCGATCTCGATGTCATGCTTCCCATGTTCTGGTCGGAAGGGGTTGCCACGGGCCGCATCTCGCGGCAGCGGTTTGTTGAGGTCACCGCCACGAACGCGGCGCGGGCGCTCGGGCTCTTCCCCCGCAAGGGCACGATTGCGCCCGGATCGGACGCCGATCTGACCCTCTGGGACCCAGAAGCCACTCGGACGGTGCGCGCGGAATTGTTCGCCTCGAACAGCGATTATTCGCCGTACGAGGGGTGGAACGTCACCGGATGGCCAGTGATGACGATCAGCAGAGGGGAAATTATCGCCCGCAATGGTGTGGTCGATGCCCGCCGCGGCCGAGCCGAGGTCCCCCCGCGAGATCGAGTGCCCGCGCTGACGCCGGTCTGATCAACGCCGGGAGCGCCGCGCCCACTTCCCTCCCCGGTTGGCGCCATCGTTTCGCACCTCGGCAGGGACCGCGGCTTCTTCGACCATCGGTTGCAGCAGCGTCATCTGGGCGACGAGCCGATCGGCGACCACGCTGGCAAAATCGCGGCTGAGGGGCTCCAATTCTGCCAACTCGAAGATGTGGCCCCACGACGCGGTCCACCGCTCCAGCTCGATACGGGCTCCCAGGTGATGCTTGATCTCCACGATGCGCGCGTCGAAGTAGGCAAGATAGGCGGCGGTGCTTTCGGGTCCGTCTTCGAAATGGAGTCCAATCTCGACCTGGCGACGCATGGTATCCGGCCAGACTTCAAAATGGATGCGCTCATGGCCGAAGTCGATCTTGAGGAGCATTGGGTTCGAACGAGGCCGAAAGTCGTGCAGGTGGTGGGGGATGCGCTGCCGCAGGTGAGCGACGATCGCGGCGAAGAACTCGTTCCGGCTCAGGCTCTTCGCCCGTTGCCCCCGCCCTTCCAGAACGCGTCCCGCGCCCGGGAGCATGTTCTTCTGCATAGGAATAACGCCGATCCTCTCTGTCACGCTCTCTAGTGTAGCGAGGCAATCGCTCCCCTCGCGAACAGCCTCCCTCGGCAGAGCGTATCGGGGTACACTCTCCCTAAGTCACGCTGCGTTCCAGCCGTTCGCGCGGCAGGTATTCGGTGATTACCCATCACGTTGGAGCAAACCATGTCGCGCCCTACATCCGCGGAAAATACCCTCGGCAGAAAACTTGCTGATTTGCTCGATCGGCTGGTCGGC
>JBBRVX010000399.1:0-2236 GCA_038246475.1 Thermomicrobiales bacterium | reverse complement strand
GGCACGCGCCGTCTCCAGCACGACCGCATTCACGTCTACGCCAACCACTCGGCCCGTCGGGCCGACGAGATCGGCGGCGGCGAAGGCCACATCTCCGGCGCCGGAGCCGACATCGAGCACCGACATGCCGGTGCCGAGGCCCGCGTCTTCAAGAAAACGACGGGTGATGCGGTCGTACAACCGGGATTGCAGCATGAGCCGCCGCGACTCGGCCTCGGTACGGCCCATGACATAGGTCGGGTCCGCCACTGCTGTCTGGACCATGCTCTCCTCCTTTGGTATCCGCGGCACCGTGACGCCGTCTGATGCGGCTGCTCGTAGACTGAGCCTTCGGCGAATGAGACGCCACACATCACGCCCACCTATCACCCACCTTTGAGGAGCAAATCGTTGGCTCGTCCCTGGCGGATGACACGCCAACCATCGAACTGCACGTCGTACTGGGGTCAGGGCTCATCGTGCGCCTGGCTTGCTCGCCGCGCATCGTCCGATCGATCGATTTCTTACCGATCAACGGCGCGATCGGGCATACGTATGGTGTGTAGCCGAGGGAAGCGGAGGAGGGACTTGGGGAGCGACGGTGCAGGCACGAAACCGTGTATGGACTCAGGCGAGGCCCTGCCGGACCGCCCAGGCAGCGGCCTCGGCGCGGGTGTTGACGGCGAGCTTGGCGAGGATGTGACCAACGTGGGTGGTCGCGGTGCGGTGGGTGATGAAGAGGGCCGCCGCGATCTCCCGGTTCGAGCGGCCGGCCGCCATCAGGCGAAGCACCTCAAGTTCCCTCGGCGAGAGTCCTCCCGCTGGCGGTATGGTGTGCTTGGCAACCTGTTCCGAATTGACGGGGGATCTGGCCACGGCGAGGGCCATCTCGATAGCCTCGTCGAACGAGAGGGCCGCGCCGGCCGCGGTCGCCTCCGCAAAGGCGGCATCGTCCAACGCGGCGTGGATAACCGCCAGCGCCGGTGCCATGACGGCCCGATCCCAGTCGAACATCGGCAGGCCCAGGCTGGTGCGCAGTTCCTCAACCGCCCCAAGAAGCCGTGCTGCCTGCTCGGCCTGACCTCTGACCCCGATTGCTGCCGCCAACCCGGACAGACACGCCGCTACGCTCCACGGTTCGACACAGCGGCGATGCAGTTCCAGCGCCTCGATAAACTGAGGAAACGCTTTGTCGTAATCGTTTCGGGACTGGGCGAGGAGCGCGAGATTCATGCGGGCTTGGGCGATAGCGTAGATATCTTCCATGTGCAGCGCCCGCCGGAGGAACTCTTCGTAAAACTCTTCCGCCGTGAGCAGGTCGCCGCCATAGTGAGCGACTCGTCCGATGAGTTGGTGGGACATGCTCGCACGGCCCCATTCGCCAAGCGCTTCAAATGCCGTGAAACTCGCTGTCCCGTGTGTGGTGGCCGCCTCGAAATTCCCCTCTTGCAGGGCCAGTAACCCTAGACCAAAGCGTGCGAACGCAACGCCAGCGATGATGCCGGCCGCTTCCGCGATTGACAGGGCGTCATCGAGTACCGTCGCCGACCGCTCGTAATCCTGCTGGAAGCTGGCCAAAATGCCAAGGCCGGTGAGCGCCCGTGACTGCACAGCCGGAGACGAATCAGCACCCAGCGCGAGCGCGCGCTCAAACCAGGTCCGGCCTTCGTTAATATGTCCGCGCACAAACCAGAACCGGGGCAGGGCGCCGGCAAGCTGCTGGCTCAGTTCCGCGTCCCCGGTTTCAATGAGCCAGGCCAGCGCCGCGCGCAGATTCCCGTGCTCGGTTGTCAGAATCGCCATCCACTTGAGCTGATCGGGGCTCCCAAAGAGGGTCGGCTCGGCCTGCTCGGCCAGCGCCCCGAACCACGCCGCGTGACGGCGCCGGACCTCGGCCGCCTCCCCGCTGGCTTCCAGCGCCTGTACCCCAAACTCGCGGATCGTTTCCAGCATCACGAAACGCGGCTCATCCGCGGTGTTGACGTCGGACGCGGGCCCCGCGCGCTGGATCAGGCTTTGCTCCACCAGCGAGGCGAGGCCGTCCAGGATGGGCCGAGGGGGAACGGCTGTTGACGCGGATACGTCTTCCGCCTCCCCCCCTTCCCCCCTAAAGCCGCGCAGCGGCTGTCTCCCCCTAAGCGCAGCGTCTCCCCCTACGCTTTCGGCCGCGTCAAGGGTGCAGCCTCCCACGAAGACCGCCAAGTGACGAAACAGCCGCTGATCCTGCGGCGAGAGCAGGTCGTAGCTCCAGGCGATG
>JBBRVX010000398.1:0-2237 GCA_038246475.1 Thermomicrobiales bacterium | reverse complement strand
GTTCACCGGCACAAAGTTCCACCCGCCCACGACGCTCCTCGCGAGGTCAGGGTGCTTCCGGTCCACCCCCGAGTCTAGCACGCACACCTTCACCTCCGGGGAGCCGGTGGTGAGGTCCCACGCCTCGGGCGCGCGCAGCGCGGGGAGGTGCCAGAGCTCGGGGAAGAGCGCGTCGTTGGGGACGCGCGCGGCGTGGACGGAGACGCCGGGTGGGACCATCGCGGCAAGTTCCGATTCCGTGCCGATCGCGGCATGGGGAACGATGACGCCGAGCCGGGCGCGGAAGCCCCAACCGTCCGGTTGCCACATGGGCTTCTCCTGATCTAGGGAGCATGGGTCGACTGTTCCGGCAGGGCGCTCCGTTGCGGCGACCCGCTCTGGACCCGGATCACCAGATGGCGCGTTCAGGATCAGGAAGCCATGATACTTCCCTAGCCAGCTTAGATGTCCTGTTGGGGCATGGCGCCTGGTGCGGGAACGCGGCATGGCGTTGACCGGACACGGCATGCCGTGTCCCTACCTCGCCGCGATCCATCATGCCCCAGGTGGAGTTCGGACCATGGCTTAGATCGCAACGGCATGGGTCGCAAAGCGCGTCGCCACATTGCGAAGGTCGCGAACTCTACGAGACATAGGAGAGGGTGCAATCTTCGCCGTTCAGGGCGGCCGGGGAGTGGCTGGACGTGACCAATGCTCCACCCGCCGCCCGTTGCAAGCGGGTTGATGGGAGAGGAAGCAGGACGCGTGATGGCAGAAGGATCGAGACAGCAGGAACAACCACGGGTCGTGATGTGGCAGGGCATCTGGCGGCTGGGAACAGAGTGGTGCGATTTGTCCCAGGTGGGCGATGGCTGGCGGCTGACCGGCGCGGTGCTCCTCGCGGTTGGTGGGGCGCCGGCGGAGGTGCGCTATGAAATCGCGATCGACGCCTCGTGGGCGACCCGGGCGGTGGACATCACATCGCGATCGGGGAGCGATGTGCGCATGCGCCGCATCCACCTTGCTGCCGATCAGCAGCAGATCTGGCACAGGCAGGATTCGCTGGCGGCCGATGCGGCCGGGCCTTCGGTCGAGCTGGAAGAAGTCCGCGGGCTCCTCGACATCGACCTCGGCTTCTCGCCATCAACCAATACGCTGCCGATCAGGCGGCTGGCGCCAGAGATCGGCGAGGCGGTCGATGTCACCGCGGTCTGGCTGCGCTATCCGGAACTGACCATCGCGCCGCTGCCGCAGCGGTACATCCGTCTGGATGAGCGGCGTTACCGCTATGAATCGAACGGAGGCGCGTTCGTGGCCGAGCTGGAAGTCGATGCGCTCGGGCTGGTGGTCGCGTACGAGGGTGGTTGGCAGCGAATTGCCGAGGCAGAGGTGGGACGCTGACGGCTACGGCGCTTCGTTTTCCGAATGCTCGGCCCCGGTGGATAGCGGCGGGCAGGCAGCCTCGAACTCGCGGGCGGCGGCAGCGGCCCGCAGACGAGGCTTTTGCAACCGGCGGAGGGTGTCCGGCAACCAGGCGTTGTAGGCGGCAATGATCTCATCGACATCCGCCGCCTTTTCCAGATAGCGCCGCCGCGCCGCCTGGCGCTCGGCCTCCAGGGCGGCCAGGCTCGGAGTTCGCGGCTCGTTGCGTTCGGGTTGCGCTGCCCGGCGGCGAAGGGGCCACCACCAGGCTCCGCGTTGCGCGGTGGGTGGCGCCTGCTGATCCACCATCGGGGGGAGCGCACGCAGCGCGGCCAGGCGTTGTCGGGTCTGCTCGCGCAGAAGATCGAGTTCTGCCTTGCCCTCGCGAATCTCCCTGGTCATCTCCATCCAGGGTGGAGTCATGTCGGCGTTTTCGAGGACGTGAAACGCCAGCTCCCAGGCGCAGGCGCAGGCGAAGGGGTTTTCCTTGATCTGCAGCGGCTCGCCCGTTCCCGGCAGATTGTCGAAATCGCCCCGCTCGCGCGCCTCGGCGATCGCTTCGTCGATCCAGCTCTGCCATGAGGCGTGAACCCTGATGGCCTCTCCGTCGTGATGTACCGGGCTCATGACGCCTCCCTGCGAACCGATCCGGGGGGATGGTAACGCTGGCGCGGGGCGCGGGGTGATGGGTAACGGAGGACGGGTGATCGGGTGATAGGGTGATAGGCACGATGTTGGGCGCGGACGTGAGACACGGACGCGGGCAGGACGCGGGGCAGCGGGCGCCGGGATGCGCGAGGCAATGGCGGCCTCGAAGCGCGAGGCAATGGCGGCCT
>JBBRVX010000397.1:0-2238 GCA_038246475.1 Thermomicrobiales bacterium | reverse complement strand
GGTGGCGATGGCGGAGGGGCGGCTGGCTGTTTTCGCCGCGGCGGCTTCGCTCGGCCTGGCTGGCGCAAATGTGCTGGATGAAGCGCGGGAGGCTGGGGGAGATGAACTGGCCTGGCGGGGCGACGTGCGACGCGGGCTGGAGCAAGCGCACATGCAACCCTTCGCATGAATGAGGTAAAGATGGGGGAGAATGATCAGCGCGGCGTGCGCGAACCGGGCGTTACGCTCGCTTGCCGTTGCGAGGAAATTCGGAATGAGGAAATCGCGGCGGCGGTTCTCGCTGGGGCGCGGTCGATCGATGACGTCAAGCGGCGCACGCGCGCGGGAATGGGCGCCTGCCAGGGGATCTTTTGTATGCCGACTATCGCGGCGATCGTCGCCCAGGCCGCGGACATACCGCTTGAACGGGTGGCGCCGATGACGGCACGACCACCGGTGCGACCGATCCCCATTGAAGCGTTGGCGGCATTGGACGAGGGCGGCCGGGAAACCGACTGGAGATGAACAAGGGGGAAGTGTGAGCGATCAGCAGAGGAACGAATCGTCTCAGTTGACCATTGACTATCGCAACGCCATGGCCGGCGCGGTCGGAGCGGAGCACGGCGTCACCGATGCCATGCTGGATGCGCTCGCGCCGTTCATTGCGACGCAACACGAGCAGCTCACCAGTGAGCACGCGAGCGGTGAGCAACGGTGGATGGACCTGCCGTCGGACACCGCGCTGGTTGCGGAGATCGACGCGTTCGCCGCGGACGCGCGTGACCGCTATCACGACTTTATCCTGGTCGGCATCGGGGGATCGTCCCTGGGCGCCATAGCCACCGTGCAGGCGCTCGCGCATCCTTTCCGGAATCTGCTTGCGTCCGGGGAGCGTAAAGGCCCGCGCTTCTTCGTCCTCGACAATCCCGATCCGGAGAAAGTCGCCGCCACATTGGCGATGGTGGACCTCCCCAACACGCTGGTCAACGTGGTGACTAAGTCGGGTCAGACCGCGGAGACCATGGCCAACTTCCTGGCCGCCCGGCAGGCGCTTGAAGCAGCCGTGGGCGCTGAGCAAGCGCGTTCGCAGATCGTGGCCACAACCGATCCGTCGGCGGGGCTGTTGCGGGCGCTGGCCGATCAGGAGGGGTATCGGACGTTCCCCGTGCCGCCGGGTGTCGACGGCCGCATGACGGTGCTCAGTGCCGTCGGGCTGCTGCCAGCGGCGATCTGCGGCTGCGATATCGGCGGCATGCTGGCGGGCGGGCGCGCCATGCGCACGCGCACCCAGAGCCCTGACCTTCGAGAGAATCCCGCATATCTCCTCGCGGCGCTCTGCATTCTGGCGAACACCCGGCTCGACAAGTCGATCCTGGTCACAATGCCCTATGCAGACGCGCTGTTCGGGTTGACCGACTGGTTCCGGCAACTCTGGGCGGAGAGCCTTGGCAAGCGGCTTTCAGTGGACGGCGCGGATGTGTTCACGGGGCAAACGCCAGTGAAAGCACTCGGCGCGATCGACCAGCATTCACAAATTCAGCTGTATACCGAGGGCCCGAACGACAAGCTGATCAGCCTCATCGCGATCGACCGCTATCGGGACGAGGTGACGATCAACGGAACGCCAGCGGGGATCCCGGATCTCGATTACCTGAATGGCGCCGAACTGGGCACATTGTTGCAGCGCGAGCAGGTGGCGACGGCGTGGGCGTTGACACAGGCGAAGCGTCCGAACTTCACCATCTCCATACCGACCATCGACGCCGCGATCCTGGGCGAGCTTTTCTATCTTTACGAACTGCAGACGGTCATGGGAGGGGCGCTGCTTAACGTCAATCCGTTTGGCCAGCCGGGAGTCGAGGCTGGGAAGAACGCGACCTACGCGCTGATGGGCCGCGAAGGCTATGAAGTGTTGCGTGAGGAATTGTTGGCTCCTGAGGGAAGCGAGGACCACTATGTCCTGGCCGCGCGCTAGCCAGGCGTTCTCGTCGGACGGCAGTTCTATCTCCGTGAGATTACGGCGGCGCCATCCCACAAAGTGCGTAGACCGGGGACATGGGTAACACTCGTGCGGAGACGTGGGTTACACCTGATCGGCGATGGTGGAACTCCGAAAGGAGGGAGCCATGCGTCAGGAGTTGCTGACCGGTCTGGAACGGTTGACCGCCGTGACGGCGCTGCTGCACAGGATCCGGCTAAAGGAGCCGCGGAGCGGCGTCTGGGAGGCGGCGGATATGCAGTGGTGGTGGCGGCGTCCCC
>JBBRVX010000396.1:0-2268 GCA_038246475.1 Thermomicrobiales bacterium | reverse complement strand
GCGGTCGCCAGCGGCCCCGTCTCCGCCTCACCGTCGCCGACGACGCATGCGACGATCAGGTCGGGATTATCGAACGCCGCCCCGAAGGCGTGGCTGAGCGAGTAGCCGAGTTCGCCGCCCTCATGAATTGACCCTGGGGTTGTTGGCGCGACATGACTGGAAATTCCACCCGGCCAGGAGAACTGCATGAACAGCTTCTTGAGGCCAGCCTCGTCCTGCGTGACGTTGGGATAAACCTCGCTCCAGGTGCCTTCGAGGTAGACGTTGCCGACAATCGCCGGGCCGCCGTGGCCAGGGCCGGCGATGTAGAACATGTTGAGGTCGTACTTGTTGATGACCCGGTTCAAATGGACGTAAATGAAGTTCTGCCCCGGTGTCGTGCCCCAGTGGCCGACGACGAGCGGCTTGACATGCGATTGCTTCAACGGCTCCTTCAGCAGCGGGTTGTCATAGAGATAGATCTGGCCGACGGAGAGGTAGTTGGCGGCGCGCCAGTACGCATCCATCTTCTGAAGCAGTTCCGGGGCAAGAACGCTGGGTCGTGTTTTCATAGTTTGGAGGCTCCGTTAAAAATCATGAAGCACCTTGGGCGGAAAGGCGGCCCGCAAGGCGTTGAGTACGGCCAGAACGTCGATAACTTCTTGCAAGATGGCCCCAGTCACGGGGCTTAAATGACCGGTGGCGGCGAAAACCATACCGATGACGCTCAGCGCCATGCCACCGACCGCGCTTTGCAACGCGATATTCCTCATGCGGCGGCTGATGTGCATGAATTCATCCACCTTTTCAAGTGAGTTATCCATGACCACGACCCCGGCCGCTTCTGCGGTCACGTCGCTGTTCTGCCCGATCGCCATGCCGACCGTGGCGGCCATCATGGCCGGGGCATCGTTGATGCCGTCGCCCACATAAAGCGTTTTGGCAGCGGCCGTTTCCTTGCGGACGATGGCGAGCTTTTCTTCCGGGCTCTTCTGGGCGTAGATCTCGGTGATGCCGACCTGCCCGGCGAGGTAGCGTACCTCGGACTCCCGGTCGCCCGACACAATCATCACGCGCGAGAATTGATGCCGCGGTCCCAGGTGATTCACGAAAGAGCGGCTCTCCGCCCGAGGCGCGTCACGAAAGCGGAACGTGGCCGCGTACCGCTCGCCGATGACGACAACGCATTCGAGCCCGCCCGAAACGGGAGGGAGTTGCTCCGCCCCCGCGAATTGTTGTGCGACGAGTTTGTTACGGCTGGTGATGAGCAGCGTCTGCCCAGACACGGTTCCGCGTAACCCTTGGCCCGGCACCTCGCCGACATCGGTGGCCTCGAGCAATTGAAGCCCCTGGGCCTTCGCCGCCTCAAGAATGGCACGCGCCAGTGGGTGTTTGGAATAGCGCTCCAGACTCGCCACGAGCGTCAGCACGTCCTTCTGCACGAAGTCGGGGGCGACGAGTTGATCGGTCAGACTCGGTTCGCCGTAGGTGAGCGTGCCAGTCTTGTCGAAAATCGCCGTCCGGCACTCGGCGATCCGCTCGAGCACCACAGGGCTTTTGACAATGATCGCCCGGCGGGCGCAGAGGGAAATCGAGCCGATGATGGCGATCGGTATCGCGATCAGCAGCGGGCAGGGGGTGGCGATCACCAGCACCGCCAGGAACCGAATGGCCTCTCCGCTGATCGCCCAGGCGAGGAGGGCGACGGTCAGAGCGACAGGGGTGTAGATCGCACCCAGGCGGTCCCCCAGGCGGCGCAACTGCGGCCGTGTGGCTTCGGACTCGCGCATGACGACCATGATTTTCGCGTAGCGCGAATCGGCGGCGCGCTGGGTCGCTCGGATCGTCAGGGCGGACTCCCCGTTAATCGCGCCCGACATCACCGTCGAGCCGGAAGTCTTGGTGATTTGGAACGGCTCGCCCGTCAGGTAGGACTCGTCCATCACCCCGTGGCCTTCGATCACCACGCCGTCCACCGGGCAGATGTCGTGCGGGTAGATCACGAGTGTGTCGCCCACGGCGACCTCGTCGAGACCCACGTCCACGATTGCCGATTCCCGCTTGCGGTGGGCGATCGAGGGGAGTCGTTTCGCCAGCGCCGCCAGAACCGAAGAAGCGCTGCGCAACGCGTAGCTCTCGAGCGCTTCCCCTCCGGAGAGCATCAAGACGATGATCGACCCGGCCAGGTACTCGCCCAGCAGGACGGAAGTAATGATGGAGATGCCGCCGAGCAGGTCCGAGCCGAATTCTTGCTTCAGGAGTTTCCGCAGCAGATCGTAGAGCAGCGGC
>JBBRVX010000395.1:0-2270 GCA_038246475.1 Thermomicrobiales bacterium | reverse complement strand
GCCCCAGCCGCTTGACACCCATAAGAGCATCACGCTGGAGCCTTTGTGCGACGGCCCAGTGGACATTACCCGCAACCATGGTGGTGGTGCAGCGCCGCGCGCAGGTAAGCCACGATCAGTGGGTGCGGGCGTCCTTCCGCCGACATCCGCTGGGGCTGGTAGAGGGTAGCGATGAAGAAGGGATGGTTGGGCAGTTCCACCGCCCGCATTGCCCCCGCGGTATCCACACCCACCACCCGCAGTCCCTTGGCGGTCAGCGCCGCCTGGAACGCCGGGTTCAGCTCGTAGCTACAGGTGTACGCTTCGGCGATCACCTCCCGGCCCACGATGCGCCCCAGGCGGGAGTCCGGGACAATGACAACGTCCAGCATGCCGTCTAGCGCCGGTCCGTCCGGCGTGCGGTCGGGGAGCGGACAGGCCACCGGGGTAATGAGGAGCGAGCCGCTCGCCGCGCCCGACTCGGCATGCTGGGCGTCGCCAATTCCGGCGACATGGCGGGCATACTCTACCAGAGCATGCTGGAACCCGCCTCAGGTCCCGATGAAGGGTCGGCCCCGTTCGCGCGCAAAGCGAATGGCCGCCAGCGCCCCGTCCATGCTCCGATAGGGGCTGGCCGGAGCTGCCCACAGTCCATCATAGGGTTCCAGGATGGCGGCCGTGCCGGCTCCGCCCAAATCCTCGGTCGAGATCCACCGGACCTCCAGCACGGCCGATAGCGTGGCCATCGCGTGGGCGATTGCGGTGTTCGTGGCGGTGTGGGACGGCTGCTCCGGGTTAAAATCGCCGACGATGCCAATGCGCACGGGCTGCCGCATCGCGTCCTCCCATCACGCGTCCACCGGCCGGCCGGGGATGCTGACCCGCGCCGGTTCGCCTGATGGTCCCGCGTGGCTGCCAGAGAGTATAGCAGCGAAAGGTGCGCCCCACACAGCGTGCCGCGAGCGGCCACATTTGTGCCTCAGGCGAATGCCGGCATGACGCGCTCGGCGAGCAGCCGGAGCGTTTCCTCCCGGCCCTCCACTATCGGCACGACCACGAAATATTGCATCCCGGCGGCGACGAGTGGCTGGTAGTACGCGACCAGTTCGTCGCGTGTGCCGGCAAACAAAAGCGTGGCCATGAAGCTGAGCGACGCCTCCGGTATCGCATCGTACGTCGTCTGCAACGCCGCGCCCGTCGTCGCCAGGAGCACGAACAGAAAATGGCTGCGCAGGATCGCGTCATACGGGCGCCCGAGCGTCTCGCAATGCCGGCGCAGCGCGGCGAACTTGCGTCGGACGTCTGCCACGGTCAGCGCACCGCCGATCCACGGATGCGGGCCGAAATTGGTCACATCCGCGTACCGGGCGACTTGACGCAGGGTCCGCGATTCGCCGCCGCTCCCCATGAGCAGCGGCACATGGGGTTGTAGCGATGGCAGTGGCACTTGTGCCGCCTCCACTCGAAAATGCCGCCCGTGATAGGTGAACGGCACGGCGCCCCCGACTCGATGGACGATGTCGATCGTCTCTTCCAGCACCTGTTGCCGCCGGCGCACGCTCGGGCTGGGGAGGCCCCTGCGGGCGAACTCCTCTACGTCGTCGCCAATCCCCAGGCCAAGCACCAGCCGGCCGCCACTCAGGTGGTCGATATCCGCGGCCATGCGGGCGAGCAGCACCGGGCTGCGATAGGAGATACAACTGGACAGGGACCCCAACCGCAGGTATGCGGTCCGCAGGGCCATTGCGGCGAGAGTGGTCCAGCAATCCCGGCTCACCAGCGGATGGTCGGCCGTCTAAAAACGACTCCAAGCCGAGCGCTTCCGTTTGTTCCACCATAGCGAGGAACGCCGGCCAGTCTGCTCCCGGCCGTCCTGCCACTTGCACGCCGAAGCGGACCCGGCGCTGTCCCTCGGCGACCCAGGGATGGACGGGTCGCGCGAGGCTCCCCTCGCTGCCCATGCCTGCCTCCGTCGCCCCGGACCGGCGGCGCCGCGGGCGGCTGGTTTGGTCACAACCCCATCAGGATGCGGGATCTCTAGCGTCTGTCAAGGAGTAGAGCGGAGACGTGGTGCGCCGTCCCACAACTAATCGCGCCGGTCTTCAGGGTGAAGGCCTTGGGATCGTGCTCATGGCTGTGTCAAAACGGGACCAGCCTGTTGAAAAAAGGCGGACCCGGGTCCAACCGCCCGGTTCTGACAGGGCTGCGGTGCCGGCTCGAATCTGGGCGAAGCCTCCGCATGCCGGTGACGGCGGTCGAACGGCATTCCAGAGGACTTTTTCAACAGGCTG
>JBBRVX010000394.1:0-2273 GCA_038246475.1 Thermomicrobiales bacterium | reverse complement strand
TGATCCAGCTGGGCCTGCACGAAATGCGGGGCGCGGGCTGGCGAGCCGGCGGTCCGCTTTTTGTTTCGCTTGGCGGGCGTTGCCAAAGCACGTTCCCTGCATCTGCCGCGTGGCGGCGAGAACTTTGTCGCCTCCACGCGGAACAATTCAGGCGCTCACAGGAAGGACGAGGATGACCGCGAATGCACGGGGAGTACTAACAGTCGATGAGCTCATCACCCTCGTGGCCAGTGGCGACATCGACACCGTCGTCACGGCCGTCTGCGACATGCAGGGACGGCTCATTGGCAAACGGGTCACGGCCGATTTCTTCGTGCAGCGGTGCCTTGAGCATGGCACGCATCTCTGTACTTATCTGCTGGCCACCGATATGGAAATGAACACTCCCGACGGTTTCGCCCAGATGGATTGGGGATCGGGATACGGGGACTTTCTGAATCGACCCGACTGGAACACCCTGCGAGTCATCCCCTGGCTGGAAAAAACCGCGTTCGTCCTGGGCGACTTTGTTGACGAACAGGGTGGCGAGTTGGTGAGCGTGGCGCCGCGTAGCATCCTGCGCCGCCAGATCGAACGCGCCGCACGGCTGGGCCTGCGACCCAAAATGGCCTCGGAGCTGGAGTTCTACCTCCTGCGCGAGACGTACGAGGAAGCCGCCGACAAGGGCTGGAGCCACTTGCGCACCTGGGGCTGGTACAACGAGGACTATCAGCTCTTGCAGGCTACCAAGGCAGAACCGATCTATCGTCAGTTTCGCAACCTGATGACGGAAGCCGGCATCCCGATCGAGTTCTCCAAAGGCGAGGCGGCGCCCGGACAGCACGAGGTCAACATACAGTACGCGGACGCGCTCGAAGCGGCCGATCGCGCCACGATCTACAAGCATGGCGCCAAGGAGATCGCGCACCTGAATGGCTGTTCGATCACATTCATGGCCAAACCCGAGCAGAGCTGGACCGGCTCATCGAGCCATGTTCATTTGAGCCTCTGGGATGCCGCCGGGAGCGCGAATCTCTTTGTCGATCCCGACGCCCCGGGTGAAATGTCGCGCCTCATGCGCCATTTTCTTGGCGGATTGCTGGCGGGGGCCCGCGAGCTCTCCCTCTTCATTGCCAGCAATATCAACTCGTACAAGCGCTATGCCGTGGCCTCCTGGGCCCCGGTCAATATCGCCTGGGCCCACGATAACCGGACCTGCGGCTTCCGGATTGTGGGGCATGGCTCCTCGCTGCGCATCGAAGATCGCTTGCCGGGTGGCGATTCCAATGCCTACCTCGCCTACGCGGCAATCCTCGCCGCCGGCCTGCATGGCATCGAACTGGAAATCGAACCCCCGGCCGAGTTTCACGGCAACGCCTATGAAGCCGTTGATGTCCCTCGCGTCCCTCGCGCCATGTACGAAGCCATTGCGGCGTTTCGCGAGAGCGAGTTAGCCAGGGCAGCCTTCGGGGACGACGTGGTCGCGCACTATCTCAACATGGCCGAGGTCGAGCAGACCGCGTACGACATGGCCGTCACCGATTGGGAACGCCGCCGCTACTTCGAACGCGGTTGACGTCCCAACGTTTCTGCACCAGGGGCGTCAATCTCCGGCCGAACCAACGGGCGCCACCCCGCCATGATGCGTCTCGCCGATCGCCTCCTCCCGCGCAATCAGCTCCTCGGCGCGCTGGGCCCGCGGTCCCTTGAAGTTCCGTGCCGCCCAGAGCGCGTAATAGGCGACCAGGAGCACGAGAAAGCCGACGGTGCCGCGAAACGCGTACTCGTTGTCGGGCCGCCAGAGGAACAGGATCGAGATCACGACGATCCAGACGATCGAGATGACCTGCAGCGCGCGGCTGCGCGGACCCAGCGACCACGTCCGCCTCTCTCGCCACACCCCCGAGCGGAGCCCCAACAGGATCGGCAGTCCGTACGCCCAGTACAGGAGCGCCGTGCTCATGCCGGTGATGATGCCGATGGTAATTGACGCCGCGGCCGCGTCACCGCGAGCGCTCACGTATGCGTAAACCGTGATGAGCACGGCCAGGATGCCTGCCGTGCATAAGGCCACGTCGGGCGAGCGCTGAGCAGGGCTGATGTGGCTGAAGAAGGGGCTGAAGGGCACCCCGCCATCCCGCGCGAACGCGAAGATCATCCGCCCGGTCGATGCGATGGCGGACATCCCGCAAAGGATCATCGCTACGACGATGACGAAAGACAAGAAGACCCCCACGCCGGCCAGGTTCTCGATCAGCGTGTAGGCCACGGCGGGCGTCCCGCTAGCGTCCGCG
>JBBRVX010000393.1:0-2327 GCA_038246475.1 Thermomicrobiales bacterium | reverse complement strand
TAACGTGTCCCGTAGCCCGGGCGGGCCATCGCCCTCCGCCATGTTTGCCAGCCGGCGCGCGTAGTTCTCGGTGCTGAGCCGTCCCTGGTACGCCCGGAAAACCACCTGCGCCCGCGCCACATCCAGCTCGTGCGGAAGCGTCGTGCAGCGGTCGAGCAGGCCCGCCTGCATCAGGTCGATGATCGCGGGCAGGCACTTGATGCAGCCTCCGCAGTTGTAGGCGGGGCACACCTTCAGTGTCTCGAGGACAAGCTGCGAGCGGGCCACGAAGCGCATCTTGTCGACCCGACCTATTTCACAGCCGTCGTGAATGACCTCCAGCCGCTCCGTCGACCAGAGGGGATCGAGCACCGGGTGCGAGCCCCACGGGTAGAGCTTGTCGTAGGTGGTGCTGGCCGCGATCCTGATCTGGCTCAGGAAGGCGTCGAGGGCTAGCGCCACACTCGCCAGTGCGCCGCCGTGGCTCATTTCCCAGCCCGAGATCGGCCGCGTGATCCACCGAACATTTGTGGTCACCGGGATCAGCGTCTTTCCCGTCTCCCGCGCTACCCGCTCGCAGTTCTCGAGGAATTTCGCCGGGAACCGTTCGTCCCACGCGTCGTACGCCATATCGAAGCCGTGCACGGTAAGCAGGTGACTGACCGACTCATCGTCGGCGGGGTGGGTCTCCAGGTTCTTGAGGAGGCTGTAGAACGAATCAACTCCAAGCGAGAGAAACACGCCCTGGGCGGGGTTCGCCGCGGGCGGCGGGCTCGTCGCCGGCGCGGCTGTCTGCACATCCACCCGTTGCCACCGCGGTTCGAAGCTGGCGTAAATCGCCTGGATGTCGTCCAGCCGGCGCGCCAGCCGCGGCGAGATGCTCCCCGCAATCGCCAGGCGCTCGCCGGTCAACATCGCCGGCGCCAGCAGCGCCGCCAGGAATGGCATCCCATTCTCCGGCGTCAGGAATGGCTCGCACCAGAGGGGAAAGCGGTACCAGAGCCAGAACGGCGCGAAGCGGTTGCCATCGTGGGCGTTCCGGTCACTTTCAACCCACCCTTGAAGCTGGCACTGCTCATCAACTCGGACAACCTGTATCTCCGCGACGCGCATGCCAGGTTGCCTTCACTACGCTTCCAGCCGAGTTCCGATCCCGGTTGCCATCGTCCGCTCCGTCAGTGTGGCCAGTCTTCCGGCGTGAGGATGTACACCAAACGATCGACGGGCATCCCGTCCGGAGCGGCGAGGCCATCCCTGATACTGCCGCGCAACACGTACCCACACCATTCCGCCATCGTCTGCGTCGGGCCATTTATAGCGTCGCACACGAGCTTGATCTGCCAGGGCACGCCGGGGTCAGACGAGTCACCGTATCAGACGTCGGCTGTTTGGAGTTGCGGATTCCCGAGTTTCTGCCCTGCTGAACGGCAGAGACCACGTTCGTCGCCCCCGCCGTTCCTGACAATCAGCCGCGCATCATTGCGAATCGATCGTGCCGGAGGTGAGCAAAGTACCCTGGTAGTACGGCGTGTTGACGGCCGTCGCAAACGCCTCAAGCGTTGCCGCGGAGCTGGTCACTCGCCAGTCGACCTCCGTGGTCGCCTCCACCACGCCTGGCTCGACAGTTTCCAGCCCGGTGGCGACGCTGTTGAACCAGGCGACCGCGCGGATCCGGGGAAATCGATTGGGAAGCTGTTCCAACAGGGCATCGGTGATCCAGGCGGCCTTGTCCCCACCTTTCTCAGCGGAGCCTGTCTCCCCAATCATGATCGGCTTCGGCCCCAGCGTGACCAGCCGGTCGTAGGTCTTGCTGAAGATCTCATCGAAGGTGCGCCAGGCCGACTGGCAATCACAGCTTGCCCAGCGAATCGCCGCGCCCCAATTGAAACCATTCATGCCAAACCAGTCGACATACTCGTCGCCCGGATAGACCTCTTCGACCGTGGCCGGCACGTCCTCATACATCTCGTTCGGGGTCCACACCCAGCGTACGTTGCTGGCCCCCAGCGCCGTAAATCGATCGTGGACGTGACGCCACGTCTGGATGAATTCCCCCGGCTGGTTCCCATTGACGCCGATGCCCCAGGGGTACCAGTTGCCGTTCATTTCATGCGCGAAGTTCAAGAAGACCGGCTTGCCATAGGCCGCCAGGCCTCGAGCCCAGCTATCGATATATGGATCGAAGTCGCCGCGAATGATGTTGGCGAGCGCGTACAGCGGCTGATCGATGGGTGGTCCGTCCTGGTCCATCGGGTCCCAGGCGATCACCGGGGTCAGGTTCCACTCATCCATAGTCGCCAGATACGCGCGCTGCCCATCGCCGAAGTCACCGTCCGTCCAGCCTTCGT
>JBBRVX010000392.1:0-2334 GCA_038246475.1 Thermomicrobiales bacterium | reverse complement strand
TGACCGAAGGCTGCGCTCTACCGGAGGCGCGCCTCAATCGCGGATCACCGCAGAAACAGGGCAAAAATCGAGGTGCCCTGTAGAGGCCCATGAGCGCGGGCGTGGTGCGCTCGATGGCCTTGTCCGACCATTGGCGCTGGGTCTCGACGCCGAGATGGGCGCGGACCTCCGAGAATGTCACCTCGACCTGCCAGCGGCGCACGAAGATCGCGATGATCTCGGCGGGGGCGAGCGTGGTGTCGGTGCTGAAGAAGGCTTGCGGCGCCCGCTTGCCCGCGGGGTCGCGGACCAGCACCCAGCGGATCGGCCGCGGCGGCGTCCCGCGCCGATACCACAGGGCGAGGCCGCTGGCGATCTCGAGGGGCTTCTCGATCTGCCTGCCGTACCAGAGCGGGGCGGTGATGCGCTGCCAGCGGGTCGCTGGGTCGGCGAGCAGGGCCGAAAGCTTGGGCAGGGGCGGCCCCTTCTGGGCCGGCCGTCCCTGGGTTCGGGCATGGCGCTCCGCGGGCGGGGCGTAGAGGCTGGCGTCGAGACGAAGGCGGCTGATCAGCGTTGCGCGACCCGCTGGGATCCGGGCCAGGGCGTGGGCAAGCGCATGGACGGCGAAACTCGCGTCTCCGACGAAGACGATCCTGCGGCCGGGCAGCCAGCGACAGAGCTGCAGCATGCCTTGGCGCGCCCGGTCGGTGAGGAGCTTGTGCCTGCGGCCGGCTTTCGCATCGGCGCGTTCGGAAGGGGCGAGCAGCGTCAGCACCGGCAACGCCTTGATCCGTGCCGCCCAGGGAACCGGCGTCAGCACCATGAAGCTCAGCCAGCGCAGGCCGCTGGTCTTGACGAAGTGGCCGTGGCTGGAGCGCACCGGATCGCGATAGATGCCGCGCGCGGCGATGCGGGGACCCCAGCGTCGCTCGATGGTGTCGTCGATGCCGATGATCACCGGCCCCTCCGGCACCAGGGCGGCGACAACCAGATCGAGCAGGGTCCGGGCCAGCGCGCGGCCCTTCCAGCGCCCGCGGTTCAGTACCTGGTGGTAGACGGTGAAGTTGGCGACCTCTGCCCGTCCGGTCAGGCGCTCACCGTCCGCTTGCCCGGCGCGAGCAGCGCGCCCATGACCAGAACGAGGAGGTTCTGCCAGGTCGGCCCGGTGACATGCGGGCGAAACGCCTGCAGCCACATGCGGAGAACCTGGGGGACGGCATCGCCGCTCGCGGGGGATCTGATCGGATGGTGCTCCATCCCATGCTTCGAATCCCTCGCCGGACTCCGCACAACACGAAGAGCCTGCGGCGAATTGATTCACCCCCCATGCCGCCGGTTGGGCACCGCGACTCATGGAGGTCGGCCGCACGCGCGATGAGCGCTCGACGCCATTGCCGCACCCGCATCCACCACCCCGTTTTGCGCAAAGCCAAGCTCAGACATGTTTGGGCTTTAACGCCAGGTTTGCACCGACAGATCGGCCTTTGTTCCAACGTGTTCCCGATGATGCCTTCTTCTCCGTTTCAGGAAAGGTCCAGACGAACTCTTCCTGAACCTCGTCTGCATAGGATCCAGCCGAAGCGATATGGGCCTGAGCTCTCTCGGCCATCGTCTGAAACGGCGGCGGTTAAAAGCGGCGGGCAACTTCCTTCGACGCATCTGTGGGCTTTTTCAGTCACGTCGCCCAAGGACGTTTCTCGTAGAATCGACATCGATCTTCCGGTCGATCACCTGGACGATCATGCGTCCTACCTCCAGAGCTGGTTGAGGGCACTTAGTCTTACTGCGTCATAAATCTGAATGAAGGTCGGCGTGCAATCTTGCGCAGCATGGACATCGGTGCAGGCTGCGGACGAGGGCGGCGGTGATCTGGCGGCGTATGGTGGCGATTGAGTTTCGGACGTGCCGTTCGGGCCTGAGTGGCGGATGGGCAGGGTCGTGAACCTTGGGGAATGGGAGGTTCCTGGCCGCTTTGGGGGCTGAGTGGCGCTGAGGGGGGAAGTGTCTCCCGCTCGGAGATGAGGAATCCGTAGGCTGCGATGCAGAGGCTGGCGTGGTGATGAAAGCCTCGCCATCCCCGGCCCTCATAGTGGCCCAGGCCAAGCTCCTGCTTGAGCTCGAGAAAATCACGCTCGATGCGCCAGCGCAGTTTCTCGGTGGCCACGAGATCGCGCATCGACGCATCCGCCGGAAGCGTGGACAGCCAGTATTTGAGCGGCTCGCCGTCGCCTTCGGGCCACTCGATCAACAGCCACTCCTCGGCGCGCGGCCTGGTGAGATCGTAATCGCGGGAAGCGGGTCGCAGACGCACGGCGGCGAAGCGCGAGGCGAGATCGACATTCGATCCTTCGCGCC
>JBBRVX010000391.1:0-2441 GCA_038246475.1 Thermomicrobiales bacterium | reverse complement strand
GCGGGCACGGGCGCCATCGTCCAGGAGCGCTCGCACCTGCACGTCGACATCCGGTTCGAGACCGACGACGCTGACCCAGGTCCGGAAGCCCGCCATTCCGGAATTCGGCACGTCTGGAAAGTCGCGGGCGACATCGGGCCGCTGCTGATCGAGCATCGCTCGGCGGATGATGACGCCGCCCTGATGAAACTCGATCTCCTGCACCTGTCGGCCGTCGCCAATGACCCAGCCGGCGAACTCGACATCGTAGACGTCCCGACCGCCGATGCGGGGGGCATCGAATGCAAAGGCGCGGACTTTGCCTGGCTGCGGCGCTCCTAGCTCGATGTCGTCGATTTCGACTAGCGCCATGAACGCGAGTTCCCTTCCATTCCACGGCATCGCCCCTCGTTTCGGGACAAGCCTTCGCCACGCGCTGGATGCTCGGCCATGCCTGGACCACCCAAACCGGCCAACCGTGACAGACGCGGGAGTCTTGTGTCAAGTCGCGCGGGGAGGTGGGCGGTGGTTGCTCCGCATGCGCTGGTCGTTACGTCCAAGCGGGATCCCAGCCGAGGAGTTCAGTGAGACGATCGTTGCGGGGGGCAAAGTGCTGCATCAGGCGACCCCGGATCGTCTCATCCAGAGGGGGGCCTTCGCCGCGGTTGTGCGCGGTAAAGGAGACGGTCGCGAGTGATGGCAGCTCCAGGAACGATGTCACACGAGCGAAGCTCTCCTCAGGGCATTCATACAAGTCCTCGCTCCGCAGAATCAGAAAGCGCTCCCGGGGGAACGCCGAGAACCACCCCTCGAGTTGGGGCGCGTAGTCCCCCCGGCTGAGATAGCTGGCGTGATTGTGCACGTGACTGACGTAGGTGTCGTCCGCCGCGAGCCGCTGCTCTTCGCCGGCAAGGCGCGATTGCTCGGCAGCGAGGGCCTCGGTAAAAGAGAGCGACTCGTTCTCGCGGGAGCGCTCCAGGCGATAGTGGGAATACGCGCGGTCAACGGGATTTCGTAATAGGACGATGATCCTGGCCGCTGGAGCTACGTCTCGCAGGCGGTGCGGGGAGCGCGGATGGAAGAGGGCATAAGGCGTGGCTTCACCGGTGAGAGCGCCACGTTGGAGCGACGAAGGAAACTGGCCGGCATACCAATCTGAACCGCGCTCGTAGCGGTCAGTCAGGTAATGGAGTTCTTTGGTGACCGGGGTGGTGACGAGTGGGTGGGCGCCGAGATAGGCATGAAGTGACGTGGTGCCGCCCCGCTGTGTGCCGATGATGACGAAATCGGGGCCCCAGACAGGCCGATGTCCGGGCGGAAACCGCGGCTGCTCTAAGAGCGCGGCCCCCTGAATCGTGGCAAGGGGTATCGAGCGACCGCCGGCGAACACCGCCTCGATCTGGAATGTCCACGAGCCGGCGTCGGTGTCGACGGGGGCCCAAAACGAGAAGCCCGAATTCCCGGCGGCTGGATGGTCCGGATAATCGGCGGCCACATCTGGCCGGCGCACGTCGAGCGGGTGGAGGTGGCTCGGGGCGCCAGCGGCAACCGTGCGCACACCGACGATGCCTTCGTGCCGCCCGATCACCCAGCCGTTGACTTCAAGCCCCAGCCCAGGGAGTCGATCGCCCGCTCGAGGAGCGTCGATGGCGAATGCCGCGACCGAACCGTCCGTTCCTGGATAGCCGTTGACGGAATGGACGGCAAGCGTGTGGAGTCCGCCTGAAGATCGCTCCGTCACGAGGACGGCACAGAGGGAGGCGCCGGCGCGGGGCGGTGGCGTTCCCAGCAGATGCCCCACTTTTCCTCGAACCGGCCCTGGTTCAGACGGACCAGCCGCATGTACTCCCCCGATTGCAGCAACTTGCCGATCGAGGCGTGATAGGCATGGTGGACGTAGACCTCGGGGGTCCAGACGGTGAGGTAGCCCGCCGCCTTGGCTCTCAAGGCGTAATCTTCGTCTTCGAACATCCCCACCTCGTAGCGTTCATCAAGGGGGCCGAGGCGCTCGTAGGTATCGCGACGGAAGGCCGTGCAAAACATCATCGGCATGCGGATCGGACGGCGTTCGCCTTCGTACCGCGCTCCCTGCCTGCTGGCAACTGCCCGAAATTCATCGTAAGTCTGGTACGGAATGTCGAGCTGAGCTTCATTGCAGGTCCGGTTCGTGGCGGGACCAATCAAGCCGACTGCAGAGTCCACCAGGTGACGTGTGAGGCGGGTCAACCAGCCGCGGGGGACCATGGTGTCGTTGTTGAGCAAGACCAGGATGTCGCCGGTGGCCTCACGCAGGCCCTGATTGTTGCCGGGGCCGAATCCGACATTTTCTTCGTTCAGGAACGCACGGACGTTGCGATATTCACGAGCCAGGCGTTCGATTTCCTCGGCACTGCCGTCTGTTGAGGCGTTGTCGATGAGCAGCAGTTCGAAATTCGGATAGTCGGTGTTTTCGAGAATGCTGG
>JBBRVX010000390.1:0-2488 GCA_038246475.1 Thermomicrobiales bacterium | reverse complement strand
ATCCGCTCGCCGGGCCGCACCCGCACCAGATCGCCGACCGCCACCGCCTCGACCGCAATGCGAGATTCGGCGCCGGAAGCCTCGACGCGCGCGGCGGTGGCGGGGGAAAGCGCCATCAAATCGCGGATTGCGCCACGGGTCCGCTCCAGCGTCCGCGCCTGGAGCGCTCCGCCGAGCGCGAAGAGTACGACGACCGCCGCCCCTTCCCCCCACTCGCCCAGGAGCGCCGCGCCAGTGGCCGAGATGGTCATCAGGACGTTCATATCGAGGCGGCGCGCCCGGATCGATTGCATGGCGGCTCGGGCAAAGGGCCAGCCGCCAGCGATGATGGCCCCGGCGAAGAGGGGAGTCACCACGGCATCGGCAGCGCCAGTGAACGCCAGCGCGCTTGCCAGCAGCCAGAGTGCGGCCGCCAGGAGCACCCATTGGAGCCGCGTATCGCGCCACCAAGCCGCCTTTTCGGCGACGCGCCCCTCGTCGAGCGTGGCGTGGTATCCGGCGCGGGCCACACTTGCCGCAATATCGACGGCCGGCAAGGTCGCTCCCTGACCAGGGATGACCGTGAGCGTGGCGGCGCCGAAATTGATCCGCGCGGAGCCCACACCCGGCAGCGCCGCAACGGCGCGCTCGATGCTGAGCGCGCAGTCGGCGCAGTCCATGCCGCTGATCCGGAAGCGCAGCGTTGAGGACGGGGTTGGAGTGCTGGCCGTGTATCCCAGCGCCTCGATACGGGAGACGACCGCGTCCCGGTCAAGAATCGTGGGGTCGATTTCAATGCGCGCGTTCGCCGCCCCGAAGCTGACCGTGGCCGCTCTGACGCCGGGCGTGGAGCGCAAACCGGCCGCCAACGTTTCGGCGCAGACGGCGCAGTCGAGCCCGGTAACAGGTAGTGTAAGGGCGTTGGCAGCCCGGTCGGATGAGGCGAGCGCGGTCATGCGCGCTCACCCGCGTGAGCAATGCCCATCGCCAGCAACTCCCGCACATGGTCGTCGTCGAGCACGTAGAAGATCACCCGTCCCTCGCGGCGGGCCCGCACCAGCCGCCCCTCGCGCAAAATCCGCAATTGGTGTGACACGCGCGTGCGGTTGATGCCGGTGGCAGCGGCGAGATCGCAGACGCACAGCTCGCCGGCCGCAAGCGCGGCAAGCATCCGCAACCGCGTCGGGTCGGCGAGCAGCGCGAACAGCGCCGAGACATCCGGCGGAGGCGGCATCGCCGCCAGCGCCGCGCGGGCGGCAAACACCGCCGGGGGATGAATGAGGACGACCTCGCAGTCGTCACGGTTCGGTTCGATTCTCCGGGTTGCACCTAACATGTGCGCCATGGCGCACATGTTAGCACGATCGTTGTTCGTGGTTGGCCTTGCGGACTGATGGATAATGACGCCCGGCGGGAATGCTGGTTGCCATCAATGGAGACCCGTATGCCGTTCCATCCGAGACACAATACTCCAAGCGTCGTTCTCTTCAATGCGATGGTTGTGGCCGGACTTGGGCTTTCTGCCTTGCTCCTGGCGTCAATCACCAGTCGCGCTGCGGATGATGCAACCCCAGTGGCCGCGACCCCGCAAGAATCGGTTGCCTACGACATGATGATTCCGGCGAACGACGAGGGCCGGGCCCGCTTCGGCAACATTTTTGTGGGGGAGGTCATCTCGGTGCTCGGCGAGGATAGTATCCCCAGCACCGACCCCGAGTTTAGTCTGCGCGTCATCCTCTATGATGTGGCAGTCGAGCAGACGCTCCAAGGAGCAGCATCCGATCACGTCACGGTCTGGTATGAAGGCGCCGACTACTTTGGTTACGACAGCACGGGACCTGGCTATCAGCATAGCGGAGAGTTGAACGTCGGAGAGCGCTATCTCTTCTTCGCGGGATACGACGGTGACGCGAAGTGGTATCCAGTAAACGCCACTATTGGGGTGATTCCCATCAAGGACGATCGCGAGGCCGCGGATCTGGTCGCCAAATTCGAGCCACTGATCCGCGATGCCGAACAGCTCGCTGCACAGCAGGCGCGCCAACCTCGGGAAATCGATCCGTGCGAGGAGCCAACCTCGCCGCCGACGATCTCACTTGAGCCGTCGCGCGGCAGTCCAGGCAGCATTGTGCGCGTAACCGGAGACGATTTCATCCGGCTGCAGGTTTCGATCTGGTGGGACGGGATGAATGAAAAGCTCGCCTCCACGAGCGTCTCGTTGGGCTGTGAGATCAGCATGGGCGTGACCATCCCCGACGCGAAGCCCGGCCAGCACCGCATCATTGTCACGGATGCTGCTGGCCGCACGGCCGAAGCGACCTTCGAAGTGGTCGACGATGGGACAGGCGCGGCGCGACCCGCGAAGGACGCCGACCGGGACGCGAAGGCAGACAAAAGGGACGATCGGAAAAAGCATCGTCGCCACCGCTGACCGAGAACGGTGGTTCTTGACCGTTGGCGATGCGCCGTCACGCCAGGGATACCTCGTCGGCGAGCAGCATTCTGAAGT
>JBBRVX010000389.1:0-2533 GCA_038246475.1 Thermomicrobiales bacterium | reverse complement strand
GCCTGCTCGAGTTCGCTGCGTCGGACGATCATGCGTTGGGTGTCTCCGTGGGAAATGGCGCGGGCGCGGGGCGATAGCGCTCGAACTCGTTGAAGGCGCGGATGATGGCGGCGTCGAGCCATTGCTCGAAGAGGGGCTGAAGTTCCGCGACTGTGTCATAGCAGGTGAAGTCAAATGGCTCCCGGCATGCCGGCACAGTCTTCATGACATGGGAACCGTGGCCCGGATTTCCCTCTGCGATGAAGGCGTGCGTCGTCATCATGCCCCGGAGCAGCGGGCCAAGCGAGTGAAAGGAAATCACAAAGTCAGAGAACCAAGTCGGCGTCCTCAGCTCAAGCCACAGCCAGAGGTGATACTCGTCGATTGCCGCCCGATAGCCAAGAGACTGCGCTGTGCTTCGCACGCCGATATCCAGAAAGGGCTGGGGGGTGTCGTAACCATTGGATCGGACAAGAGTCGCCGAGGGATTTGACTCCCGCACGCGACCTAGAACCGCATCAAGGCGGCGGAAGCCCGCCTCCTCAAGACCGCGCGCCAGTTCACGCACCAGCAGATCATCCTGGGTCGCGCGCCTGACGGGCACCGGCGGCGCGAAGAAGTGGTTGATCGCATCGTTGACGATTTCGGGAAGCAGCTGACTCATGTTCGTCCGTCACCCCGGGCTAGAATTGAAATCTCACGAACGCTCCTGCGCTGATCCTCGAAGATGAGCTGGATCAGCGGGCGAAGATCGCCGCCATCGGCAGCCTGCAGCGTGTCGTAGTAGACCTCCTTCTCATCGACCCTCACGATCATCGGCAGGAGGCGGGCCCTGAGCAACACCAGCGTGGACAAGCAGCGCGTAACGCGGCCGTTGCCATCCTGAAAGGGGTGTATCTGCACGAATCGGTGATGAAGCCAGGCGGCCTCCACCACGGGGGAAACCCCCTTCTCCATGTGCTCATGATGCAATCGAAGAAGTCGCTCGATCTCGATATCCACCTGCTCCGGCGGACAGTATTGGTGGGTGAGTCCATCTTTGCGCCGCGGACTGTTTGGGCGCATCTTCCATGTCCCCTTCCGGAGCGGAATCTGGGTCTTATTTCCAAACGGATCGCGTCCCGCTGCGGTTTCCTGAGTCCGGCAGATGGCCTGGTGGAGTTGCTTGATATACGAGGTTGTGAGATCGCGCTTTGCCGCGACGAACTCGAAAAGACCATCGAGCACATACTCGTGGTCCTCCAGAATCATCGCGATCTCTTCCGGCAACTGCCCATTGGCGCCGTGGGGAATCAGCGCGGCGATGAACCCTCGCTCGATCAAGGTCTCTGCAACGCCGCGCGATAGCTGGTAGAGTCCTTCGACGGCTCCAGTCTCGATGGACCATCGACGTTTGAGTCGAGTCAGGAATCGATCCAGTTCACCGCTGGCCCGAGCCTCCTCCACCCGTTGCGGCCATAGTTTGGTCAGCGCTTCCAGCCCGGGGGGCGAGTAGCCAACGAACTCCTCCGGCAGATCCTCAATCGGATGCCAATGATGAAAGATATCTGTCCGTTCGCCGTCCATACCCAAACCCTCTCCGAGGTTATGGCGTTCTGGCAAGCGTCTGTGCACGGTCGGGGCCGACGCCGACCATGGTGATGGGAGTGCCGACGATTTGTTCGAGGCGGGCGACGTAGTTGCGCGCGGCCACGGGCAGGTCTTCGAAACGGGTGGCCTGGTCGATGGGGGTTCCCCAGCCGGGCATGGATTCATAGACGGGCTTGGCCTGCTTGAGCGTTTCCAGATCGAAGGGGATCCGGTCGAGGCGGCCCTCCGGCGTGTCATAGGCGACGGCGATCTGGATCTCGTCGAAGATGCTGAGCACGTCGAGCTTGGTGAGCGTCAGCTCGGTGGTGCCGGAAATCTGGGTCGCGCGGCGGACGGCGGGGGCGTCGAACCAGCCGCAGCGGCGCGGGCGGCCCGTGGTGGCGCCGAATTCGCCGCCTTCGGCGCGCAGGCGTTCGCCCGTCGCATCGAGGAGTTCCGTCGGCATGGGGCCCTCGCCCACGCGCGTGGTGTAGGCCTTGACGATGCCGATGATCGAGGTGATGGCGCGGGGGCTGATGCCAAGGCCCGTGCAGGCTCCGCCGGGCGCGGGGCTGGAGGAGGTGACGTAGGGATAGGTGCCGAAGTCCACGTCCAACAGCACGCCCTGGGCGCCCTCTGCCAGAACCAATTCGCCGCGACCGAGCGCGTCGTTGAGGAAGGTGACCGAGTCGCCGATGCACGGGCGCAGGCGCGCCGCCGCGGCGAGGAGAGCGTCCAGATGCTCCTCCGCATTCATCGGTGGCTCGCCGTGGAGCTTGGTCAGCCGCTCGTTGCAGGCGGCGGCGGCCTCGCGGTAGCGCGCCACGAAGCGGTCTGGGCTCTTCAGGTCGCAGGCGCGGACGCCCTTGCGGGCCATCTTTTCCGCATAGGCGAGCCCGATGCCACGCCCCGTTGTGCCGATCTTGTCGCCGCCGGCGCTCTTCTCCTTCACGCGGTCCAGATGGGCGTGTTGGGGAAGGATCAG
>JBBRVX010000388.1:0-2570 GCA_038246475.1 Thermomicrobiales bacterium | reverse complement strand
GCAACGCACACTGCGGCCGACGATTTCCAGCCAGACATGCAGCGGCAGCACCACCACGGGTGCCGCTCGATCGCGCCACAGGAACAGCGCATCATTGCCGCCGAGCCAACGCTCGAGCGTCTTGAAGCCGTCGCCCTCGGCGCGGGCCTTGACCTCGGCCTTCACCGGCTCCGCGCCGCGGACATAGAGATCGACATCGGCACCATTGCCGCGATACCGGAGGGCGCCCGACAGCGGCACGCGCTCGGCATGGATGCCACATTTCACGTGCAGATCGACGATGGCGCGCTCGCGGCGCAGGCCCTTGTCGCGGGATGGCTTGCCCATGAGGATGCCCCTTACGCTGCAGATCGAGAGGAGGGAGTGATGCGCTGGTGACTGCCTGCGGATCCCCGCAGCGGCGCAGGCGACGGTTTTGGTCTCGGCCTGACCTCGATCAGGTAGGAGATGTCGTTCGCGGCATTGCGACGCTGCAGGAGGTGCGCCGCGCCAGCCTCCGCCAATTCCCACGCGCGGCAGGCCACGCGCCTGAGCTCACGGCGCTCTGCGTCCGGCAGATTGCTCATGTCGGGGGAGATTGCCGTGCCCATGTGACCGCGGCAGTAAGCCAGCCTGTCTCCCGGCTGCGCCGCCGCGAACCAAGCAATCAGGTCCGCCTCCGTGACGAGGCACCGGGTGGACACGACCTGGCCAAAGACGACACCCTTCATGACCGTGCGCCCCGCATCGGCCTGGTAGCGCTCGAGCCAGTCTTCATCTGGGCGCCGCTGCCGGCTTGCAGTGATCCCGCCTCGAACGCCTCCACGTCTTCGAGACGGTACAGGACGCGCCCGCCCACCTTGAGGTAGCAGGGTCCCTGACTGAGCCAGCGCCACCGCTCCAGCGTCCGCGGGCTCACGCTCCATCGGCGAGCCAGATGCACTTGATTGAGATGTGAGATAGGATGATCTATCATGGCGATTTCCTCGCGGATGTCCGCTTCATGGCGTCTTCCTCCAATCGGGCGATGAAGGTCAGGACCCTGTCAGCCGTGGCCAGGCTGGGCGACCGCCCGCGGCGCAGATGCGTGATGAAACTGGGATCTCCGACCGCTTCTCGGCCAAAGTCAGTCGCTTTTATGCGGGAGGCTTTCAGGAAAGACTCAACCTGGCCGATAAATTGTTCGCTATACGTTCTCATGGCTGGCGATAGGAATGACGATCAATCGCGTCTTGGTCAAACAGTTAAAATAGGCTATTCCCTATCTGTGCATCGCCAAGGAGTTAGCCGTCATGGAGCTCGACCCGATCCGACTGAAGGTCATGAAGCTCGTCCAGGATTCAGGCACTGACCTGAAAAACGCGTCCATCGCGATCGGGCGGAACGCGGCCTACCTGCATCAATACCTGTATCGGGGCACGCCGAAGATCCTGCCCGAAGATGCGCGCGAAGCGCTGGCCGCTCATCTTGGTGTGGACGATGCCAGCCTCAGAGCCCCAGGGAGCGGTGAGCCAAAGCCTGCGGGGTCAAATCCTGCTGAGGTTGTGCCAGATAGCGGCGCGGCCGCCGCACCACGACGGCGTGCACGTTCATCGCCGGAAGGTTTCGCTGCGGTGGGGGAACTGGATGTTCGCGCCTCGGCGGGGGCCGGCGCGATTTTCGATGGGCTGGAGGAGAGTCGCGCGATCTGGCTGTTTCCCGATCCAATCATCCGCCATGAATTTCGCGCTCGACCGGAGGATCTGCGGATCGTCACCATCGATGGGGATTCGATGGAACCGCTCCTATCGTCGGGCGATCGGATTTTGCTCGACACCAGCCAGCGCGTGCCGGTGCCACCCGGGATCTTTGTGATCTGGGACGGTATGGGCATTGTGGCCAAGCGGGTGGAGCACGTTCCGAATTCGGAACCTGCCACCATCGTGATCAAGTCGGTGAACCCGGACTATCAGACCTATGAGCGCGGGGCCGAGGAAGTGAACATCATTGGCCGGGTCATCTGGTCGGCGCGGCGGCTATGACGAAAGGCCGCTCAGGAACTCGTGCATGACCAACGAAGAGACCCTGCGGGAGAAGCTCCGCAAGATCGAAGCACTATTCGCTGGCGCTGCGAGCAGCGGGGAGAAGGCTGCGGCTGACGCAGCGGCCCAGCGCATTCGCGCCCGCCTGCGCGAGGCTCAAGCCGAAGCAAAGCCAGAAGACATCAAGGTTTCGGTGCACGATATGTGGTCGCAGAAGCTGTTTATTGCGCTCTGCCGACGATACGGGCTCAAGCCCTTTCGGTATCGCCGCATGCACCGTCAGTCCATCGTCGTCAGGGCGCCGCGCCACTTTGTGGAGAAGGTGCTTTGGCCAGAGTTCCAGCAATCAAGCAGTGCGCTGACCGCGTACATCGCCGAAATCACGGAACGGATGATTCGTGAGGAAATCCATGGCGACATGGCCGATGCGGACGAGCTCGATGAACCCCGGCAGCTCGCCCGATGAGCCGGCTCCTGCTCGGCGCCATCCTGTTGATGAACTGGACCAGCCTCGCGGAGGCGCGGACTTCGTTCGTTGGCACGGCCAGTGTCATTGATGGCGACACGATC
>JBBRVX010000387.1:0-2570 GCA_038246475.1 Thermomicrobiales bacterium | reverse complement strand
TGCCTGTCAATATGGTCGTGGTGCGTTGTGAGAACGGTTCCCCTCGCTGGTTCTCCATCACTTCTTCACAACTCGGCACTATCCTCCAAGCGAATGCGAGCCGTTGAAGGAGACGGCGCGTATGGCGCAGGGTGGATGAGCAGGACAGAGAGGGTTAAGCGCGTGCGGTGGCCAACGATCGAAGAGCTTTTCGCGGGATTTGACCACGCCACGACGCGGCGGTTCGCCAGGGGGATGGCGGCGGCGTTGGCAGCTCTTCCGCTCCTGGGCAGGGATAGAGCCGGGGCGATGCAAGCCAGCACCCCGGTGGCGGGCGGCGGGGAGGATCTCACAGAGGGCGCCCTGATCGAAGTCGGCGGCCGCTCGCGCTTCTTGCGCTGTACAGGCCAGGAAGAGCCGACGGTGATCTTCGATGCTGGTTACAGCGCGGACTCCTCGGCATGGGCGGCGGTCGAGCCGGCTATCGCCAAGATGACGCGCACATGCGTCTGGGATCGGGCCGCAACGGGACGGAGCGCGGCGACGTCACCCGCCCGCGGTAGCGGCGATGCAGTCGCCGATCTGCACGCGCTCTTGCAGGCAGCGGGAGTGGCGCCGCCGTACGTGCTGGTCGGCCACTCCTACGGCGGTCAGAATGTCCGTCTCTTCGCCAGCAGCTACCCCGATGAGGTGTCCGGGCTGGTGCTGGTCGACGCGCTGCACGAGGAGTACTTCGAGCGGCTGCGGGAGCTCGACCCGGCGCAGAAGGAGGCCTTGCAGGGCATGCTGGCGTCCATCCCCGAAGCGGTCGATTTCGCCGCCAGCAGCAAACAGCTGCGCGACGCCGATCCCCTGCCGGACGTGCCAGCGGTCGTGATTACGCGCGGGACGGTTACCTTTCCTCCAGAGGAGCCGACAGCCGCCACCGAGGCGCTCTGGCGGGAGCTGCAACGCGACCTGGTCAGCCGACTGCCGCGGGCTGAGCTCGTGGTCGCGAAGCGCAGCGGCCACAACGTGCCGGCGGATCAGCCCGAGGTGGTGATTGCGGCAATCGAGCAGGTGGTCGAGGCGGTGCGGGTGATGGGGTGAAAGGTGAGACGGAAGACGGAGGACGGGCGTCGTTCGCCGATAGCCGATAGCTGATAGCCGATAGCCGATAGCTCACCCTCCACTTATGGTATACTCCTTTCACGTTAGGGATGCGCGGGATCGCCGCGCGCCAGTACGCCTTCTTTCCCCTCTCATTCGCGACGCCGGGGAACGCCGAGCCGTACTGACCGGCTCAGCCGTTTCCCTCCGGGATGGAATGTTTCCGCCCCGTACCTTGTGGCGTCGTGCGAGAGGAAGTTATTCTGTCCACGTCTACCGTAGAACACATTGATGCCGTCGAGAGCCCGCTCTCGTTCGGTGATTATCGGCTGAGCAATTCTTCCTTGAAGGTGCTGGCCGGCATGGGTATCAGCTCCCCTACTCCTATCCAGGCTGAAGTCCTGCCCTTTCTGCTCGATGGCCGCGACGTCATCGGCCAGGCGCGCACCGGCTCCGGCAAGACGCTGGCCTTCGCGCTGCCGCTGATCGAAGTCATCGATCCCAAGCTCAAATCTGTACAGGCGCTTATCTTGACGCCGACGCGGGAGCTGGCGGTGCAGGTAGCGAATGTCGTCAACGAGCTCGGCGCCGCGCGCGGGGTGAAGACCCTGATGATCTCCGGCGGCCGCGCCTTCGGCCCGCAGCGTGACGAGTTGCGGCGCGGCGTGCATGTGGTGGTCGGTACGCCGGGCCGCGTGCTCGACCAGCTGAATCAGGGAGCGCGCTGGCTCGAACGGGTCCGTTTCCTGGTGCTCGACGAAGCGGACGAGATGCTCGACCGCGGATTTGCCCCCGATGTAGAGCGCATCATCGGCCGCACCACGCCCGACCGGCAGACGGCGCTCTTTTCGGCGACGGTTCCGGCCTGGGTGCAGCAGACCGCCAGCAAGCATCTCCACGATCCCGAGACGGTGATGATCGCCCTCGAGCCGGGCGAGCTGACCCAGATCGAGCACCTCGCCTTCGACCTCGGCAATGCCGACAAGATGCAGGTGCTCGAAGATCTGCTCGACCACCGCGGCGACGGCTCGATCATCGTCTTCGGGCGCACCAAGCATGGCGTTAACAAGCTGGCGCGGCGCTTGCAGGCGGACGGCTATCCGGTGGCCGCGCTGCAGGGGAACCTGTCGCAGAACGCGCGCGACCGGGTCATGGAGGATTTCCGCAACGGCCAGGTGCCGATCCTGGTGGCGACAAATGTCGCCGCGCGCGGTCTCGACGTCAGCCACGTCGAGCAAGTCATCAACATCGAGCTGCCCGAATCGCCCGAGCTGCTGACGCACCGCATCGGCCGCACCGGCCGCATGGGGCGGCAGGGGCAGGCGATCACCCTGCTCGGCCCGGAGGACAGCGTCAAGTGGCGCCGCCTGGAGCGCGGGTTCACGCGGCCGATCATGCGCGCCCCGTGGCGCGGCGCACAGGCGTTCATGGGCAATGGCAACGGGAACGGCCATGCCGCCGTGGCCCAGGCCATGCCGATGGCGGCATCGCCCGCTCCGGCC
>JBBRVX010000386.1:0-2575 GCA_038246475.1 Thermomicrobiales bacterium | reverse complement strand
GAAAATCATCCCACTCCGACTGCTGTGCGTCGGTCAACCGCTCGAAGACATGGTCGCCAAGGGCCTCGCGCACCAGGGGATCGGCCTTCATTTCCGCCACCGCCTCGCCGAGCGTAGAGGGGAGCGTCGGACTGTTGCGGCGCACCAGATCCTCGTCGGTGAAGTGGTAGAGGTTCTCTTCGACCGGCTCCGGCACGGCGAGCTCGCGCTCAATGCCGTCCATCCCCGCCGCCAGCATCACGGCAAAGGCGAGATACGGGTTGCAGGACGGATCGGGGCAGCGTAGCTCGACCCGGGTCGCCGAGGTATGCCCACCCCGAATCGATGGCACGCGCACCAGCGCCGAACGGTTGGTCCGCGCCCAGGAGACATAGACCGGCGCCTCGTATCCGGGAACGAGACGGCGGTAAGAGTTCACCAGCGGCGAGAGCACGCCGCACATGCCGCGAGCATGGGTAAGCAGGCCGGCGATAAAGTGGCGGGCCACCTTGGACAAGCCGTACGGATCGTCCTCATCGACAAAGGCATTCCCCTTCTTGTCGATGAAGCCGAGGCTCATGTGCACGTGCATGCCCGAGCCGTTGATCCCTTCGATCGGCTTCGGCATGAACGTCGCATGCAGGCCATGCTGCTGGGCGGTCGCCTTCAGCACCGACTTGAACGTCGTCGCTCGATCAGCCGTGTCGACGGCATCGCCATACTCGAAATCGATCTCATGCTGGCCGATGGCCACCTCGTGGTGGCTCGCCTCCACGTCGATGCCCATGTCTTCCAGCGCTTTTACCATATCCTTGCGGACGGTGTAGGCGAGGTCGGTGGAATAATCGAAGTAGCCGGCGCGGTCGTGCGGCAGCGGCGAAACCTCATCCCCGATCTTCTCGAACAGGAAGAATTCGAGTTCCGGCCCGGTCTTGAAGGTGTAGCCCAGCTCGGCCAGGCGCTCCAGTTGCCGCAGCAGAACGCCGCGCGGATCGCCCTGGAATGGCGCTCCATCCGGGTTGTGCACCCAGCAGATGAGACGAGCCGTGGTGTGGTTGTCTTTAGTCCAGGGAATGACCGCATAGGTCGAGAGGTCCGGCATAAGGAACATGTCCGATTCCGCGATGCGGGTAAACCCCGCGATCGAGGAGCCGTCGATCCACTGCCCGCCATCGATCACATGCTCGAGGATGGAGGCAGGGATGGTGACGCTCTTGACCTGGCCCATCACATCGGTGAACTGCAAATCGACGAACTCGACTGTGTCCTCTTTCACGCGGTTCAAGATCTCTTTTTTGCCCGGGCTATCCCCCAGAATCTGCTTATGCAGCTTTGAGATTCCAATCCCCTCGGCGACCGCTACCATCCGTCTGACCTTTCTTCCATTGGTATGGACCGGTCACCAGGACCAGATCCCCCAGGCGCACTCCGTTTGCCTTCCATCCGAAACAGTTTAGCCAGCGCGTGCGGGCCATTCATCGTGCAGCATGAACGGGTTTCCCTGGGCGAATAGTGCAAAGTGCACAAGCTGGCATCTGTTGGGCTTGGCAACGCTCCAGGACCACCGGGCGGGGGGCCGCGCGAAACCGCGACGGCGTTCCCTTCGTATTCAAGAGATGAGGGGTTGCGTTGCTCGTTGTCAACCATGCTCATGGTAGACAGAGCGGCCCAAGCGGGAATCACAGACCTCGCAAGGAGGTCAGACGTTGGAGATTATCGTGAAGCAAATGCGCGCTTTTGCGCTCTTTCTTGGAATGGCGATGTCACTGTCGCTCTGGCTCGGCGTCGCGACCGCGCAGACGGAGTCCGCGACCGCCGAGGACGGCAAGCCCGCGTCGGAAGCGCCAGCGAATACGACGCAGGGCCCAACCGTTCCCATCGGCGCGAACCTGGCCCCGCCGACGGGGATCGTACCGCCGGCCTTGACGACCGTCGGCCCCAGGGGAACGGGGCAGTCGGGCTCGTCCAGTGTTTCGATGGCGCCGGGAACCCTCACCTCGGGGGTCGCGCGCGAGGGCGCGAACGCTGTCCGCGCCCCGGAAGCGGCGCCGCCAGTGGCGGCCTGCACTGACTTCCCAACGTGGTACGACGCCCAGTTGGCGCTGGAGTCCTCGGTCGACGTCGCGGTGCTGAACTCCCTCGATCCGGACGGCGACACCATCGCCTGCGAAGAGGTGATGTACCCAGGGAGCTGACCCCGATCGTCCCTGCCTCAACCCTGCCTCCGCACCCGTGGAGGCAGGGTTTTGCCGCGCCATCGTTCAAACTGCCCGGTTGACACGCTATGCGAATCAAGACTGAGGTAGTTTCTGGGAGGCTTGGCTCGTCCCCCCTCTCCACAGCGCAGTGGCTCACAGGGGGAGGTATGGCAGGAATGCCACCCTGCACACGACAATAAGCCCCTCTCCCGGCCCGACGGGAGAGGGGTTGGGGTGAGGGCTGGTCGCGACGGGAGCGGCATTTCGCCGTTACCTCCCCCTCTCCTCAGCGCACTGGGAGAGGGGGGTAGGGGGGCTCACTCCCGGACAGTTTGGTGAGGCGGGGCCTCGACACGGGGTTCGATGCGACACTGCTGGGTGATTAGCGTCCAGCACAT
>JBBRVX010000385.1:0-2593 GCA_038246475.1 Thermomicrobiales bacterium | reverse complement strand
GCCTCGTTGATGCCCATCGTTCGATCTATCGCACTGATATTGCATCCTTTCTGCTGTGTTGAGCTTGGGGCATTTCAGCAAGTTGACCGCTTAGCGAAGGCTACCGGAGAGGTGCGAATCGCCTTTGAGCCCCGAGCCCCTTGGTTCGATGACGATGGCAGCAGCCATGCCGTTTGGGGCTGCCGGTTCTGGCCGTCAGCCGTCAGCCGCCAGACGGCTTTACCTTCGTGCCCGTCCGAACTGGAAGAAAATGCTGCCGAACCGACCATGGATCGGATTGGCGCCGGGCGATTCACGTCTCTATAACTTCCAAATGCAAGCGATAGATAAAGCCGAGCGTGAGTTGGATCGACTGCTATCTGTTGCCTGGCCTCGGGGGCTCCTTCTTCCATGATTAACACGCTTGCGCTGAACCTCGTGGCCGACGTGATGAAGTGGGACAATGAGCTAGCTACCAAGGAGTATGCATGGCTGCGGCTCATTTCCTCGATGAAGTATGACGGTTACTCCGATTTCCCGGCCGGCGTCCGGTTTCTTGAGAGCTTGGTGTCCTGGCTGCGCCGCTTCGACGAGGCTGACCGCGCCGCCGCCTACGCCTTCGTCAAAGGGCGCCTGGTTTACATATCGACGCTCGAGATGCAGCGCGTGATCGAGACCTTCATACCCGAGACCGTCACGCCCTATCTCCGCAGGTCGGTCGCAGCCGAGCTGCACATAAAGCCATACGAGGTGTGGAAGACGAGCGAAGGCGCTAACGCCTTCAAGCGCCGCCTGCGTCGGTGCCTCTTCGTTGGCCTGAGCGACGGGAGCCGGATCGACGTGCTACGCCGGGCGAATGCCGGACGCCTTTCGCAGGAGCAGGTCATCCCGATGATGAACGTCGACGACGAAAAGTGGAGGAGCCTCGCCGGCGATCTGAAGGCCGAGTTGGGCGCAGACGCCCGCTTCGATGACGTATACTTGATCGATGACTTCACCGCATCGGGCACAACGTTCATTCGCTTCCCGGACGGCAATCCAAAGGGAAAGCTCTACAAGTTCGAGAAAATCGTTCAGGACGCCAAACAGCGGCTAAAGGCAGAAGATTTTCCCCTAGCCGACGCCTACACGCTGCACATCCATCATTACGTGTCGACCAGTCAGGCGCATGACGCACTTGTCGCGCGTGTCGCCGAGGCAAAGGAGAGGCTCCGGGACAGGAGCTTCGGGGACGCGCTCATCACTGAGGGTATGCCGCTCCCTAGCGACCTCAGGGTCGCCACGATCGATAAGGCGACGAGGGACGTAACGCTCACAAGCCTGGCCGACGGTCCGATCGTGGACCTGTGCGGGCGCTACTACGACGACGATCTGTTCAAGCGGCTCGAGAAGCACTGCAGAGAGGCAGGCCAGACCGACATGAAATACGGCTATGCGGACTGCGCGCTGCCCCTGATCCTCGAGCACAACACGCCGAACAACGCCCTTCCGCTGCTGTGGGCGGAAACCGACGGCGAGCTCGGCGCACCTATGCGCCCCCTATTCTTCCGCCGTGACAGGCACGGTTGACCCCATGGCCAATCCCTTCCTCCGCCGTGCGACCGAATATGTTCGCGACGATGAATCCTTCCTCTCGATCGTCAGCCCGGCGCCACTCACCACCTTCCTGGCCACCAGTAGGAACAAAGACGACATATTCGAGGTGCCGGTCCGGATCATCGGCGCGCCTGGAAGCGGCAAGACCATGCTAGCCACCTTGGCCGAATTCCGGATGGTCGAGACCATCCTCAAGGATGAGACGAATCCAAACAACCGGACTTTGGCAGACGCTCTTGCGCAGGCCGGCTTCCTAAAGGACGGAAAACCGAACGTCGCTGCGGTGCGCGTGCCAATGGAGTCCGAATACCGGGATTTCTGGGAGCTTCCCTACGAGCCCATCGTTAAGACGAAGCTAGCCTTCTGGCTCGTCCAGGCTCGCGGGATGCTGGGCTTGATCCGCAACCTCACTGCAAACAAGACCCGCGAGATCGACGCGATAGAGTTTATCCCCCGCGCCAACTACGAAGCCCATCTCGAGCAGATCGGCGGGCTGTCGGCCGTCGGTATCCGCGACCGCGCCTTGGCGGTTCAACGCGCCATCTATTCGGTCGGCGCCGGGCTCCGGGCGCCGAAGCTCGAAAACCTGCCAGTCGACGCCACGGCGCCCTACGCGCCGTTCGACGCCATCAGTCGGATCCGCATCGAATGGAACGACGAGACAATTGAGATGAGTCCGCTTGTCATGCTCGACGACGTGCACGCGCTCCATCACGACCAGCTGGAGGCCATGTTTAGCATGCTTTCCCACCGGGAGATGAAGTTCGGCCGCTGGATGATGATGCGACTTGATGCGCTTAGTCCAGGCGCAGTCATGCGTTCTCATGGCATTCAATCGACACACAATCGCGCCACGGGTCGCGACTTTGTGGACATCCACATGCAGGGCGACAAGAAGAAGGATGCTCCCCGACGCCAGTTTCGGACCATGGCGCGCGACATGGCCAAACGATACCTGCCGAGGGTCGAGGGTCTGCGGAACCGCAACGCTACCGATGTCGATCGCCTCGTTCCGAGT
>JBBRVX010000384.1:0-2593 GCA_038246475.1 Thermomicrobiales bacterium | reverse complement strand
GAGATGAGGGGGTTCGAGCCTACCTCCGCCTGTGAGCCACCGCGGTGGGGAGAGGGGGACGAAAGCGAGATTTCAGCGTTAAACGAAGCCGTCAACCGGATTTCATAAGACACGGTCTCTGAGCGCCGCGTTACCTCATCCGGCGGGCGCGGGCTCCGGTTGCGGGAAGGTCGGTAAGGCGCCGCCCGGTTCCGTGAAGCGCACCGCTCTGGCGTAGCGGTAGATGCTGTCGATCCCCGCGCCGCTGATATTGCCGCCGCGCCGTTTCAACTCGGACAGTGTGCGCGCCAAATCCTTGTACTGCCAGGGGCTCATCTGATCGCAGCGCAGTGCTGGCGCGCCGCCCCGGTCGAGCAGCTCGCTCCGGTTCGAAAAGTCGTCGGTGGGCAGGCCGCCGGTCGCCTCGCAGACAAGGCCATCGACGATGCCCGCGGGCCGCGGAAACTGTGGGGGGACGGGTTGGCCGTCGGGACCGAGCAGCAGTTGCTGAAACTCCGGGCGGGTGTGCATGTCGATCATCAGTTGCGCCCAGATCGGACCGGCACCCTGAATACCGTCGATCTCCTGCAGGGGATCGTTGCGCGTATTGCCGACCCAGACGCCGATGGCCACATCGGTGGTGAATCCCTGCGTCCAGATGTCCCGGAAGTCGTTCGTGGTGCCCGATTTGGCGGCGGTGGGGCGGCCGAGCGTCGTCTGTGTGTTCCCGAACAGGTTCTGCCGGGTGAAAATCAGGGCCCGGCTATCGTTGTCGGTCAGAATCGAGATGAGCTGATAGGCGATCTCTGGCCGCAGCACCTGCTCGGCCGTCTCCAGGGGGTTCTCCTCATGGAGATCGTAGAGCAGGTTGCCTTCACTGTCCTCGATCTTGAGGATCGGCGTTACCGGCACATATTTACCCATGTTCGCGATGGTGGCGTAGGCATTCGTCAGCTCCAGCGGCCAGACATCGCCGGAGCCGAGGGCGATCGACAATCCATAGTCGGCGGGGGGTTGCGACAGCTCGTGCTTGATGCCCATGCGGCGAGCGATCTCGACGATCGCCTCCGCGCCCCCGGCGAACTCGACCGCCTTCACCGCCGGGATGTTCAACGAGTTCGCCAGCGCGGTGCGCACCGTCACCGCGCCATTGAAGTTGCGCGTGTAGTTCTGCGGCTCGTAAAACGGCACGTCCTCACCGGTTGCCGGATCGGTGGCGCCGGGGGTGTCGATTCTGATGGGCGCGTCGAGCACAACCGTGCCCGGACTCCAGCCCTGCTCGAAGGCGGCGGCATAGACAATCGGTTTGATCGCTGAGCCCGGCTGTTGCGGCGAGGTGGTGATGTTGACCTGGCCTTCGATCGCCGCGTCGTCGAAGTTCGCCGAGCCCACCATGGCCAGAACCTCGCCGCTCCAGGGGACCACCACGGTCAGCGCCGCATTGCGAGCGTTGTAGTACTGAAGCTGCTGCATGTTTTGCGCCACGAGCTCTTCGGCGCGAACCTGCAAATCCTTGTCGATCGTGGTGTAGATGTTGAACCCGCCCTTGGTGAAATCCTTGTCCGGGTACTTCTCGGCGAGGTATTCGTAGACGTACTGCACGAAATGGGGGTGGTCGAGAACCGCGCCCGCCCCCTCCCGGTCGGGGTAGACGGTCGGCCAGTTGGCCTTCGCCTCGTTCGCCTCGGCGCGGGTGATGTAGCCGAGCTTGACCATTTGGTCGAGCACGTAGCTCTGGCGCCCTACGACGTTTTCCGGGAAGAGGTACGGGTTGAAATTGGTCGGTTGCTGGGGGACGCCGGCCAGCAATGCCGCTTCGGAGAGATTGAGGTCGGCCGCAGACTTGTGAAAGTAGGTCTGCGCGGCCGCTTCGATTCCGTATGAGCGATTGCCGTAAAAGATCTGGTTGAGATACATGGTCAGGATGTCGTGCTTCGAGAATTGGCGTTCGAGGGCGATCGCCGCCAGACCCTCGCGCCACTTGCGGGCGACAGAGAAGTCGTTGCCGATCGCCTCGCTGTGGATGGAGCGCACGAGCTGCTGGGTGATCGTGGAGCCGCCGGAGGAGCCCGAGCCGCCGGCGATGATCAGCGCGCCGCGGGCGATGGCAAAGGGCTCGACGCCATCGTGACTCCAAAAGGTGGCGTCCTCGGCGGCGATGGTGGCGTCGATCAGATAGGGCGAGATCTTTTCGAAGGGGACGAATGTCCGCCAGCCATATTCCTGATCGGCGATTTCCTGGAGAAGGTTGCCGTTGCGGTCGAGAATGCGGGTGGTCTGAAACGTGTCGGCGGAGAGGTGCGCGGCATTCGGCAGGCTGCCGTTGATCTCTTCGTACTGCTGCATGGTCGCCGCCACCGCCGCGGCAGTCGAAAGCGCCCCCGCCACGACCGTGATGGCGAAGAAGAGGAACGCCACGGCGGCCAGGCCGGCGAGCGCGCCGATGAACTTACTGGAATTGCTTTTGCGCCGGGACATGCCGGGCAGAAGCGCGGGCGGCAAGGGCTTGCGGCGGCGGACGCCATAGCCCCGGCGCCCGGCGCCGCGCCCGGTGGAACGAAATTGCCCGGTCCGCATGGAGTGGTGCGCCATAGATTGCTTGCCTACCCAGACT
>JBBRVX010000383.1:0-2633 GCA_038246475.1 Thermomicrobiales bacterium | reverse complement strand
ATTCACGACGCCGTTGGCGCTGAAGAGTCAGTCGCTGGGGATGCAGCGGTTATTGCTGGGCCTAGTGGCGGTGCTGTCTGGGTTGGGCTTGCTGTTGAGCACGTTGGGGGTCTACGGGCTGGTGGCGAGCGCCGTGACGGAACGGACGCGGGAGATGGGGATTCGTCTGGCGCTGGGGGCGAGCGTGGCCCGGGTGGTGCGGCAGGCGATGCGGCCGGGGCTGACGTGGGCGCTGGCGGGCGTGGCGGCTGGGGCTCCGCTGGTGTACGGCGGGAGGACGCTGCTGGCGGGCATGGTGCATGGGGTTTCGACGCTGGATCCGTGGACGTATGCAGGGATTGGGGGAGTGTTGCTGGTGGCGGTGGGGGCGGCAAGTTTCTTCCCGGCATTGGCGCTGACGCGGATCGACCCGGCGGAGACTCTGCGATGTGAGTAAAGAATGGGGAGCCCGATAGACGGAAGACCGGGCTCCGCGGAAGAGGCGTTATTAATCAAACTGATACATTTCACTGCTACGCTTCGGTAGCGGTATGCTTCCTCGCCGACTTGTCTTTCCGATGCTTGCCAGCCTATCTTGTGGCGGCTCGCGGATACGTGCGGTGGTTCGATCGGCTGGTTCCGATACTGTCGTGAACCTGGCGCAAGCTTGGGCGGAGGCGTATGCAGAGATAGAGCCTTCGGTTTCGGTGGAAGTATCCGGGGGTGGTTCCGGCACGGGGCTGGCGTCATTGATTGACGGCGCGGCAGACTTGGCCAACTCCAGCCGCCGCATTGAGCCCGAGGAGCGCGAGGCGGCCCGCCGCAAACGTGGCGTTGATCCGGTTGAATGGATTGCCGGACATGACGCTTTGGCGATCTATGTCCATCGCGACAATCCGTTGAACGAGCTGACGATTCCTGAGCTGGCCGCCATCTATGGCGCCGGCGGCCAGACTACTCGTTGGTCGCAACTTGGCGCCGGGTTGCCTGATGGCGAGATCATTCTGATCAGCCGGCAGTCCAATTCCGGCACGTATCAATACTTTCGCCGCGCTCTGCTGGGCAGCCAGGGAGATTTCCGGCAGGGCACCCGCGACTTGAATGGTTCCAAGGAAGTTGTCTCCCTGATCGGAGAGACTCCTGGCGCGATCGGCTATTCGGGCATGGCGTATCAGAACGACCGCGTGAAGGCGCTCGCCGTGGCGGCGGCTTCCGGCCAACCGGCTTTCGCTCCGACGCTTGAGCACGCGCTGTCCGGACGCTATCCGATCTCCCGTCCCCTGTACGTTTATACGCTTGGCCAGCCCACCGGCCATCTGCGACGTTATCTGGACTGGACGCTGTCCCCCGCAGGTCAGAAGGTCGTCGTCCGGGCCGGGTTTGTGCCCACGAGCCCCGTAGCATGAAGCCCCTTCGCCGCAACCTGTTCGACCGTTTGCCCGAACTCGTCATCGAGGGTGTGATCCGCCTGTGCGGAGTGAGCGCCATTCTCCTGGTGTTTGGCATCTTCTTTTTTGTATTTCGCGAGGCGTATGGCCTATTCCCAGGTGGCGATTTCCGGCTCGGCCACTTTCTGTTCGATACCCGTTGGAACCCTACAAGCCAGTCCGGGCCGGCCTACGGCACGCTGGCTCTACTAGCTGGCACCGCCAGCGTGACGCTTCTTTCAATGGCGATCGCGATCCCCTTCGGCCTCGGCTCTGCCATTTATCTTTCTGAGTTTTGCGTTCCTTACCGCCGCGAGACGCTCAAGGTGGTTATCGAAATCCTAGCGGCGATTCCGTCCGTCGTCTGGGGGTTTGTCGGCTTAATGGTGATGAACCCGCTGATCATCGCCGTGACCGGCGCGCCGATCGGCCTGAACATCCTGAACGGGGGGTTGCTGCTGGCGCTGATGAGCATCCCCATCATTGCCTCGCTGGGCGAGGACGCCCTGAAGGCGGTGCCCGATTCGTATCGAGAGGCTGGGCTCGCCCTGGGGGCAAGCCGGTGGCAGTTGGTTTACCGGGTGCTGCTTCCCGCGGCCCGGCCGGGCCTGCTGGCCGCCGTCCTGCTTGGCTTGGGCCGCGCCGTGGGCGAAACGATGGCCGTGCTGATGGCGACGGGCCACAGCGTCCACATCCCGACGAGTGTTCTCGACTCGGTTCGCACGCTGACGGCCACGATCGCCGCGGAGCTGGGCGAAGCGTCCGTCGGCTCCCACCACTATCAGCTTCTCTTTCTGGTTGGCATCTATCTGCTGGCGATCACCTCGGTCTTTAATCTGGCCGCCGATTATCTCGTGCGCGGGCGGCGCAGGAGCTCCCGATGAAACCGGCGATTGCCCCCATCCCCGCTGCCCCGCGCTTCCGCGAGACCCCGGCCATCGCCCGGCGTCGCTTGCAAGAGCGGATCGCCCGGCGGTTGCTGGGGGGCGCTCTTGTACTGAGTCTGCTGCCTTTGTTCGCCATTCTGTTTTATCTCGTGTGGCAGGCCTCTCCCATGCTTTCGTGGGGTTTTCTGGTGGAATCTCCCCGCGATGGGATGCGGTCCGGCGGGCTGTGGCCCGCATTGCTTGGCACGCTTTACCTAGTTGGCGCTTCGCTGGCCGCGGCGACGCCAATCGGGGTTCTCGCCGCCGTCTATCTCAACGAGTATGCGCGGCCTGGCCGATT
>JBBRVX010000382.1:0-2668 GCA_038246475.1 Thermomicrobiales bacterium | reverse complement strand
CGGTGCCGGTTAGCGAGCCCTCGACGACGCGCAGCGCCACCAGTTGCCAGGGCGCGCTGGCAAAGCCCATCAGCGCGACGACGATCGCCCCGGCGAACAGCCCGCGCAGCAGCATCGGCTTACGGCCATAGCGATCGGCGAGGAGACCCCAGATCGGCGCGGTGATGGCCATCGCGGCCGCGCCGGAGGCGTTGATGACGCCCGACCAGAGCGTCTGACCCTGCACATCGGGCACGCCCAGATCGCCGAGATAGAACGGCAGAAACGGCACCCGCGAAGAAAACCCGATCAACGCCAGAATCTGGCCGAACCAGACGGCGTAGAGGGTTCTGTTCCAGCCAGGTTGCCCGGCATCAGCATCCGGCGGGTCGGAATCGAGGAGAGACGCCATGAACCACGAGTGTAGGCGTGCTATGGGCTATGGGCTATGGGCCAGACGGCGAGACGGCCAGACCGCCAGTCGAGCGGTCGAGAAGTCGAGGAGTCGAGAGAGGACGAGCCGATAGCCGATAGCCGATAGCCGATAGCCCATAGCCGATAGCCCATAGCCCATCACTCGTACTCGTCGGTCAGCAGCGCGATGTCCCACGCGCCGAAGGTGCTCAGCGAGCCGCGCACGCAGCTCTGCGGTTCGGTCCCGTAGGCGTCGGCGGTTGCCGTGACGGCATGCATCAACTCGTGACAGACCCGGTTGCGTCCGAGCCGGATCTCGTCCTGGCGCAGCACGATCAGCGCCTCGCGGATCGTCTCCTTGCGGCGCGTGGTCGCGGTCGCGGCGGGGCGCGACAGGCGCTTCGTCGAACAGACGCGGATCGCCCCCGGCTCGCGGGGAATCTCGTCGCAGGGGAGCTGCCCGGCATCCTCATAGACAAATCGCGGCGCGCCGGACGGCAACGCCGCGTTGAGGGCGTTCACCTGGGCCTCGACGATCGGTCCCCAGCGCCGCCCCGCGGTGTGGTCGTGAACCACGATGACGTCGCCCTGCCATCGCGCGGCCCCAGCCTCCAGCGGCATCAGCGTCAGGACGATGGCGACAAGGAGGCCCGCGCCTGGCGCGAAACCAACCCGCGCCTGGAAGCGGGATTTCACGGTGGCCGGGGCTGATGCCATGAGCTGAAAGCCAATCTCCCCAAACGTGCCAGCCGCGGCACACTGGCAGCATACCGCCGCGATGCGCCGTGCGGAGAGGCATGGCGCATCCCCAAGTCCGGCGCCTCGGGCAGGTGTGTAGACTTTCCCGCATCATGCGAACGCACATCCACACGCTCCGCATCATCCGCGCCATGGTTCTGGCCTTCGGAGGGCTGGCCCTCTGCACGGCCCTGGTCACTGGGGTCTGGGTGGCGCCAACCACGGCCGCCGATGCCACGCCCGTTGCGGCCCTCATCGACCCGTTCGCCGACGTGGCGCCTGCCGCGATGACCGCGGCGGAACGCGCCGCCGATGAGCTCAGCACGGTTAGCATGGACGTCGCGCTTGATCCGGCGGCCAACGCCATCGGCGGCGACATGGTCGTGATGTGGCGCAACTCGGCAACGGAGCCGCTGGACGAGGTCTGGTTCCGCCTCTTCCCGAATGCCTCCTACTATGGAGAGGGGAATCTGGCGGTTGCCGATATCACCGTCGATGGCGCGGCGGTCATCCCGGAGCTGGCTCTTGATGACACCGCGCTGCGCGTTCCCTTGCTGCATCCCGTGGCGCCGGGCGAGACGGCCGAGATCGCCATGGCCTTCACCTCGGTCGTACCCGCCGACTCGACCGGGTCGTATGGCATCTTCACCCGCGATACCGGGAGCGGCTCCTGGGTGCTGGCCGACTGGTACCCCATCCTGGCCGTCTACGAGGAGGATGCTGGCTGGGCCTTGCCGCCGGTCACCCCGTTCGGCGATCCGACCTACGCTCCCAGCGCCTTCTATGATGTGCGGCTAACGGCGCCGGATGACCTCGAGATCGTGACGTCCGGGGTCGGCGGCGACCTCATCGATGCCGGCGGCAGCGTGACCCAGGATTTCATCGCCGGCCCCGCGCGCGATTTCGTCATCGTGGCCGATGACGACTTTGCCACCCTCTCCCGGGATGTGGGTGAAACGCGGGTGACGCTCTGGACGGCGCCGGATCTCGACCCGATCACCGCCGAGCAGACGCTCGCGGTCGCCGCCGATGCGCTGCGCTCTTACAACGATTGGCTCGGGCCGTATCCGACACGGGAGGTCGATCTCGTGCAGGTCGATCCTGCTGGCGCGCTCGGCATCGCCTGGTCAGGTCTCCTCTTTCTCGACGGCCCGGCGCTGCTTGAACCCTCGGGTCAGGACGATCCCGACAGCCTGGCCTCGATTGTCGCCCACGAGGCATCCCACCTTTGGTGGGGGATCATGATCGGCGGCGATTCCAACGCCCATGGCTTCATCCAGGAGGGACTGGCGACCGTCTCCTCGCTCCTCTACATCGAGGCGTCGCGCGGCCCAGAGGCCGCCGCTGGCGAGCTGGAGGCCTGGACGATCGGGCCCGCGCGGCGGCTGCTCAACGCCGGAGATGCGATTGTCGACGTGCCCGCCGCCGAGGGGCAGAACGAATCGCTCCGCTCGGCGGCGATCTATGGCAAAGGCTCGCTCGGCTTCCTGGCCATTCGGCAGCAGATCGGCGCGGAGGACTTCGCCGCCGCGCTGCG
>JBBRVX010000381.1:0-2681 GCA_038246475.1 Thermomicrobiales bacterium | reverse complement strand
TGGTCTGGGCAGTCGACACGACGCTGCGTGGCCAGAGACTCTTCATGATCGAGGTTCGTTGCACCAAGCCAATTCCCTGCCCTGACGGATCCTCCGGCGAGCCACACTTCGGCTCAGGCGCTGGTGGCTTCCCCGTCCCTCTCAGCCGGGGGTGACATTCGTCGTCGCCTCCGGCGTCTCCGCGATCCCAATCTATCGCTAACCAACAGTTCTCGCGGCTCGCGCGACGATTCACGTTGCGCGTTATCCCGGGCGTGTCGTCACATCGCCATGACACCCTCGGCCTCGCGCCGCGCACCATGGAGCCCATCATGACGGATGTCTCGTACGTCGACAATCTGATCGATCAGGACGACGATTTCGATCGCTGGTATGTCGACGTGGTGAAGAAGGCAGAACTGGCCGACGACGCGCCCGTGCGCGGCTGCAAGGTGATCCGGCCGTACGGCTATGGCCTGTGGGAACGCATGGTCAGTCTGCTCGATGCCCGCATCAAGGCTACCGGCGTCGAAAACGCCTCCTTCCCTCTCTTCATTCCGCGCTCGATGTTGGCGCGGGAAGCCGACCACATCGACGGCTTCGCGCCGGAGGTCGTCTGGGCGACGCGCGGCGGCAATCAGGAGCTGGATGAGCCCTGGGCGGTGCGGCCGACCTCCGAGGCGATCATCTGTCCCAGTTTTGCGCGCTGGGTGCAGAGCTACCGCGATCTGCCGATTCTGATCAATCAATGGGGCAGCGCCGTGCGCTGGGAGGAGCGGCCGCGCGCCTTTCTGCGCACGCTGGAGTTCCTTTGGCAGGAGGGGCACACCTGCCACGCCACCGGCGCCGAGGCCGATGAGCGGGCGCGGTTGATGCTGGAGGTCTATCGCGCCTTTCTCGAAGAGGATCTGGCCATCCCGGTCGTGCCGGGGCTCAAGACCGAAACCGAAAAGTTCGCCGGGGCGCTGCGAACGCACACCGTCGAGGCGATGATGGGCGGCAAGCATTGGGCGCTGCAAGTGGGCACGTCCCATGACCTGGGGGACCACTTCGGGCGCGTCTTCGGCATTCAGTTTCTCGATCGGGCCGGTGAGCGGCGGTGGGCGTTCAATACCTCGTGGGGGCTCAGCCACCGCGTTGTCGGCGCGACCATCATGGTCCATGGCGATGATGCAGGGCTGCAGCTGCCGCCGGTCGTGGCCCCGATTCAGGCGATCGTCGTTCCCATCTGGCGGAAACCAGCAGAGCTCGAAGCCGTCGAAAGCCATGTGCGCCGGATCGCCGAACGGCTCGCGCCAGTGGCTCGCGTGCGGGTTGATTGGCGCGAGGAGAAGACGCCTGGGTACAAGTTCAACGAATGGGAGCTGAAGGGCGTCCCCCTGCGCCTGGAGGTCGGTCAGCGCGACGTGGCGGCCGATCAGGTCATCCTCGTGCGGCGGGACACGCGAGAGAAGCGGCCTGTTCCCTTGGTGACGCTGGCCGCCACCGTGGCAGAGGTGTTGCCTGCCATGCAAGCCGATCTCTTTGCCGCCGCCAGGCAGATGCGCGATGACCATACCGCGGAGGTGAACACCTATGAGGAGCTCGGCGAGCGGGTAGCGGGCAATGCCGGCTGGTCGCTTGCGCACTGGTGCGGCAGCGCCGCCTGCGAAGCGCGGGTGAAGGCCGAGACGAAGGCGACCATCCGCTGCATCCCCCGCGATCTGGCCTCTGAACCAGGGAGCTGCCTGATGTGCGGCGGCCCCAGCGAACAGCGGGTCATCTTCGCTCGCGCCTATTGAGGCAAGCCTGGGTGCGTATGCCGATCACGGCATGTTACGTGGCCTTGTCCCGCTTGGTACTGTTGGTCTCTTCCCGGTTGCGCGCGGAAAGGATCGCCGCCACCTCGTCACGGAAGGCATGTTCGGACTCTGCCGCGCATCCTTCGAGGGAGGTGAAGAAGTCGAGCAGCTTCTCACGCAGCGCCTCGGGCAGCGGCGATGGGGCCGGCGCCGGGGGCTGCCGCCACACCGCCAGGTGCAAGAGCTGCTCGGCATCCGTTTCCTGGGAACCGGTCTGGCGATGCACCAGAGCCGCCGCCTCGTCCGCGGTGTCACACGGCAACTCGCGCGTGACGTGCATCACGATTTCGAAACGGGCCATCGGCTCTCCTGACGCGCCTTCTCCGGCGAACGTTCCCTTATTGCGGGGGGTGTTGATGGTCGTGAATGATCTCGACCGCTTCGGCCACGGAGGCGATCCGCTGTCGGACGTGGGGATCGCGGCGCACGAGCGCGTCCTGGGCCGCGACGACGGCGTCACGGCTGCTCTCATCGAGCTCCAGGGCGAAGGGCTGCTCTGGCCAGCCCCGCGGCGCCTGACGGAGGAGCGCCTGAATCCGCTGCCGGAGGCCGGGCGGCGAAATCAGGTGGTGACCACCGGCGAGCTCGCCGGCGATGGACTTCCATTCGGCACGCGATTGGACAATGCGTGGCATCGAGGCTCCTTCCATGTCCATGGCGGCCGGCCTGACGTGGCTAGTGCTATCCGTCCTCGTCAGCGTCGCGGTCGACGGCCTCCAGCACCCAGGTCACAGCGCGTCCCAGGCAGATGGCGGCCGTCGGGTAAGCCAACGCGAGGTCCCCGTTCACGGCCGCCATTTCCCAATCCCCGCGCTGCTCGTTGACGTTCTGTTCGGCAACGCGCGCAATCCAGCCATTGAT
>JBBRVX010000380.1:0-2699 GCA_038246475.1 Thermomicrobiales bacterium | reverse complement strand
TCTTCTTATTTATCAAGGCTTTATGCGGGCGCGCCGTTCCAGGAATTCAAGGCCGCCGCCAAGGGTGCCGTGTCGCTTTTGCCGCAACCATTCCAGGACGGTGCGCGGCGCGCGAAGGAGCTTCTTAAGGCGGCGACGGTGGGTGGCACGCTGTTCGAAGAGCTGGGATTCTCCTATGTCGGGCCGATTGATGGACACGATATGGAGAGCCTTCTGTCGGTTCTGCGCACGGTGAAAACGCGCGCCGACGGGCCGATCCTGATCCACGCGATCACCAAGAAGGGCAAGGGTTACGCCGAGCATCGCGCGGATCGCGGCCATGCGACGGCGAAGTTCAACATCGCGACCGGCGAGCAGGCGAAAGCGCCCTCGAACGCGCCAAGCTATACCAAGGTTTTCGCGCAATCGCTGATCGCCGAGGCGATGGATGACCCGAAGATTGTTGCTGTCACCGCCGCGATGCCGGATGGAACGGGGCTGGACCTCTTTGCCGAGCGCTTCCCAAGCCGTTGTTTTGATGTGGGAATTGCCGAGCAACATGCCGTAACGTTCTGCGCGGGAATGGCGGCGGGTGGCCTGAAGCCCTTCGCCGCGATCTATTCCACGTTCCTGCAACGCGGCTACGATCAGGTTGTGCACGACGTGGCGATCCAGCGCCTGCCAGTGCGCTTCGCCATCGACCGCGCGGGTCTGGTGGGGGCCGATGGCTGCACCCATGCGGGCAGCTTTGACATCGCCTATCTCAGCAATTTGCCCGGTTTCGTCGTCATGGCCGCCGCCGACGAGGCCGAGTTGCGCCATATGGTGAGGACGGCGTTGGAGATCGACGACAGGCCTTCCGCCTTCCGTTTCCCGAGGGGCGAGGGCGTGGGCGTCGACCTGCCGGAGCGGGGCGTGGCCCTTGAGGTCGGAAAAGGCCGCATGATTTCAGAGGGTTCGCGGGTGGCGATCCTCAATTTCGGCACAAGGCTGAAGGAAGTGCGCGAAGCGGCGGAGGCGTTGACGCAGCGCGGGATCACGCCCACCGTCGCCGATGCGCGGTTCTCCAAACCGCTGGACGAGGCGCTGATCCTGCAGCTTGCCCGCCACCACGAAGCGCTGATTACGGTGGAAGAAGGAGCGATTGGCGGATTTGGCAGCCATGTCGCGCAACTCCTTGCGGAGAAAGGGGTTTTTGACACCGGCCTCAAATATCGCTCGATGGTTTTGCCGGATATCTTCATCGATCAGGCCAGCCAGACGGACATGTATGCCGTGGCGGGGATGAATGCCGAGGATATCGTGGCGAAGGTGCTGACGACGCTGGGCGTCGAGGTCTTAAGCAAGCGCGCCTAGGGCCGGATGAACCGTTCCATATGGGACAATCCCATTTGGGGACAACTAGGCCCGCTTTGGGACGATAGCGAACTTGGAATGCGCCCAAATGGGCGCATCTCAGCTTTTCCCCAACCGCTCCTCGATCGCCTTGAGGCGGTCGAGCACCTCGTCGCGATACTTGTCAGTCGCGGCATTCGATTCCTCGGAATGGGCATCCTGCATCGAGTTCACCACCAGACCCACGATCAGGTTCACCACGGCGAAGGTGGTGACCATGATGAAGGGCACGAAGAAGGCCCAGGCGTAGGGGTAGACCTCTTGCACCGGGCGGACGATTCCCATGGACCAGGATTCAAGTGTCATGATCTGGAACAGGGAATAGAGCGAGCGGCCGAGCGTGCCGAACCATTCCTGAAACAGCGCCGTCTGTTCCGGCGTGCAGGCGGCGCAGAGGCCGCCGAAGAGTTTCGTCGCCATGACCGCGCCGATGTAGAAGATGATCGACATCAGCAGGAACACCGATCCCATGCCGGGCAGGGCCGTGAGCAACCCCTCCACCACGCGGCGGAGCGACGGGACGGCGGAGACGACGCGCAGGATCCGCAGGATGCGGAGCGCGCGAAGGACGGACAGGCCCTGGGCAGCAGGCACAAGGGCGATGCCGACGATCACGAAATCGAACAGGTTCCAGCCGTTGCGGAAGAAGCGCGCACCTTGGGCAAAGATTTTCAGGGCGAGTTCGCCGACGAAAATGGCAAGACACACCGTATCGAGCATCAGGATCAGGGGGCCCGCAACCGCCATGACGGTGTTGGATGTCTCCAGCCCCAGGATCACCGCGTTGAAGAGAATCACGCCGATGATCGCGTTGCGGACGGTGGGACTGTCGAGCCAGAGGCCAAGGCGGGTGCGGAAATCCGGGGCGGCGTCGGTGGCGATCATCGGCATCTCACTGGAACGGGTCAGCCGTCGATATGGTGGAGCGTGAAGCGCGCCGCAAGTTCCACATGGGGCGACCAGCGAAATTGATCGACGGGCTGGATCCAGTCGAGGCGATAACCCGCCTGCGTCAGGATCAGGGCATCGCGCGCGAAGGTCGTGGGGTTGCAGGAGATTGCCGCGATGACCGGGATTCGCGCCTTGGCGAGTTCGATGGTTTGCGCCTCGGCCCCGGCGCGGGGCGGGTCGATGACGACGGCGTCGAAGCGGGCGAGTTCGTCAGGCAGCAGCGGGCGGCGGAAGAGGTCGCGCTTTTCGGTGGTCAGGGGTTTCAGGCCGGTGGTGTGGCGCGTGGCGTGATCCAGCGCCGCCAGCAGGTCGGGCGCGGCTTCTACGGCATGGACCGGCGCGCGCGTTGCAAGCGGCAGCGCGAAGGTGCCAAG
>JBBRVX010000379.1:0-2770 GCA_038246475.1 Thermomicrobiales bacterium | reverse complement strand
TATGATGTCGTTGAGCAGGAGATCGAGGAGTTGAAACTCATCGGCTTCCTGCAGGCGCCACGCAAGGATCAACTTGTTCAGTCTTCGCACGATCTCTCGCGGATTCTGGCGACCCGCGATGGCGACAGCGGCAAAGAGGACGTCCCTGTCGACTTGCCTGCCGCCTTGCGGGCAAAACTCCTCTAGCATACCCGCATCCGACAGTAGGCTTTCGATGTAGTCCGTCATGGCATCCGGTGCCCGCTCGGGGACGCGGACTTCCACCTGAACGATCTTCTCGAGGTAGTTGAAGTCAACCTTCTCGATGTCGATGTTGTAGTCCTTGGTGTACTTGGTCCTCACATACTCCCGGATGATCCCGTCGTTGACGCCCAGAACGAAGCAGAAGCCGGGCTGGTGAAGGACGAGCTTGATGCCCTCCAGAAGCTCCACGGCCTTGTCGGGAAAACAGCGGTCGAGGTCATCGACAAAGACAACGATGCGGGGACGTGGGATTTCTTTGCCGTCGGAAAGCTTTCGCAGTTCTTCGAAGGCGTCGAAGTAGAGACTCCGTGCAAGAACGGAGTCCTTGGTCAGCTCCTGATAGCGGTTGACCATGTCCTTCCCTGAAAGGTTGACGTCCGCCTCGGCCATCATCGGAATGCCGACCTTCCCCCTTATCGCGAAGCCGTAGGCGACGGAGCGTAGGGCGGCGTGGAGCTTCTTTGCGCCAGTGACGAGTGCCTGTTTTACATCTCTCTTGGCTTTTTCCAGAGCGGGTAGGGATTTCTCCATCTGGGCGATCTCACGCTCGATCTCCCGGTTGATCGTCGCGATCAACGGGACGATCAGGTGTTCGTCACGCTCGTATTGCCAAGCATTGAACCAGGCGGGGATCGCGGGAGTGACGCGCTCGGGGTCGCGGACCTTCTCCATCATCAGCCGCATGAGGCTGGTCTTGCCGGTGCCCCACTTGCCATACACGCCGATGTTGATCGGCTGGTGGCTCTCCACAGCGGCGTCGGCAAGGACCTGCGCCGTCCGTTCGAACTTCAGCTTGTCCGGGCCAGACGCCTGACCAGACGAGCCCTGCCGAATCGCCTCGTAGATCGGCATGTCGCCGATAAGCATTCGGCTCTGTTGCTGTTTCTTTGCCAAGCAACGACCTCCTGAAGTCCGGCCTTGTTGCAGCAACTCAGTTGGTTGCGTCTTAGGGCAAGTCGGAATTCGCCTCGACGTCGAATCCGGTCGAGTGATTCGCGATGGAACTCCCGTGCTCGTCTCCCCCGCTCGAAATTGGCATTGTGACACCCCGCCATTTCCCTCTACTTGACCCGGTCTCCGGGGCATCCGCCGCGGCGATTTTCATTTTCACGACAAGGGACACCCTCCATTGCCCGATTCGCCGTCGCCGGATGCCGCCAATGCCCCGCAATCGCCGCTGCGATTTACGCGAAAGATTCGTTTGGACCGTATTGGCTCGGCGACTTCCCCGGCGCGATTGGGCAACATCGTCGAGGTGAGCGAAGAGTGCCTTGCCGAGGAGGGCGCGGTGATCGTCGTCCGGGCGCTGGGCGAGCGGAAGGTTTACGGCGAGTTGGAACTCCCCACGGGGCGCATGTCCAAGGTGGTCTCGGGGAATATCCTGGTCGGCGTGCTGGGCGCGCGCCAGGCGCTGCACGGCTATATGGGAATCGTTCCGCCCACGATCGCGATGGGCGACGAGATCCACCTGCTAAATATCGGCGGCGTGATGGGCATCTGCAAGTCGGCCAGCCGCGCGCTTGGAATGCCGATCCCGTGCAAGGTTCTGGGTCAGGCGACGCGCAACGGCAAGCTGTTGAACATCCGCGACTACGCGCTGCCGCCGTGCGATTCGATTCCCACAGAGGGCCCGCCTATCGTGCTCGTTCTGGGCACGTGCATGAACAGCGGAAAGACCTATGCCGCAAGCGAGGTAATCCGCATACTGAGCCATAGCGGAGTGCGCATCGCCGCAGGGAAGCTGTCCGGCGTGGCCGCGCTGAGGGACGTGCTCTCGATGCGCGACAACGGCGCGGTGGAGACGTGCTCGTTCCTCGATTGCGGACTGCCAAGCACGGTGAACGCCACGGATCTGGCATCGGTGGCGCGCTCTGTCATCGCGGAGCTGGAGAAGAGCCAGCCGGAGATGATCCTGCTCGAACTCGGCGACGGCGTCATCGGCGGCTATCACCTGGATAGCATTCTGAAGGATCCATCGATCCTTCACCGCACGGCGGCGCGCATCCTGTGCGCCAATGATCTGGTGGGCGCGTGGGGCGGCGTGATCTTTCTGGACGATCTGAAGCACAAGCCCCAGGTGATCAGCGGACCCGTGACGGACAACGACGTGGGGACGACCTACATCACCGGCACGATGGGCATCGCCTGCGCGAACGCGCGAAACGAGCCGATGGAGCTTGCCCGCATGATCGCGAAGGAAGTTGGCCTGACCGTCGAGATCCGGGAATGAGCGCTCCGATCCGGGTTTCGATCCTGGGAGCGACGGGCTACGGCGGCGGTGAACTTCTCAGACTTCTGCTGCGCGCGCCCGAGTTCCGCATCGCCTTTGCGACCAGCCGCGCCAAGGGCGGCACGCCGGTGGGTGGCGTTCACCGCAATCTGGATGGGCTGACGGAACTCTGTTTTTCGGACCCATCGCGCGAGGAGATCGCGGAGAAGTCGGACGTCATCATCGGCGCGCTCCCACACGGCGCCTCGGCGGAGACGCTTTCCTGGTTCATCGATGCTGGAAAGCGCGTCATCGACC
>JBBRVX010000378.1:0-2864 GCA_038246475.1 Thermomicrobiales bacterium | reverse complement strand
GCCGGAGATTCGCGACTGGAAGTGGAGCAACCTTAAATGAATGCGCAAACACTGATCGACACCGCGAGGACGCTGCTCGCCGGTGACAAGGGCCTGCTCGCGATGGATGAAAGTAATCCAACCTGCAACACACGATTTGCCAGGGTGGGGATTCCCCAGACCGAGGAGGCCCGCCGCGCCTATCGAGAGTTGATTGTGACTACGCCCGGTCTTGGTGAGTCCATTCGTGGCGCGATCCTCTACGACGAGACGATCCGTCAGCAAAAGAGCGATGGCACGTCGTTTCTTGACGTCCTCACCCATGGAGGGATTATCCCCGGCATTAAAGTCGATCAAGGCACGAAGGAGATGGCGGGGTTTCCCGGAGAGAAAATAAACGAAGGTCTGGATGGATTGCGCGACCGCCTCAAGGAATATGTTCACATGGGCGCCCGTTTTGCCAAGTGGCGCGCGGTCATCACCATAGGTGATGGGATTCCCAGCCGGGGCTGCATCGAGGCCAACGCGCAGGTGTTGGCCCGCTATGCCGCGTTATGCCAAGAAGCTGGACTGGTCCCCATCGTCGAGCCGGAAGTGCTCATGGACGGCGCGCATACTCTGAAGCGGTGCGGCGAGGTCACGGAGGACGTCCTGCGAACAGTGTTCACCCAGCTGTACGCCCAACGGGTGACGCTGGAGGGGATGATCCTGAAGCCCAATATGGTGCTTCCGGGATCGACCTGCCCCACGCAAGCCGCGGCGGACGAGGTGGCCGGCGCCACGGTGCGGTGTCTCTTGCGAGCCGTCCCCGCTGCCGTTCCGGGGATTGCGTTCTTATCGGGCGGTCAATCCGGTGAGTTGGCCTCGGCCCGTTTGAATGCCATGAATGTGCAATTTAAGTCACGATTGCCTTGGGCGTTGGCCTTTTCGTTTGCGCGCGCCATCCAGCAACCGGCGTTGGAAATCTGGGCGGGGCAAGAGGCCAATGTGCCGGCGGCCCAGCACGCTCTGGTTCACCGAGCCAAGTGCAACAAGGCGGCGCGTCGTGGCGAATACAATGCCGCGATGGAGATGGATGGTAGGGAGTATGCGCCGCGTGCCGGAGCATCTGTCACACGCGCCGTGAGCACCTGATGAAACCGGACATGCGCAAGAAATTCGTCGTCGGGAACTGGAAGATGTATACCACCGCCGCCGAAGCCCGACAGCTGACCAAGGCGATCGTGGATGGCATAGGCATGATGAGCATTGAGGGCCGCGTCTCCGTCGCGATCTGTCCGCCTTTCCCCTATCTCGCCCTGGTTGGGGAGATGCTCAGAGGCAGCCGCGTCGCACTCGGGGCGCAGAACCTCTATCCCGAAAAGGAAGGCGCGTTCACCGGCGAGGTGAGCCCGAGGATGCTCCTCGATCTCAGCTGCACATACGTGATCCTCGGACACAGCGAGCGCCGACACACGCTGGGCGAATCCGATGCGTTCATCAACCACAAGGTACGGGTGGCCCTGGCCGCCGGGCTCGACGTGATCTTCTGCGTCGGCGAGACGCTGGACCAACGTGAGACCGACCAAACCGACGCAGTGCTCGACCGGCAACTCGTCCAGGGATTGGCCGGCCTGTCGGCGGAGACCGTGACCCGCCTGAGTATCGCATATGAACCGGTCTGGGCCATCGGCGGTCACGGACACCACGCCACCCCCCAGCAGGCTCAGGAGACGCATGCCGTCATTCGGCGCCGCTTCGGGCAGATGTTCGGGGAGCCATCGGCTCAGACGCTTGCCATCCTGTACGGCGGTAGCGTCAAGCCGGAAAACGCAGCCGCGCTACTGAGCCGGCACGGCGTGGACGGTGCCCTCATCGGCGGCGCCAGCCTGCATGCCGACCAGTTTCTGGCCATCGTCCGGGCTGAGATCAATGCACCGCAAACCGAAGGAGAATCAGCATGACCACAATCGCGCCACTCACCGCCCGCGCAGCATGGAAGGCCCTCGACGCCTATTACCAGAAAATCCGGGAGTGGCATCTTCGGACACTCTTCGCGGACGATCCAAAGCGCGGGGAGCGCATGACGGCTGAGGCCGTCGGCATCTACTTCGATTATTCGAAGCACCGCATCACCGATGAGACGCTCACGCTCTTGTTGCAATTGGCAGAGGAGTCTGGCCTCCTGGGCCGCATCGATGCCATGTTTCGCGGAGACAAAATCAACATCACGGAGAAGCGATCCGTCCTGCACGTAGCTCTGCGCGTGCCCAAAGGGCACGCCATCCTCGTGGATGGTCAGGACATCGTACCCCTACAAGCCTGGCAGCTGGGGGCCGAAACAAGCTGACGCGCTCATTGTGGCAGACAGAAGTTGGCACAACCCCATACTGGTGAAGGCGACAAAGTGACAGCAGCGAACGAGATGTTGTTATTCTTTGCCGTGAAACGGGTCGTTGCCCTGAACGAACGGGACCCGAGTACGGCAGCCCGTCCCGGGAGCGTCAGACAGGAGACTCTATGATCGTCGTCATCACACTCTCACCGCGGGACTACGACGCGGTGCTGTTCGATCTCGATGGGGTATTGACCAGGACGGCGAGCGTACATGCCTCGGCCTGGAAAAAACTGTTCGATAGTTTTCTCGAGCAGCGCGCCACTCAGGCAGGCGAGTCGTTCGTGCCATTTGATATTGCCACCGACTACCCTCGCTACGTCGACGGCAAGCCGCGTTACGACGGCGTGGCAGCCTTCCTCGAGTCACGCGGGATCGCATTGCCGTTGGGTGCACCCGAAGACGGCCCCGACGTGCAAAGCGTGCGGGCGTTGGGCAATCGAAAAGACCGGTATTTCCTACAGCACCTTGAGCAACACGGCGTCGAGCCCTATGAGGCGGCAATTGCGCT
>JBBRVX010000377.1:0-2881 GCA_038246475.1 Thermomicrobiales bacterium | reverse complement strand
GAGATCGTGGCCACCCCGGTCACGAAGATCCGTCCGGACGAAGAGGTTCGCAAGTCGCTCAACTCGATTACCGCCAACCGCAACCTGCGCGAGGCCGCCGCCGAAAAAGCCGAGGCCAACCGCATTACCCTCGTGAAGACCGCCGAGGCGGAAGCGCAGAGCAAGGCCCTGCAGGGAAAAGGGATCGCCGACCAGCGCACCGCCATCATCAACGGGCTGCGCGACACCATCACCCAGTTCGAGGAGAGCGTTCCCGGTGCCAGCGCCCGCGATGCCATGCAGCTGGTGATGCTGACGCAGTATTTCGACACGCTGCATGCCATTGCCGCCTCGTCCGGCACCAACACCATCTTCATGAACCACGCCCCGGGCTCGGTGCCCGAGGTCATGCAACAGGTGATGGCCGCCTTCAGCGGAACAGCCTTCCAGCACAATGGCGACGGGCCATTGGTAGGCGCCGGCGTCAGGCTCGAAAAGAGCTGACGAGCCTCTGTCCCAATCAAAACCTGAAGGAAGGGAGTTGCCATGGGAATAAACGGGCTTCGAGGCACGTCTCACTAAAGAGGGAGGCATCGCCATTCATGCGCCAGGCGCAACCGTGCGCGGACCGCCGCCCCACCGCGAGCTCACTGTGCGACCGCTTGGCCGTGCACGTCGACATGATGAGGAGAATTGACTATGCAGCGCATCGGCAGACGATCCTGGGCCATAGCGACACTGCTCACCGCGGCCCTCTTCTTCCTGGCCCTGGCGGCGGGCGTTCCCAGCGCGAACGCGCAGAACGGCGCATCGGTCTCCATCGTCGACTTCGCGTTCCAGCCAGGCTCTATCGAAGTCGCGGCCGGTTCCACGGTGACCTGGACGAACAACGGCAGCGCGCCGCACACCGTCAGCTCCGATAGCGGCGCGTTCGAATCCGGCCAACTGAGCCCAGGAGCCAGCTTCAGCCAGACCTTCGATACGCCCGGCGCCTACACCTATCACTGCTCGATTCACCCCCAGATGACCGGAACCGTCGTCGTCACCGGCGGTGGCGGCGGCGCGCAGGCGGCCCCAGCCGCGGCGCCAGCAGCGAATCAGGCCGCGGCCGCGCCAGCACCGCAACTGCCCAAGACCGGCGTCGGTCCGGCGCTCTTCGGCCAGAATCCCAACATCGCGTGGATTGCGGCAGCGGTGGCCCTGCTGCTCGGCACCGGCGCCCTCCTGGCCTCCACCCGGAACCGGGGCTCACGCACGTCGTGATGCCCGCGTAATGCGGAAAGAGGGCGGAAGGTATGCGGAAATAAGCTGCTCCCGTCGCGGGAAACCCTCACCCCAAACCGCCACCCAGAGGGCGCCCGGCCCGTCGGGCCGGGAGAGGGGCTTATCGTCGTGTGCGAGGCAGCGTTTCGGGTGTATCTCGCCCTATCAGCGTGCGCTGGAGAGGGAGAGAGAAGGCCAGGGCCCGGCGGCGATGCGGCCGCCGGGCCATTGACATGTGCGCGGGATTCCATACAGTTCACGGCACGGTCTTTGGCGCGAGATGACGTGCTCACTTCCGCATCTCCTACCCCGAAATCATCTGCATGTCAGGCTACCAATCCGGTCGTCGATTGGCATGAAATCGGCTCTCTCTCCTGCAGCCGTGCGTCCGATGGGACGCCCGGCCTGGGTTTCTGTATGAACCACCAAGAGAGGGGAGCAAGAGCATGACCCACATCGGGTACGCCATATCGAGCGAAGAGCATCATCCGAACGACATCGTCCGGCACGCCAGGATGGCGGAAGACGCCGGCTTCACCTTTTCGCTCATTTCCGACCACTACCATCCCTGGGTCGAAGCCCAGGGCCACAGCCCCTTCGTCTGGTCGGTCATCGGCGGCATCGCCACGGCGACCGAGCGCCTGCAGCTTGGCACCGGCGTGACCTGCCCCACGGTGCGCATTCATCCCGCCATCATCGCCCAGGCGGCCGCCACCTCGGCCGCGATGATGGACGGACGCTTTTTCCTCGGGGTGGGCAGCGGCGAAGCGCTCAACGAGCACATCACGGGGGAGCGCTGGCCCGAAACAGACGTCCGGCTGGAGATGCTGGAAGAAGCGATCGCGGTCATGCGCCTCCTCTGGCAGGGGGGGAATCAGAGCCATCACGGCACGTATTACACGGTGGAAAACGCCCGCCTTTACACCCTCCCCGACGAGCCGGTGCAGGTGATGATTGCCGCCGCCGGCCCGAAGGCCGCTGCCCTGGCTGGCCGAATCGGCGACGGCTTCATCAACACCTCGCCCGAAAGCGAACCGATCGAGGCGTACGAGGAGGCTGGCGGCAAGGGGCCTCGCTACGGCCAGATGACGGTCTGCTGGGGACCTGACCCTGACCAGGCGCTGAAGACCGCGCATGAGATCTGGCCGAACTCCGGGCTTCCCGGCGAGCTGAGCCAGGAATTGCCAACTCCCGCTCACTTCGAGCAAGCGAGCAAGCTCGTGACGCCGGAGAAGATCGGCGAGAGCGTCGTCGTCGGGCCCGATGCCGCGCAGTATCTGGCGAAGATCGAAGAATACGTGGCGACCGGCTACGACCACGTCTACCTGCACCAGATCGGCCCCGATCAGGAAGGCTTCATCCGCTTCTGCGAGCGGGAAATCCTTCCCCGCTACGCGGCGGCCGGGCGACGGGCGGCATAGTGAGGGTGATAGGGTGATGGGTAGTACGAGCTATCGGCTATCAGCTATCGGCTATCAGCTATCGGCTATCAGTCGTTCTTGCCGGCTTGCCGGCTTGCCGTCTTCCGTCACCCATCACCCATCACCCGTTACCCCGTCAACTGGCAGCACACCCGCGCCCCGACCTATCCTGTGACGCATGACGAACGGAGCGCGCGAACGCGCGAGCGGACAGCGCG
>JBBRVX010000376.1:0-2888 GCA_038246475.1 Thermomicrobiales bacterium | reverse complement strand
TGCCGCGGCGAAGAGCGGCATCGCCGGGCTGACACGCGCCCTGGCCAACGAGTGGGCCGGCCAGGGGATCAATGTGAACGCCATCGCCCCCGGCTACATGGCGACCGAACTGACATCGCTTCTGCGCGCCGATCCCGAGCGGGGCAGAGCGATGCTGAGCCGCATTCCGGCGGGACGCTGGGGCGAGCCAGAAGACCTGCATGGCGCGGTGATTTTTCTCTCTTCACGGGCGGCGGATTACGTGCACGGCACGGTCCTGCCTATCGATGGCGGTTGGCTTTCATGGTGAACGACACGACCCCGTACCACCTTTCGGCGCATGGCGCGGACGACCTGCTCGGCCCGATCGAGGCATCGTTGCGCGAGTTGGAAGCTCGCGCGCGACACTACCTCGATCACGTTCCGCTCGATGACGACGCGGCTACCTCCGCGATCGAATCGACGCGGGCTGCGCTGGAAGAGGCTCGCAGGGCGATCGCCGCGCTAGCAGGTCGCGGCGTGGCCAAACCGGTCGGTGAGACGGCTCGGCAACGAGTATTGATCACAGGGGCCGGGGGGCGGATCGGCGGGTCGTTGGCCGAACTGCTCCACGATCGCTACGACCTGCGGCTCCTGTATCACCAGCGAATCCCGGAGAGCCCACCTGTCGACGACTGGGTGACGATGGACCTCTCCGACATCGGCCGCCTGGAAGAGGCATTGCGAGGCATCGACGCGATCGTGCACATGGCCGCTGATCCTTACACGAACGCGCCCTGGGAGAGCGTCCTCCCGAACAACATTGTCGGCACCTACAACCTCTTCGAGGCCGCCCGGCGCGCGGGGGTGAAGCGGATCGTCTTCGCTTCGACGAACCATGTCATGGGCATGTACGACCGCGACGGGCAGTGGCCGATCTATGCCGACCAGCCGGTGCGTCCCGATTCGCTGTACGGCGTCTCAAAGGCGTTTGGCGAGAACCTGGGGCGCTTCTGGTACGACCAGCATGGGGTCAGCGTGATCTGCCTGCGCATCGGCTGGATGCTGCCGGAACCGAAGGACGAGATCTCGCGCTGGATGTGGCTCAGCCCACGGGACTGTGCGCAGATCGTCTCGCGGGCCATCGAGTGCGAAATCGGCTTCGATGTGTTCTACGCGATTTCTGCCAATAGCGGCCGGCGTTGGGATATCACCAAGGCGATTGAGCGCCTGAGTTACCGGCCGCAGGATGACGCGGAGCGCTATTTTACCGTGGCCACGCCGTAGAATCCGCTCGTGTTCGTCCGCATCGCGAAAAAGGGCATCATTCCTAGCGCGCACGGTGTCATTCCGAGCGCACGAGGAATCTCGTGTTCTCCGCCAAAGTACGCCGCGTTAAGTCGAGATCGCTCGTGTCCGTGGAGTTCCTCGGCATGGCAGTGCGTGAAGAGACGTATCCTTCCCGGGTCATGACCAGCCACTTGCCGCCGCATCACCCATCGCGCATGTTCTTGCGTACCTTCCCCGAAATGGCGGACCGGGGACAATGGAAAATGCGAACATGACGCCAGCGCTCAACGTCGTATTGATCTCGACCTACGAGATGGGGAGGCAGCCCTTTGGGCTCGCCTCGCCAGCGGCGTGGCTGCGGGATGTCGGCGCGCAAGTGACCTGCCTCGATCTGGCCATGGAGCGGCTCGACGCCGAGGCGATTGCCGCCGCCGATCTGGTGGCGTTCCACGTACCCATGCACACCGCGACGCGGCTGGCGGCAACCTTCATCGAGCGAGTGAAGCGGATCAACCCACGCGCGCATCTCTGCTTTTACGGCCTTTACGCGCCGGTGAACGAGGCGTATTTGCGGGGGATCGGCGCCGATTCGATTCTGGGCGGCGAATTTGAAGAAGGGCTGGTTTCGCTCGCCGGGCGGATTGCGGCGAACGGAACCACACCCGCCGCGCCCCAAACGGAGCCGGCGATCGCCCTGCAGCGGCTGCAGTTCCAGACACCCGACCGCGCAGGGCTGCCCGCCTTGCAGCGCTATGCCCATGTGAAGATGCGCGATGGCGGCAGGCGGATGGTCGGCTACACCGAGGCCACGCGCGGGTGCAAGAACCTCTGCCGGCACTGCCCGATCGTGCCCGTCTACAACGGCCGCTTCTTCATCGTGCAGCCGGAGGTGGTGCTGGCGGACATCGCGCAGCAGGTGGCGGCCGGAGCCGAGCACATTACGTTCGGCGATCCCGACTTCTTCAACGGCCCGACCCACGCCATGCGTATCGTCGAGGCGCTGCACGAGCGTTTTCCCGCGCTGACCTACGACGTGACGATCAAGGTCGAGCACCTGCTCAAGCATCAGCGGCATCTGCCGCGACTACGCGAAACGGGCTGCCTCTTCGTGACGAGCGCGGTCGAGGCGGTGGACGACCGCATCCTGGAGATCTTCGACAAGCACCACACCCGGAGTGATTTCCTGCGCGTCGTCCGTCTCTTCCGGGAGATGGGACTCGACCTCAACCCGACATTCGTGACGTTCAATCCCTGGATCACGCTCGAGGGCTACCGGGACTTGCTGAAGGTCATCCTGGAGAACGACCTGATCGGCAACGTCTCACCGATCCAGTACGCGATTCGGCTGCTGATTCCGGCCGGCTCGCGGCTGCTGGAGCTGCCCTTCGTGCAGGAGTTCGTCGAGCCGTTCGACCCGGCGGCGCTGGCCTATCCCTGGGCGCATCCCGATCCGCGCATGGACCGCCTGCATGGAGAGGTGATGGCCCTGGTTGGCGGCAACGGCGCCGTTCCGGAAGACCGCTTCGCGCTGTTCGAAAAGATCTGGGCGCTGACGGAAGCGGACAGCCAGAGCCAGGCCAGCGACCCCTTTTCGCTGGCGGCCACGGGCGCGCTCAGCCGGGAGCCGATCCCGCACCTGA
>JBBRVX010000375.1:0-2889 GCA_038246475.1 Thermomicrobiales bacterium | reverse complement strand
GGACGCGGGGCAGCGGGAGCCGGGATCGTATCGTTCAGATTCAGGTCATCAGTACTCAGTTTTTCACCCGCGTATCGAGTTGCATCGTGCTCTGCTCATGCTTCGAGGCCGCCATTGCCTCGCGCTTCGAGGCCGCCATTGCCTCGCGCATCCCGGCGCCCGCTGTCCCGCGTCCTGCTGCCGCGTCCGTGTCCCACGTCCGCGCCGCTCACCGTGCCAATGACCCGATCACCCGTCACCCGTCACCTGTCACCCATCACCCGTCACCGGGTAGCACGCACCAGAATCGACTCGCTGGGAATGCGCATGACCGCGCCATCCCTGAACCCCTCCAGGGCGGCGATGGCCTGCGCGCGAATCTGCTCTTGCTCGGTCTCCGGTAGGGCAGCCAGACCGACGGCGAACGGGCTGCTCCCCGCGCTCCAGCTACGCCATTCATCGTCCGCATTGATGATCTCGAACGAGCGTGTCACGCGCTCCACCACGATGTCGCGGAATCCCGCCTCGGCGACCAGCCCCTCGATCAGGCCCGGCGCGCTCATCCCCATGGGCGAAGGTGATCCGCCCGCGGGCGGCGGCGGCAGGGCGGCGCTGACGATCCCGGCGACGAGAAAGATGCCCACCTTTTCCGGCACGCTCCAGACCGCGATGCCGAGCGTGCCGCCCGTTCGCAGCACCCGTCGCAGCTCGCGCAGAACCTGCACCGGTTCGGCCACGAACATCAAACCGAACTGGCACAGGACGACATCGATCGATGCGTCCGGGAGATCAAGGGCCTCTGCCGGCATCGTCGCGAAGGTCACGTTCGCCAGGCCCGCCTCGGCGGCGGAGGCACTGACGTACGGCTCCCACTCCGGCACAAAGTCGGTGGCCAGGACCGTCCCGGTTGGGCCGACGAGCTTAGCTGCCTCGACCGCCACGATGCCCGATCCCGTGGCCACGTCGAGCACGCTTGCCCCGCGCGGGGCCGCGACCATGGCCACCAACGCTTCGGCAAAGGGTCGCGTCCGGGGCGCCGCATCTCTGGCAAAGGTATCGACCCGTTTGGTCCACTCTGACCGGCGTTGTTCGCTCGGCGTCGCCTTCCGATCGGCCTCGCTCATTGTTCTCCCCTCATGGCAGTCGCGCCGTTGCTCCCCAGCCAGCTCCGCGTCCGCGATGTTCTTGACCTGCCCGCGGCCCTTTTCGTTCACGGCAATCCGGCGGCAGCGGCCTGCTCGCGCAGAAACGCCACTCCCTCGCGGGCGAGCTGATCCGAGGTGTAGCTGGGCTTCCGCCACATACAGGTCGCCCCGGTTTGGTCGGGATTGATGGCCGCGAACGACTCGAGGACGAGCGGGCCGCGATAATCGATCGCCGCCAGCCCGCGAAAGACATCGTGCCAATGGACATTCCCCTGGCCGGGCACCCCGCGATCACTCTCGGAACAGTGAATGCAGCCCAGCCGGTCGGCCGCCGCCTGCAGCGGCCCGGCGAACCCCGGCTCCTCGATGTTCATATGGTACGTATCGGCGTGGATCGTCACATTGGGAGCACCAATCTGGTCGATCAACTCCAAGGTATCGCCGATGGTGTTGTAGAGATAGGTCTCGTAGCGGTTCACGGGCTCCAGGCCGAGGGTGACGCCGCGTTCGGCGGCGTAGGCCGCGACTTCGCCCAGCACGGTGGCGCAGGTCGCCCGTTCGGCGTCGGTGGGGGCGGCCCCGGTGAGGTAGCCCAGGTGGGCGTAGAGCACGCCGCCCAGAAATGGGGCGTCAATGGCGGCTACCTGGTCGATGGCGCGGCGCAGAAAGTCGCGGGCCACGCCGGGATGGGCGGGCATGTGCGCCTCCCGTGGCAAGACCAGCGAGCAGATCGCCGTCAGGCCCGCCTCCGTGAGCTGCCGCCTGGTCAGCGCCGCGTCGAACTCGTCGGGCTTGAGCATGGGAATCTCGACGACATCGACCCCAGCCCGAGCCGCGGCGGCGATGGCCCTGCCACCGCTTTCCCGATTCCACTCTCCGACCCAGATGAAGGCATGTGCGCCGAAGGTGGGCATGTCGCGGTCTCCCTTCGTGGTTGTGGGGCGCCGAATCAGGAATGGCAGATGTCAGATGCACGATGACAGGAGCGCATACTCCGACATCCGGCATCTGCCATCCGTGATCTCGCGCCTGTCGCTCGACGTTACGCGGCCGGGGTGGCCTCGGCCTCGGGCATCATCTTGGCCACGTTCTCTTTCGTGATGAGCTCGATTGGCGAGGGGATGAAGCCTTCCACCGGGTTCCCTTGCAAGGCCAGGATCGCCAACGAGGTGGCAATGCGGGCCTCTTCCGCCGGGAACTGGGCGACGGTGCCCTCCAGGTCACCAGCCTCGACGGCGGTCAAGGCGGCCGGGATGGCATCGGTGCCGATGATCGTCACCTGGTCCAGCTTGCCCGCCGCGCGCACGGCCTCCACCACGCCGAGGGCCATGGTGTCGTTGGCCGCATAGATGCCGACGATGTCCGGGTTGGCCTGGAGGATGTTGGTGGCGACGTCGAGGGCGCGCTGGCCGTCCCAGTCCGCCGGTTGGCTGGCGACGATCTCGAAGCTGCCGGGAGCCAGAATCGCCTCCTGGAAGCCTTCCTTGCGGTCTAGTCCGGACTGATTACCGGCCTTGCCCTCGATGATCGCCACCTGACCACCATCCGGGATGGTGTCGATCATGTATTGGGCGGCGCGGGCGCCGGCGTCCCGGTTATCGGAGGCAATGACCGTGGTCAGGGCCACGCCCGCGTCCGCCGCCGCCGCGGGATCGACCTTCTCATCGACATTGATGATCGGGATGCCCGCTTCGCTGGCCGCCAGCAGGGCCGGAATCAGGTTCGTCGGGGTGATGGGCGAAACCATGATCGCGTCGTAGTCCTG
>JBBRVX010000374.1:0-2899 GCA_038246475.1 Thermomicrobiales bacterium | reverse complement strand
CATCAAAAAAACAGCGAAATCGGTCGTTCCTCGAAATCCCGCCAGATATACGCTGATCTATCCGCCAGCCGCCGCAGCCGCGCGGGGCTGCGACTGACAGCCAAGAAGCTCCAAACGGCGGGCCAGGCCGGGAGGCGGAACGCCTGCCGCAGCTTTCCCCACCTATTCCCCGCTTCCCGGGAGCCTTTCTTTCTGTCCCCGACTGCGGGGTGTGGTCAGGCGTAGAAGCGGCGATAGAGCCGGAGCACAATCTCGGTCATATTCACCCGTATGAAATCCATCAGCCGAAAGTGAACTTCATGCCTCGCCCCCTGCCCAGAACCGCCACCATGCCGGAAGTCCCGCAGCTTCCGCTTGAGCCGTTGACCGTGCGTATTCCGGTTGCGGTGCAACTGACGGGGATTGGTCGCTCCAAGCTCTATGAACTCATCGCAGCGGGCGAGGTGGATGTCGTCAAGATCGGGGCGTCAACCCTGATCACCGTCGCCAGCCTGCGCCGCCTTATCCAGAAATCGCGGCGCTAGGCGGCTAGTGGGACATAACCGCCAATCCAGCCGGATGGATCGAGCGTCAATCCGACGTTCAAGGTTGATGCAGGCAGGAGATAAGATCGTCGCAGGCGGCATAGTAATAGTGGCCCGACTCCGACGTCAACTTCGGTTTGTAGAGCGCCGAAGGCCAAGCTTCCTTCCGCTGGTAGTTCTTGAACATGAGCGAATGGAATAGGTCGCTGTCCATGTAGATTTCCATGCGAGGATGGGTCCCTACCTTGATGGCCTTGCGTGCAGCCGCTTCTATCAGCGAGATTTGCGCGAATGGAAGTCCCAGGCTGTTGAGCGAGATGTGGTTCTGCGCTTTCGAGATATGGAGAAGCGGGTCATCATAATATTCGTTCGACCCTTGTGCGAACACGCCATAGATTTCGAGGCCTAATGCGTCCCGGTACAGCGCCTGCAACTGCTGGAAGAGGATGAGGAGGTTCTCCGGCACATAGGTGTATTTGACGTCGGTATCGACCATGCCCGCGGTCCAGTTCGTCTTGAGTAACAGACTATCGGCGAACGAGATGAAGGAGATGAACGGGTATCGAGCCGCGAGTTCGTCCAGTGCGTTGCGCAGCTCGATGACCTTCTCATGGGAGATGGTGCCTGACTGGATCGCAGCCGTCATGTCGACCGCATCGATCATCGCGAAAATCGAGTTTGAGCGAAGGTGTAGCTTGCGCAGCCATTCGCTCTTCACGAACACGGTCACCCGTTTCTCATATTCGTAAGCGAGCGCTGCCCTGACGAATGCCTCGTGCGGGAGAAAGGTCTTCACAACATGAAAGCGGTCATGCGTATTAGGATACCAACGGATTTCAGCACCTGTCGGCGTGATAAACTCGATACTGACCGGGGTGATGTAGCCTACCGTATAGGGCGAGGCATCCTCATCTTCGTCGATGTTCTTGAGCCACTCCGCCTCCCACTCGGCCATATAGGCCTCGTCCATAATCCATGTGTCGCGACCGACCGGGAGATCGTCGAACGTGAAGGTCTGGAACGAGTAGTGGGAGAATGACGCCATATCCTACCTTGGCATGGCGACGAGAGATTGGCGATCCGGAGTTGGCTGCCATCCTCGTATTGGCTTTCCTTATCATCTGCGCATTACCTCGCAGATGTCCACCGTCAGAACCAATGATACAGAGCTAAGATTCTGAATTAAGGGGGATTTTGTCCTAGCGATACCCTTCTCGGCGCAACACCTTCGAAACGAGCGACTGTGAGCAGTTCAGCCGTTCGGCCGTTTCTTCCTGGCTCAAATTCTTGAGATGAAAGGCAACGATATTCTCGTCTCGGGCTGCGCGCCGTTCGGCTGGCGTATCGCCAACAGGGCGGGACGTGGTGCTCTGGACCAAGCCTGGACCTAGCAATTCCTGCACGACGTTTTGGCCGTTGTAGCCGACAGCTCTAATTTTCGTGATGCCGGTGGCATTGTCTGACTCGACAACATATTTTTTGATACGTTTGTCGTTTGCTAGGGCCTGCGTGATCTTCACCGTCTCGATGGCGAGGTCACTACCTGTTGGAGTCGGAACAAGGGCGCGGGATCGCTTCAGCTTAATGCGCTTTGCCATTCGATTTGTCCTATATAACAAGTGGTATTTTATTATTCCAAATTATATGACTTGGCAACCCTGTTTCGCTGCGCGACGAATGAACGAGGTCTTCGAAGCGGAAGGCAACGCGACTGAAAAATTGTTTTTGGCAACCCTCGCCGCCCGACCAGCGCCAATCTTGCGAACGGCAATATCGACGTATGCCGACATTCGCAGCATCGTGTCGTAAGGGCGAATATCGGGCCGAATCCAGACGAATGGAGGCGGAACTAACCGCCGTACGGCACCCCCCAAGCCTGCGCCGCTTCATCGAGAAATCGCTGCGTTAGGCGGTTTGCGGAAGCTGCCCTGCAATATCTTCGCGCCGGACCGGAGCTGGTCGAGATAGTCGGACCAGCTTTCCATCATCCTGATCCGCTCATCCCAGTGCTCACCGCGCGCATAGGCCCGGCGCACCTCATCGCTCTCGGCATGGCCAAGCTGGCGTTCGATGGCATCGGGGTTCCAATGGCCCTGCTCGTTCAGCAACGTGCTGGCCATGGCGCGGAAACCATGCGCGGTCATCGTCTTGCTATCAAACCCCATACGCCTCAGGGCGAGGTTGATCGTGTTTTAGCACATGGGACGATCCCGCTTGCCTTGGTCTGGGAAGAGGTAGCGGCGGTTGCCGCTGATCTCGCGCAGTTCCTCCAGGATGGCGAGCACCTGCGGGGTCAGCGGCACGCGGTGGGCGACGCGCATCTTGGTTTTCTCGGCGGGGATGGTCCAGACGTTCTTGGTCAGGTCGAACTCTGT
>JBBRVX010000373.1:0-2949 GCA_038246475.1 Thermomicrobiales bacterium | reverse complement strand
TATAAGTCGCGCACGCACACTCGCGCTTGTTTTGGCCAATCCGAAATTGCTCGAGCTCGATGCCAAAAGCATTGAGCATCTGAGACTTGTGAATACGCTGGCCTGGGTGGCCGAGGAGGGACGTAAGTGAGAAGACGTGATGTTGAGGCCGTCGAACGTGCTGCTGCCGAGTTTGATCGGTTAGGGCGCCCCGCCTTCATGGAGAAATATCAGTTTGCTGATCGCAACATCACTTATGAAGTGGAGATTGGGGGCAAGCGTTATCCTTCCAAGGCTATTTTCGGTGCCGCATTCGCTTACATGCCGGATGGCGAAGCCCGGAGCAGCGAGACTTGCAATGGCACGGAAGCCCGAGAGCACATGGCGCGGCTTGGCCTTCAGATAATTGATCGGCGTGGCGACCCGACCCAAACACAAGCTGATAGAATTCGCGATTTTGTCATCACTCATGTGATTGAGCCTGCTCGGCAGAGGGGTGCGCGAACCGTCGAGGCTGTGTCGGGGGATATTCATTCCCGCATGGGTCTTGAGAACGCAATGCCGGCAGTTTGCGGAGTGTTGGAGGGAAAAATCTTTGCCGACAAAGCGATGGTGGAATTGGTTGAGCGACACAGCCCTATTGGCAGTGACCAACCCAGCTCAACCATTCGCTATCGCTTCGATCTGAGGAACGTGGCCGGATTCAAGGTTGACCGGGCGGGGCTGGAGCGTCTGAAGGCGAAGTTTCTTTCGATCCATACTGATTTCAAGAGTTTCGATGACAGTCCAAGCTTTGAGTCGATGGAACGCGACTATAAGCATGCCGTCGTAGCGGAGGCGGGACGTGTTCTTGCCGCCATGGCGGACCAATCTGACGAAGCGCTTGGTGCGGCCCTGATCGATCTTCTGGCGGGCCGAGCTGGACTAGAATGCAATCTTATCGATTGGCGTGCGCAAAAGGTAATCGACAATCCACGCACTGCGAATCCTGGCTTAGTTGAGACAGCCACGGGTCGATTGGCGCGCGCCGGAGATCCTATCGAGGGAGTCGTCGCGTATCTGGCGACTGTCTGGCCCGTGATGCGCGGCGACTTGCCGAGTAATCCTTACGCCGAAAGCAGGATGTTCCCGACTATGCTTCGGGCCCTTGTGGATCCAAATGGCCTATTCCCGATCCGATCAACACCTACGGACTATGCCGCGCGCTTGCTGCTCGGCAATCCTGCTTTCGCGAATGCGCCCTTGGCGCGCGAAGAACTCGAGCGGGTGAACGCCATGGCCCGTGAAATCGGGCGGATCATGGCTGACGATTGGAACTGGAAGCCGCGCGACATGTGGGACGTGCAGGGCTTCATTTGGGTGACCTGCAAGGAGAAATTTGACGTGACCCGCGAGCTTGATGCCGTGCCAGTATGGTTAGTGACATCGTTATGGGGCCGCGAGGATGGCTTGCCCCGATTTGTCGAGCGGAACGAATGGAGCCTTCTAACCGACACCGGAAGTCCCAATAATCGCCGCGTGCGCGAAATGCAGATTGGCGACCGGATGTTCCTGAAGGATTTCGTTCCTCGAGCACGCGATCTTCCGTTCGGTGCCGAGGGCAGGATCGTCACAGCCCATCGCTTTCGCGCGGAAGGCACCATAACCGAGGCGAGCAACGATGGCCTTCGAGTTGGTGTCGATTGGCAGGCGTGGGACGAGCCGCGCATGTGGTTCTTATACACCAATAATGACGCCGTTTGGCGGCTGCGCGATCCTGGCGAAGACAAATATGCCGACCGCCTGCGCCGTTTTTTGCTGTTTGGAGAACCACAGGATCACCAGTGGTTCATCGATCATGGATGGCGCGAGCGCCTGTTCAGTAGCTCCGATGGCAATGAGATGAAGGACAAGGAAACGCCCGTGGAGCCCACCAACCTCATCCTCTACGGCCCGCCTGGGACCGGCAAGACTTATCGCACCGCGTTTGAGGCTGTGCGTTTGTGCGGAGAAGCTGTCCCGGAGGATCGCGATGATCTGATGCGGCGATACGAAGATCTCTCCAAGGAAGGACGAATTCGCTTCGTGACCTTCCACCAGAGCTTTTCCTATGAAGAGTTTGTTGAAGGCCTTCGTCCCGAGACATCGTCAAGCGAGGATCAGGAAGCGGCCTCTGCTGGGTTCCGGCTTGAACCGCAGCCGGGAATCTTCCGTGAACTGTGTGCCGTGGCCAACGAGGCTCTAAAAGCGCCAGCAGAGCCAGTGGCATCGGTAAATCTAGCGGGACGCTCATTCTGGAAAATGGGTCTTGGTGTGATCGGCTATCAGGACAGCGTCTACGATAGCTGCATCGCGGGCGATTATGTTGCGCTTGGATGGGGAGGAGACGTAGATTGGTCCGACACACGATTTTCGACGCTTGAGGCCATTCGCAAGGAATGGAAAAGCGTTCCTCGCGAGAATGATCAACCAAGCAACTACTCCCAGCTACATCCCTTCCGCAATTCAATGAAAGTTGGCGACATCGTCATCGTTCCCTCAGGGAACAAGGCGTTTCGAGCAGTTGGCGAGGTAGTGGACGATTACTATTTCGAGCAAGACGGCGAACCCACGTATTACCATCGCCGCAAGGTGCGCTGGCTGTCCGTTCTCGACGAACCGTTGCCCCTCGACACCATCGTCGAGGGGGACTTCCAGATGAGGACGTTCTATTCCATCGCGGCGAACCGCGTGAACAAGGATGCGCTGTCCCGGTTTATCCGACCAGTCGGAGGTGACGCTGAAATTGCTTCCAGCCAAGATGCGCCGCAGCAGTTCGTCCTAATAATTGACGAGATCAACCGCGCCAATGTCTCGAAGGTATTCGGCGAGCTCATCACCCTGATCGAGCCCGACAAGCGGCTCAGTATGCGCAATGCGCTCAAGGTGCGGTTACCATATTCCAAGCGCGAATTCGGCGTGCCGGCCAACCTCCACATCATCGGCACCATG
>JBBRVX010000372.1:0-3016 GCA_038246475.1 Thermomicrobiales bacterium | reverse complement strand
TGGCTTTCGACCAACTTCGGGTTCACGATCCGGCCGCAATCGTGGGAGGTGACCACGCGCAACACGGTAACCTCCCCGGTTTCGACATCGACTTCGATCTCGGCGCACTGCGCGCCGAAGGTGCGCACGATCTTATCTTCCGGGTTCGGCCCGCGCGCGCCGCGGCCCTGCAACATGGAGGGGGCAATCTTCGAGGTTATCTCCGTCACGGCCACCGATCGTGCGGCGTCACCGTCGACGAGGATGCGACCCTCCTCCACGGAGAGCCGCATGGCGCTGACTTCCAGCAGCGCGGAGGCAACTTCCAGCAGTTGCTTTTTGAGGTCGGCTCCAGCAGCCCGGATGGCGGGGCCGATGGTGGCCTGGGTGGCGCTGCCGGAGCTGACCGGGGAGTAGGGACCGACCGCGGTGTCGCCGAGGAGCAGGGAAATGCGATCCAATGGCAGGCCGAGCTCCTCGGCGGCAATCTGGGCCAGACCGGTTCGCGTACCAGTGCCGATGTCCTGCGTGCCGGTGATGACCTGGGCCGAGCCGTCGGCGTTCAGATTGATCCAGGCGTAGCCGGGGGGATGACCCGTGCCGGCCGACCAGTCGTGCGCGGCAAAGCCGAATCCCCGCCGTTTCGAGCCGGCCGCGGGTGGTTTCGCGCGGGCATCCCAGCCGAAGGCCTCGGTGACGCGGTCGTAGCTGAGTTGCAAGCCTTCGGGGAGGGTGAAGGGCTTGTCTTCGAGCTGGTCGCGATCGGAGTAGTTGCGCCGCCGCAGCTCGACGGGATCGATCTCGAGTTTCCGTGCCAGGTCGTCCATGGCCTGTTCGAGGGCGAAGGCGGCCTCGACGTGTCCAGGCGCGCGGAAGGCGACGGCCGGGCCGGTGTTGGTGTAAACGGCGGTCTGCTCCGTGCGCACATTGGGACAACGATAGAGGGTCTGGTACATGCCGCTGACATTGCTCGCTTCGCCGCCGGTACGATGGGCGCCGACGGCCTGCTCGATCTGCACGACGATGGCGGTGAGGGTTCCATCGCGCCGAGCGCCAAGCTGCAGCCGCTGACGCGTCGGGTTGCGGTTGCCGGCCGCCAGGTTTTCCGCCTCGCGGTCGAGCATCAATTGGACGGGCCGGCCGGCCTCTTTCGACAGGAGCGAGGCGAAGACATCCTGTTTCCACGAAATCTGCTTGGCCCCGAAGCCCCCGCCCATGTGCTGCTTGATGACGCGCACGCGATGGACGGGCAACCGCAGCTTCTCGGCAACTTCCTCCCGCACCGCGAAGACGGACTGCGTGGAAGCCCAGAGCGCGAGCGAGTCGCCTTCCCAGCTCGCCGTGCAGCCATGCGCTTCCAAGGCGTTGTGCAAGGCGCACTGCGTTTCGTACGTCGCCTCGATGACGACATCGGCCTGGCGCAGGCCGGCCTCCGGGTCGCCGCGCTCGTACGTTTTCGGTTCGCCGGCGATGTTGCCGTCGTCGTGAATCTTCGGGGCATCCGGCGCGAGCGCCGCATCAATCGTCGTGGCGAAGGGGAGCGGCTCGTACTCGACGTCGATCAGGCGTAAGGCATCGGCGGCGAGCTCTTCGCTTTCGGCGGCGACGACGGCGACCTCGTCGCCGACGAAGCGAAGCGTCGAGGCGAAGAGCTGGCCGTCCTCGTACCACTCCATCTCCGGAGCATTCTGCCGGCTGAGGACCGCGTGCACGCCCGGCGCGGCCTCGGCACAGGAGAGGTCAAGCCGGCGAATTCTGGCGTGGGGATGGGGACTGCGCAGCACACGCGCGTAGAGCTGCCCGGGAAGCCGGACGTCGGACGCGTAGCGCGCGCCTCCGGTGACCTTCTCCCGCCCTTCCAGGCGGGGATACGCCTGACCGACGATCGACAGGGGTTCGTCACGATGCCAGGGCGGGATGCCTTCCTCCTCGATGAGCTGGAACTCGCCGCCCTCTTCGCCTTCTTCTTTTTTCGCGACCCGGAATGCCGGCATGGATCGTTTCCTCACTCGCTTTGAACGGAGGCTTGCGCAAGCTCGTCAGCGGCCTGACGGCCCGCCGCGAGAATGTTCTGATAGGCGCCGCAGCGACAGATGTTGCCGGTGACGGCGCGCAGGATGTCATCGTCAGAGGGGTTTGACTTCGTTTCGAGCAGCGCGTGCAAGCTCATCAACTGCCCCGAGGTGCAGTAGCCGCACTGAAACGCGTCGTGCTGGATGAAGGCGTCCTGCAAGGGATCGAGCGCGTTGCCATCGGCCAGCCCTTCGATGGAGGTGATCTGGCGATCGCCGCAGTCGATGGCCAGGAGCAGGCAGGAGTACATGGCGCGGCCATCGACGACGACGGTGCAGGCGCCGCAATTTCCCTGATCACAGACCTTCTTCGTGCCGGTCAGGCCGAGATCGTGGCGTAAGGCGTCGAGGAGGGTCCGGCGCGGCTCGACCATGATGGGGTGCTTGCGCCCGTTGACGGAGAGCGTAACGGGGAGATGCATTGTCGTCTCCAACCAACCTGCTCCAGGGTCATTCGCGGAAAGGCCGACGATGAGGAGAGGTGGGCCAACCGGGTGATGCCGATCACGCTCTCCGTTTGGCGGACCCGATGCAATACCCGTACCAGGCAGATCGGTCAGGCCGCCCGGCAGAACCGATTGCGCATGTAGCTTCCGTCCGCGAGCAGAACGAGGCCCAGGATGGCGGCGGCGAGGGCGAGGGAATCGCGCCAGGCAAGAGCGAGCAGGGGGCCGGCAGCCGCGCCGGCGAACCCCACGATCCCGACCAGCAGATGGCGCGGCAAGCGGTTGAGCACCCCGGAGATAACAAACCAGAATGGCGCCATCGCCATCAGGATGACGGGAAGCCAGCGTTCCACATCGGAGCTGGCCATTGAACCCCTATCACCGGTGGTCAACGCGGCGATCCTGACGACGCCCAGAATGGCCAGGAGGATCAGGATCGCCACGGCCACGACGAGCCGCCACCCTGAGGCCATAGGGCCAAACACCGCCGTGAGCTGACGCGCGAGGCTCCCACCGCCG
>JBBRVX010000371.1:0-3020 GCA_038246475.1 Thermomicrobiales bacterium | reverse complement strand
GTTCTCGGCTGAAAATGGCGTTTCCCGAATCATCGTTCGCGGCCAATCAGCGCGGGCGACGCAGGCGTCGCCCCTACAATTGGGCGCCTGGCGAGAGCCGGGGATTCGAGCAGTATGGACATCACTTTACAACGCAATTGTCATCACTCCAGCACTCCCGACTGCCAGCGCTTGCCCAGGGTGCACTACCGTCGTCGAGCTGACTTCCTCGACGATCAGGGGGCCGGTGGCCGTGAACCCGGCCGGCAGCTCCTCGCGCCGGTAGATCGGCGTGTTGGTCAAGCCGTGCCCGTGGAAGTAAACCGTGCGCGCGTCGACCGGTCTCCCGGACGGGCGATGGCCGTTGGAGGCCATGGCCGGCAGGGACACGCTCCCCGTGTGCCCTGAGACGGTCACATTGAAGCGGATCAGCTCGATCACTTCGCCGGTAATCGAATAGCCATAGACCTTTTCGTGGACCTTGTCGAAGGCGCGCAGCGTCCTTTCTAGAAGCTCCGGGGTGACGGGGCCGGCCTCCATCGGCACGTCCTGTTCGTAGTTCTGCCCCCAGTAACGCATGCTGATCGAGCGCTCGATCTCCGGCTCGCCGTTGAACCCTTCGCGCCGGAGCTGATCGAGGGCCGCTTCGACCATGCTCTCGAAGTGCTCCCCGACCGTCTTGGCGTCGATGGCGTCGGAGCGGAAATGCTTGCTCCAGACCTGCGTGATCTTCGGCTCGGCGATCAATGCTCCGAACGCCGAGGTCAGCCCGGGATAGACCGGGATGACCACATGCGTCATCCCCATCTTGGCGGCGATGTCGGCGCCGTGCAGCGGACCCGCGCCCCCAAAGGCGACGAGGGTGTATTCGCGCGGATCGAGGCCGCGGTCGATGGAGAGGACGCGAATGGCGTTGGCCATGTTCTCGTTGGCGATGTCGACGATCGCCTGCGCGATCTCCATCCTGCCCATGCCGAAGCGGGCGCCAAGCTCGTCGAGCTTCGCCTCCGCTTTGGCCATGTTGAGCTGAATAGTTCCGCCCAGAAAGTAGTCGGAGTTCAACCGCCCCAGGGCGAGGTTGGCGTCGGTCACGGTCACGTTCTCGCCACCGGTGTCGTAGCAGACCGGGCCAGGTGCGGCGCCCGCGCTTTGCGGGCCGACGCGCAGCAGGCCGCCCTTGTCGATCCAGGCAATCGACCCGCCACCCGCGCCGATGGTGGTCAGGTCGATGGTGGGGGTGGCGACCGGCAGACCCCATTCGATCTCGAAGTTGTTCGAGTGGGAGATCTTGCCGTCGCGCACGAGGCCGACGTCGCAGGAGGTGCCCCCCATGTCCAGCGTCACCAGATTACTGGCCCCGGCGAGCGCCCCGAAGTATTGGCCAGCGATGATTCCTCCAGCCAGACCGGAGAGGAGGAACTTGATCGGCTCGGCCTCGGCGGCGTCGGCGGGAGTCTTGCCGCCGTTCGACTTCATCAGCGACCAGGGCGCGTCCAGACCGCCCGCGGCGAAGGCCGCGAACGCCTCTTCGATGTAGCGCTGCATGATCGGCTTGACATAGCTGTCGGCGATCGCCGTGCTGCCGCGCTCGTATTCCCGCCAGATGGGGGCGACTTCGTGCGAGAGGGAGACGGGCACGTCCGGGAAGCGCTTCCGCAGGAACTCGCGCACGCGCAGCTCGTGGGCGGGATTGACGTAGGAGAAGAGGAGGCAGACGGCGATGGCCGTATCGCCCTCCGGATAGTCCGCGATACGGCCGGCGACACGGGTAGCCAGATTCTCCAGCGCCTCATCGGTCATCGGGATCAGCACCCGGCCGTGGAAGTCGAGCCGTTCGTCAACGCCGAGGCAGTTGCGGCGTTCAACGAGCGGCTCCGGCTTGGTCCACGTCAACGAGAAGTGGTGCTTGCGGTTCATGCGCTGGATGTGGGGCACGTCGGTGAACCCCTCGGTGGTGACGTAGATGACCGTCGCCCCCGTCCGTTGCAAGAGCGCGTTGGTGGCCACGGTGGTGCCGATGCTGATCCCCTCGAGGGCGCTCGTGTCGGCCTTGCTCAGCGCGATGGCATTCATGATGGCGTCGACGGGGCGCGCCGGCGTCGAAGGCGTCTTCGCCACGACCAGCGCCCCCGTGGCGTCGTCGATGCCGATCAGGTCGGTGAACGTCCCCCCGGTGTCGATCCCGAAACGAACCGCCATGTGATCTCCTTCTGGGCTATCGGCTATCGGCTATCGGCTATCGGCTCTTGCCGTCTTGCCGTCTTGCCGTCTTGCCGTCTCTCTCGACTCCTCGACCTCTCGCTTCCTCGACTCATTCGCAAACCGCCGCGATCGCCTCGTCGACGATGTTGCAGATGCGATCGACATCGCCCTCGTCGGCGATCAACGGCGGGGAGAAGGCGAGCACGTCCGAGCCCGGCATCGGCCGGCAGATCAGCCCCCGTCGCAGCGCCTCCTTCGACACCTTCGGTGCGATGCGGTTTGCCGTCGCGGCCTCGGCGCGCGTAGCGCGGTCAAGGACGAACTCCACCCCGGCCATCATTCCCCGCCCGCGCACCTCGCCGACAGACTCGTGCCGATCGCCGACTTCTCGCAGCCGGTCCAGGAAATAGCTCCCCACCCGCGCCGAACGTTCGACGAGCCCTTCTCGCGCGATGATCTCGACGTTGCGCGCCCCGACCGCGCAGGCCACCGGGTGACCGGTGTAAGTGAAGCCATGCATCAGCGTCAGCTCGGGATCGCTGTAGAGTGGCTCGCGCACCCGATCGGACAGAACGACGCCGCCGAGGGGGATGTAGCCGCTGCTGATCCCCTTGGCGACGGTCATGATGTCCGGCTGGACGCCCCACTGTTCGATGCCGAACCACGATCCCAGTCGGCCAAATCCCGTGATCACTTCATCGACGATGAGGAGGATGTCGTGCCGATCGCAGAGCTCGCGCACCCGCGCGAAGTAGCCCTCGGGCGGCACGATCACCCCGCCGGTGCCCATCACCGGCTCGGCGATGAAGGCCGCGATCGTTCCGGCGCCCTGCCGCGCG
>JBBRVX010000370.1:0-3032 GCA_038246475.1 Thermomicrobiales bacterium | reverse complement strand
ACGCCAAGGGAAATGAGCGCGGCAATGACCGCCGTGTTCTCGCTGGTTTCGACCAGGGCCCGCCGCACCAGCGTCTCCAGCAGCGGCTGCAGCTCGGCCGGAGCCTGATCGGCGATGAAGCCGCGCAGGGGCGCCGAAACGCCCGCCCCGGTGTTCTTGTCGACGATGGCCGCCAGCGAGACGAGCATGATCAATACGGAGGGCACGGCGTAGAGCAACGAGTACGCGGCCTGCTTGGCCAGCAACGAGGGCTGATGCTGCTGAATGGCCCGCACGATCTCCACCAGCAGCGTGTACCCCGGGTGCGATGCCAGCATCGACGCGTGGAATCGTTTCAGTGCGTTCACGGGCCCCGCGGCTTCCGTCTCCGCCGTGATGATGCTGGCCGCCGTGATCGCCCCCGCGGTCAGGTCCGTACGTTCCAAGTCCGTCATCGGAGAGCCCAGCCCTTCGCACCCTTCACTCCCTTCGCCTCCAACGCAGGTTCACCTGCGGCAGCTCTGCGCCCTCGTGGAAATGCACGGCGGCGCGGAAGGAGAGGCCCAGCAGCACAAAAAGGATGATTACGGAGAGGGCCAGATCGACGCTCGTGATCACTGGCATCGGCTGCGGCACGAGCACCGAGCGCACTCCCCAGATGCCCAGTACCAGGCTGCCGATGCCGACGATCAAGTCGCTGATATCGCGCATGGCGACCGCCATAATGGCGGAGACGCCGATCAGCATCACCAGCAGGACGGAGAGGATCTCCATGTGCACGGGGCGCTCGAAGCGGAGCTCCTGGACGCCAAAAAAGTCGTAGGGATCGGCCACGGCTCGCACCCGCGCCGGAGGAATATCGACTGGAGGTTGCATGGTGAAATCCCGCAGTTGGTTCTGGGTGGAAAAGACAGCCTTGCCGGCGACCAATTCCGGCGTCAGCGGTACGGGTGTGCCGGCGACGGCAAGGGTTCCGTTCAGCCCGAGCCAGAGCAGGTAGTCGTCGAATGGGAATTGGCTCGGCTGCCCGCGGATGGGGAGTTGCACGGTCTGGCTGATGAACTGAACTGTCGGATCAAGCTTGAGCGGAGCCGAGGGCGGCAGCGCCCGCCGCACGTCAGCGTCGTCATCAAGCGAGAAGAGGGTCATCTTCAGCGCCGCGCACTGCTCCCCGCAATTGCGGTGTCCGGAGACGGCGAGCGTAATGCTCCCCGTCTCTTCATCGAGATCGATGGCCGCGATGTTGAAGAAGCTCTCGGAATCCGCGGTGGCCATGGCGGTCTCCGCCGATGCCGGGGCGCCGCCTGGGAAGTCGAACAGCGTCCGCGCCTGACTGTCATTGAGCTGGACGCCCATGCTGCGGAAGGCGCTCGGCAAGGCAGCGACGACCGCGGCTAGCAGGAGAATTGCCTGCAGGAGCGCCAGGCGGCGCATGAAGCGCGACCGTGTTGTTGACTTCCGCGGCCCTGCCGGCGCGGCCTCTGGCGCATCGTTGGACATGAAACCTCTTCCAGCAGGACTCCGTCCGCATGGCCGGAACAGCGTGAACGCGGGCTACCCGTCTTCGTCCGCTGGAGAGTACATCGTTAACAATCATGTCGCAATCGGGACGTGCGCATGGCGAAGGACAAATGGCTGGGGGCGCCGTGGCCGCTCCTTTCGACACCGGCGCAAATCCATCGCAGGGCGGATCGCGAGCGAGCAAGGGGCAATCCAAGGCCGTTGTCTGTTCGCGAGCGAAGCAGGCCGCGCCATTCGCCGTGCAGGGCTCCGGTGTGGCGGCGGCCGTTGCGTCGCTCTCCCTGTCGCACGCCAGATTGACGGTCAGGAAGAGGCAATTGAGCACGGGATGTCCATTCCGGCCGCCCACACAATCGGCTGGCTGAAACGGATCGAGTCCGGCACGCACTTCCGCCACGTCGATGCAGAAATCACCATCATGGTCCGCACGGCAACCAGGATCGTCCGGGTCGGTATCGCAGCCCACGGCCAGCCCGAGCAGGACGCACGATGAATTGCCAGGGTTCACATGGCAGCCACCCCGTTGCCAGGCCAGAGCAAGCTCGGCATCGGCGCCAGCGAATGGCACGCCGGGGGCCGCCAACGTCTTGACGTCGTTTCGGGTTTCGGCGTGCAGCTCCGTTTGGTCGCCGTCCGCATGCGGGGCCGGCGTGGCCCTGGCGCGGATGGCCTCCGGAGAAGCGGAGGTGATCGTGGCTCGCGCGGGTTCGGCCAGGAGATCCCCGGCGCGTGGCGCGGCGAAGGTCAACGACAGCAGCATCACCAGGGGAAAGAGCAACGCCGCGCGAACCCGACCGTGATGGAATCGACGCATCATCGTCTGGCCAGGAGACGTGTAACGGCGCGCGGCGCTCGTGGGCCAAGGCACCCCGAGCGCCGCACGCCGCACCGCGAATCGTCTAGGGGGCCGCTGTCTCGCCGCCGTCGGCCGGCAGCCCATCCGCCCCGCTGGCGTCATCCACGACCGGCGCGTCCGCCGCTGGCGCCACCTCCGCTGGGACCTCGGCCGGCGCCTCTTCAACAGCAACGGGGTCAACGCCCCCGGTCGCGTCCACGACGGGCTCTTCCGCCGGGATCGCCAGCTCGGGTTCGGCGGGGGTAGTTCCTTCGGTCGTTTCTTCGCCGGCCGGTGGCTCACTCCCCGTCTCGGCGGAAGGCGTCACCTCTTGAACGACGTCCGGCGCATCGGCGGCGTCACCAGGTGTGGTGTCCTGCACGACCTCGTCTTCGGTGGTGTCTTCGCCGGGCGTTGTGTCCTGAACGACGATGTTCTCATCCTCGGTGATCGTGCTGTCGTCGGCCGGGACCGCCGGCGTCGCCGGGATCTCGTCCACCGGGGCGGCCGGAGTACCCGCCGTTTCCGGCGTATCCGTGCCGCCCGTCACCGGGGCTGGGGTCGCCGCGCCGCCATCGTTCTTCTTGTCGCCCTTGACCCTATCCCCCTTGGGCTTCTTTTCCGCGGTGGTGGGAGCTTCCGTGATCTCTCTGGGCGGTTTGGCGCCCCCGCCACCCCCGCCGCCGCCGCCGGCATT
>JBBRVX010000369.1:0-3068 GCA_038246475.1 Thermomicrobiales bacterium | reverse complement strand
GACCGCCACGGCGCGTCCGGAATCGCGCCCTGACAACGTCCCCAGGGGCTGGCGGGAGTTCACGCGTTCTCGGAAAACCCAGAAAATCCGGCCCCACGCACGCCTGCCGAAGCAACACAATGTTTCTTGAGCGCCTCTGGGCGCTTGATGCGCCACAGCGCCATGATGAGGAGGGTCAGGAGGGTGGTGCGCAGACCGAAAAACGCCGGTCCCAAACTCACGTAGATCTGCTGCGCGCACTCGAAGATGCCGCTCCGCATCAGGGCCGGCACCGCCAGCAGTACGCCGGCACGTGATACCGCGTGGGCCGAGCCGAAAAGCGGAGGCGCGTCGTCGAGCAAACCGAGGCGGGCCAGGAGGCGATCGCCGCTTCGATTGGTGGGATCGCAATCCGCGCTGACGGGGGCCTTGGTGACGGTCGAAGACAACAACGTCACCCACCGCTTCGCCGCGCAGCGGCTTAGTTTAACAATAGGGTGCTGCGAACGGCGGGTTGGCCGCCGGTTGCAGCCTTGGCGCTCTCGGTCGCCGTCGCAGACCCTTGTCGTGGGTGCCAATGCATAGCCGCTTGAGAGGACTGAGAGTTGCGGTCCGGCATCGGAGCGCCCATCATCCCGGGCATGCGACAGGTCATCATATACCCCGGCGAGGATGGCTTCTGGGTCGCCGAGTGCCCCAGCCTCCCTGGGTGCATCTCGCAGGGCGACAGCCGCGAGGCCGCCATCGCCAATATCCGTGAGGCCATCGAGGGCTACGTGCTTGCCTTACAGGATGATGGGCTCGGTGTGCCTGAGGAGCGGTTCGAGGCGATGCTGGTCGCCGTATGAGCAAGCTCCCCCAGGTGTCTGGACAGGAGTTGGTACGCGCCTTGGAGAAGGCGGGCTTTGCGGTGCGCCGGCAGCACGGCAGCCACATCGTCATGCGCCGGGATGATCCATACGCCCAGACCGTGGTCCCGAATCACCGGCAGCTCGATCGCGGCACGTTACGGGCGATCCTGCGGCAGGCGGACGTCTCGCCGGAAGACCTCGCAGGGCTCCTCTAAAATCCCCAACCATCGGCTCCATCCAAAAACCGTTAACGTCGCCGTTTCAGGCGTGGCCGCCTCGCCGGCGGTGGAGCCATAACCAAGGAAAACTGTGCATTCTTGCTGCAGTTCCCCGAGACATCTATCGAAGCCTCGCTTCTGCGCGCGGTGGCGGATGCCGTCACGAGGCGACGCTTCAAGAATGAGTGCATTGCTCTCGGTCAGATTGGTGTGGCGATCGCCGCCTGTCCTGGTAAATGCAGGTTCTGCAGTTTCGGCGAAGGGCATACGGAATTCGAGCCGAGCGTGATGCGTGATGAAGACATACTTCAAAGTGCCGACAACTTCACGTCCCGCGGCGAACTCTATGCCCTGTTTCTTGCGAGCCAATCGGACCAGAGCATAGCCCGAAGGAACTGGCGGAGCAGATATTTCTCGGACTCGAATACGGATGCTTCCAACACGCCGCGATGCGGCGTGTGTATATTCCGTCGGCCCCTTTGGCCTCCCACGGACCGATTACGGAACTTCGGCCAAGCCATCTCGGATGCGATTTCTTGCACTCGCGATGCTCCTTTGCGGTCGGCGGATGTTCCGGGGGACGCCATGGAAGGGTGCAACACGTAAAGGCATGTCTGGCAACCGGGTTTTCTTTAGCGGCTGTTCTCCACAAATTCCGTCGTGGCAATAGTCGGTTGGAGATATTGGTTGGGATGCCAAGATCGACAGAGTTGGTCTTGGGGCGAGAGTTACCCATCGAATTGACGGACCGAGACGGGAACCGCATCAGGCCATTTCCAAATGATTCCGACACACCCTTACTCTTGTTTGCAGCAGGCGGTGTTGCTGGAATAGGACACGCGGACTGCGCTTTGCCGAAGACTTTGATGAGGTTCCTCCTCAGTGTGCGGGTTCAATACCGCTGAAGGGATTGCACGTGGCGATTCGATGACTCGGAAAATGCAAGAAAGCTGCAAGGCTTGGAACTTACGCGTTGAGCAGAGCGACAGGATGACGACGGAGGCATGGAGAGAGTCTGCGGTACGGTCTACTATTTCGCCGAACCATTTGCGCGTGCGGACCCCGGGTAGCGCCCGGTTTTCATCTTGCGTTTAGGGGTCGGGGGTGCCAGAGCATTGCGCCTTGGGCGCATTGACTTGGCACCCCGGCGTGCAAGCATGGCCACATGAAGGTCAGGGATGTCCTCGACAAGCTCGCGCGCGAGGGTTGGGTGCCGCGCCGCCAGAAGGGCAGCCATCGGCAGTTCTTCCACTCGGGTTACCCCGGGCGGAGGGTGAGCGTCGCCGGCCATCCCCATTTCGACTTTCCGAAGGGGACCTTGGACAGCATCTCGAAACAGGCAGGTTGGAGTTGAGCACTATGCGATACGCAATCGTCATTGAGCGGAGCGAGAACGGCTTCGGCACCTACGTACCGGATCTCCCCGGCTGTGTCGCGTCAGGGGAGACACTAGCGGAGACGGAGCAATTGATCCGGGAGGCCATCGAGTTCCATCTGGAGGGCCTCCGCGAGGACGGCTTGACCACCCCCGTGCCTTCGACACTCGCCCAGTACGTCGAAGTATGATGGCCGAACCATTCGGTCGTGCGAACTGGAGGTAGCCGTGCCGGATCGGGCGCGGTCGGAGGCCTGTGGCGGCTACCTCCGGTAGCAGACCTGGGTCGGCTGAATATGACCGTTGAACGGATTGCCGATGAATGACTTTCTCAAACGTATGCTGATCGGCCTGACCACGGGCTACATCATCGTCTATTATGGTGAGCTGGTGTTTTGGGCGACGCCGGAGCGCGTGGGGATGACTATCGGCAGTATCATTATTACATGGCTTGCGTACTCGGTCATGGCGTATGTCTTTCTCTGCGTCGTGAGCGTCTTCAAAGTCCGCAACGTCTGGGCGGTCTTTCTTGCGGGCGCGTTCTACGGCTGGTTCGAGGAAGGCATCGTCGTCCAGACGATGTATGGCGGGTCCGACGGCTCGTTTCCGATGTCCATCTCGTTCACGGGTCTCGCGTGGCACGCG
>JBBRVX010000368.1:0-3069 GCA_038246475.1 Thermomicrobiales bacterium | reverse complement strand
CGCGCATGAGTTCCTATCAGTTCCCGACCGGACCGACGTTGGCGTCATCAGATCTAGCCACGTTCCTGCAGGACTCGGGCGGCGACCGCCGCGCCTTTTTCCGGCGCGCCGCCGCGCTCGGTCTGGCCATTCCCGCGCTGGGTGGGATCGTGAGCTCCGCGCGAGCTCAGGATTCGACACCGCCGGCCGACGAGGGGCATGCCATGGGGGAGGACGGCTACGTCGGCTCCGATCCGCAAAGCCCCAGCACCGGCGACGCGAGCCCCGTGCCGATGGAGGCCCAGCCCTTCACGCTCTACGATCCCTTCCTGAAGCCGGTCGCAGCCGGGCCAAAAGAGATCACCGTCACCGCCAGGGACGCCGCCGTCTACGTCGCCAAGGACGTGCCCTACGCGGCCTGGACCTTCGATGGCACGGTCCCGGGCCGGGCGCTGCGCGTGCGCGCAGGGGACGAAATCGCCTTTACCTTCAAGGTCGACCCGGCGGCCACGACCTCCCACTCGCTCGACTTCCACTCGGCGCAAACCCCGCCGGACGTGAACTACAAGACGATCATGCCTGGCGAAGAGTTCTCCTGGAACTTCACGCCCAGGTACCCCGGCGCCTACATGTACCACTGCGGCACGCCGCCGGTGCTGATGCACATCGGGTCGGGCATGTACGGGGCGATGATCGTCGATCCCAAGGAAGGGTGGGCGCCGGCGCAGGAGCTGGTCTTCGTGCAGAGCGACTTCTATCTGGCCGACGGCGAGAACGGCATCAAGGTGCCCGATTACACCAAGATGCTCGGCAACGGCATCATGGACTACGTGGTCTTCAACGGCTACGCCAACCAATATGTCGAGAATCCGATTCAGGTCAAGGCCGGCGAGCCGATCCGCATCTTCGTCGTCAATGCCGGCCCGAACGCCTGGTCGAGCTTCCACGTCGTGGGGGCGATTTTCGACCATGGCTACCTCAATGCCAACCCGCTGAACAAGATGACCGGGTTGCAGTCGATGGCGATCGGCCCTGGCGACGGCATCTGCGTCGAGTTGACGCTGCAGGAGCCGGGCATCTACCCGGCCGTCAACCACGCCTTCGGGCATGCCGCGCACGGCGCGGTGGCGCTGTTGCAAGCGACGTAGGCTCGAGGTCGGGGGTCGGAAGTCGGAAGTCGGGAGAGGGATGCGCCCGATGGGCAGTGCCGCACTGCCCATCGAGGCGTCGCCAGCCGGGGAACGATGATGGGCGCGCTATCGATCGCCACCGAAAGCGACGGCACGATCAGGGAGGGCGCCGCATCTGCTTCCAGCGTCTGGGCGCCATGGCGAACGCGGCAGCGAATCGCCACCGTGGGGATGCTGATGCTCGGCATCCTCCTCCTGAGCGGCGTGCTCTTGACGGGCGCGTTGCAGCGCGGCGGCACGGTCGCGGAGCCCGTTTCGATCCCCGCCTCCGGTGGGGCGGCGCCCGCCGGCATCGCCAAAATGCCGTCTGCCCCGGTGGATGGCGTGCTCAGCATGGTTATCCCGCGGGGAGCCGCGGCCGACCAGCAGGCCGGCGGGCGCGGCTACGCGATGCCGTCCGTGATCTCCCTCGAGGTCGGCGACCGGATCGTCATCCGCAACGACGACGACGCGCCGCACATGATCCTCTACGCCTTCCTGATGCCGGGCGAATCGGACGAGCGGGTCTTCACGGCGCCCGTCTCCGAGGTCTACAGTTCCGGCTGCGGCCTGCACGCCGCATCGATCCTCAACTTCACGACAATCTTTGTTCGAGAGTCGTCAGTCGTGAGTCGAGGAGTCGAGAGAGACGGCGAGCCGATAGCCGATAGCCGATAGCCGATAGCGAACAAGGAACACCGCCGTGACAACCACCGAGAGCATCACCCGGATCGATCTGAACGCCGAGATCGCCCGCTTTCCGCCCGATGGGCCAAGTGGGAGGCGTTCCGAAATCCTGCTCAAGACGCCGAGCCTGCGAGTGGTGCTGGTCACCATGCGCGCCGGCACGGAGCTGCACGAGCATTCTGCCCCGGGGACGATCACGGTGCAGCCGATCGCGGGGCGCTTTCTCTTCATCGCCGCGGGTGAGGAACGGGAGATGGCGCCTGGGGCGTTGCTCTCGGTCGAGGGCGGCGTCCGCCATGCCGTGCGCGCCATCGAAGACGGCGCCTTCCTGCTGACCATCGCCTGGCCGGGAGACGAGGCCAGGTAGCGGCATGCTGTTGCCGGATGCGGGCATGCGCTGATGGACCCCCTCAGCTCGCTGATGCTGCGGGCGGCGCTGCTCTGGCTGCTGGCCGGCGTCGTTATCGGCGGCGCGATGCTGACCGACCGCGCCCTGCCCGGGCAGTGGGCGCTCTGGATGGCGCCCAGCCACGCGCACATCCTCTTCGTCGGCTGGTTTCTGCAGTTCGCGATCGGCGTCGCCTACTGGTTGCTGCCGCGCAAGCGGACCCCGGCCCGCCCGCTCGGCTACGGGGAGCGGGCCGCCTTCAGCGCGGCGGGAGCCCTCAATCTCGGTCTCGCGCTGCGGGTGATCGCCGAGCCGGTCGAGCGCATCGGGCAGGGGAACGGCGCCTCACTCGGCCTGCTGGCCGGATCAGCCCTCCTGCAGATCGCCGCGGTGCTGATCTTCGTGACACAGATCTGGCCCCGCGTCGGGCCCCGCTCCATTCGCAAACGGGATGAGCAGCCGGCCTGAGCGGCCGGCAGGGGTGGCCACGCCGCGACGTGGCCACCAAGGAAAGGATCAGGACGATGTCCACGGAGCAGGCACCGGGCTGACCACCGAGGAACCGCCGCTGGAGAACCAGCTCATCCGCGATCTGGTAGAGAGCTACCCGGAAACGATGACGATCCTCGGCCCGCTGGGGATCGACCTCTGCTGCGGAGGCGGTCATCCGCTGGGCGCAGCGCTCGATCTGCACGGGCTCGACCGGGAAACGATCCTGCCGCGGGTGGCCAGCGTGCTGGCGCGGGCGAAGCCGGGGGAGGAGTAACCGATGGGCCGCTACCTCGTGCCGGCCGCAATGGCCGGCGCGATGCTGGCCTTCGCCGTGGCGGCGCTGGCGGCGGGACT
>JBBRVX010000367.1:0-3080 GCA_038246475.1 Thermomicrobiales bacterium | reverse complement strand
GGGGGCTGCCTGCCTACTACAATTTTTTACCCGGGGGGGGCGCGGGGGGGGGGGGCGGGGCCCCCCCCCCGGCGGGGGTGGGCCCCCGCCCCGACGCCCTTGGCGCCATAGGGCCCAGGTCCATCTTCGTTCTCGACAATATTCGATACGAACGCCGCTGGCATGTCCGCGATCGCCGGCACGTGGTATTCAAACAGCGTTGCGTTGAGTAGCGTACCTGTCTCGTCAAAGAGCATCTCCTCATGCAGGGCGTTGCCGATGCCCTGCATGGCGCCGCCCATCTCCTGGGCCTCGACCAGGCGTGGATTGAGCGCCTTGCCGACGTCGGCCACACTGACCACTTTGCGGATGCTGACCTTGCCAGTGTCCGGGTCGATGACGAGCTCACTGCCGCCGATGCAGACTTCCCAGAAGACGGGGCCTTCGGCATACGAGCCGCTGCCGCTCTCGGGACGCACCGCGCCATGCCCTTGCAGCTCGCCGCCGACCATGCCGAAGTGGGCCTTGATCAGGCCAGAGTAGGGGAGTGACTCGCCTTCGTGCCAGATGGCTCCCGCGCGCACCTCCAGCGCCTCTTCCGGCAGCGCGAAGACGCGGCTAGCGATGGCGACCAGCTGCTGGCGGATTTCGACTGCCGCCCGCATTACGGCCATGCCCGCCAGCGTGGTCGAACGGCTGGCGCCGGTGGAGCGATCGTACGGGGTGACGCGGGTGTCGCCGCCGAGCACCCGGATCTGGTCCATCGGCACGGCGAGCTCTTCGGCCACGATCTGGCTGAAGACGGTGCGGGCGCCCTGACCCACCTCGGTCGAGCTGACCAGCAGAGTGACGCTGCCATCGGCCTCGAGGCGGACGGTCGCCGTCGATACCGGATGCGCGCCAGCGGCGAGCAGCCCAACGCTCATGCCCCGCCCGGAAATGCCCTCGGGCTTCGGCGTGTCCCAATCGAGGCCGCGGGCCACGCGTTGGATGTCGCCGACGAGGTCGGCATCAAGCGGTTTGCCTCCGGGGCGGACGGATTCGCCGCGGCGCAGGAGGTTGCGCTCGCGCATTTGCAAGGCGTCGAGGCCGCAGCGGCGGCCGATCTCTTCGACCTGCAGCTCGCCGCACCACTGCAAGTGGGTTGCCCCAAAGGCGCGATAGGAACCGGCGGGGGAGGTATTCGTGTAAACCCCCCAGGCGTCAACCTTGACCGCCTCCCAGCGGTACGGACCGGGGGCGGCGTCGGCTCCGGTCGCGACCACGCGCGGCCCGTTGTCAGCGTAGGCGCCGGTGTCGAACCAGGCGCGGACCTCGCGGGCCAGAAGCGTTCCATCACGAGAGGCAGCGGTGCGCATCCACGCCGTCATGCCATGTCGCCGGGTGGTGACCATCGATTCATCGACGCTGTTGGCAATGCGGACTGGCCTCCCGGCCACGCGCGCTAGCGCGGCGGTGATTGGCTCCATCTTGGTGTACGACTTCGCGCCAAATCCGCCGCCGAGAAAGGGCACGACCACGCGGACCGCGCCGACCGGCAGGGCGAAGAGGTCGGCTACCTCGGCGCGCACGAGAAAAGGATGCTGGCAGGAGGACCAGAGCGTGAGGTCGTCGTCGCCGTGCCATTCGGCGATGGTAGTGTGCGGTTCGAGGGCGTACTGAAAGACCGCGGGAAAGGTGTACTCGCCTTCGACGACGACATCGGCATTCGCGAAGATCGCGTCCGCGTCGCCGCGAGCGAAGGCGTGGTGATAGCAGACGTTGCCCGGTTCGAGTTGAATTTCGCCAAGGCCGTGGAAGAGGCCGGCCCGCAGTCGGGCGGTGTCGTGAAGGTGCGGCCCATCGGGCGCGAGCGCCTGCGCGATGGTCACCGCCGCGGGGAGCTCTTCGTACTTGACGTCGATCAGGGTGATCGCTTCGTCCGCGATGGAGAGCTCTTCGGCGGCCACCGCGACGACCGGTTCGCCGACGAAGCGGACGCGGTCGAAGGCCAGAATCGGACGATCCTTGAGCGCATGGCCGTAGTAGGGATCGGCGGAGGGCAGGTTCTGGCCCGTCATGACCGCGATGACCCCTGGAAGGGCTTCGGCCCGGCTGGCGTCGATCGAGACAATCCGGGCGTGCGCGTAGGGACTGCGCAGAAGTCTGCCAAACGTCATCCCATGCAGACGCAGATCGCCGGCAAACTCCGCTGCCCCGGTGACCTTGGGTATGGCGTCGATGCGCGGCGCATCGTGCCCGATGATCGAGTGTTGTGCTGGCAAAGCGACGGTGCTGGTCATTCCGGCCCCTGAACGTGTTCATGAGCCATCCGCCCGGCAGCGTCTTCGACCGCGGTGAGGATGTTCCAATAGCCTGTGCAGCGGCAGAGGTTTCCTCCGAGATAGGCGGCAATCTCGGCGCGCGACGGCCGCGAATTTTCGGCGAGCAGCGATTTGGCCGTCAGGACAAAGCCCGGGGTGCAGAAGCCGCATTGAATGCCCGCGTTGTCGACGAAGGCTTGCTGGATGGGATGGAGACCATCGGGTCCGGCCAGCCCTTCAATCGTTTCAATCGAGCGGCCGTCCGCTTCGTAGGCGAGGGTGCAGCACGCGCTCACTGGCGAGCCATCGAGCAGGACGGTGCACGCCCCGCAGACCTGGGAATCGCAAGAGCGTTTGGCGCCAGTGAGCTGCAATCGATCGCGCAGGAGATCGAGGAGAATCGTGCGCGGCTCGATCTGCAGCGATAATGGCTGCCCATTGACCGTAGTGTTCAGAAGAATCGTCGGCAAGGCGACTGTCTCAAGCGGCATGAGGGACCCCCTCGCCATCGGTGGCCTGCCTTATGGCCGAGCCGATTGCCCTGACGGCAACGGTGCGCGCGAGCTGCCGCTTGTAGGCTTCAGACTCGAACGTATCGCCAGCGGTCTCGACTTCGGCGCGGATGAGTTCCCCGACCACCAGCGCGGCCGCCTCATTGGCAGACTGTCCGACGAGCGCCGCTTCAGTCGCCGTGAGGCGCTGGGGGCGATCGCTGACGCTGCCTATGACGAGCCGCGCTGCCTGAATTCGTCTGTCCTCGACCGTGATCACGGCGGCGGCCGCCGCGGTCGGACGCTC
>JBBRVX010000366.1:0-3081 GCA_038246475.1 Thermomicrobiales bacterium | reverse complement strand
TCCAGGTCATCTCGCCCGAGAGCGCGGTCGGTGCGGCGACGGTCTGACGCTCGCCCCCCGGCGGCAGGACCACGATGTCCTTCTCATCGACCGTGAAGGCCAAACGAGATCCGTCGGGCGACCAGGTGGGCGAGGTGGGATGCTCGTCGACCTGGGCGACGACTGTCACTGTTCCGGTCTGGAGATCGAGGAGTCGAATTGAGGTCGACGGCGGTTCGTACCAGGTCTGGCCAAAGAGGCTGAAGAAAAGGAGCGCATTCCCGCGCGGAGACCACGCCACACTCCAGACATCGCGAACCGCCCCATCTGTGAGGTTCTCGAAGTCCGACGTGCCGAGCGGAACGACATAAACATCACCGGATGAATGCTGGGGCCGTTCCGTAATACCCTGATCTTTCACGACAAAGGCCAGTTCGTCGCCCTTTGGTGACCACGAAGGATTAAACGCCAGCGCGAAGTGGGCGCCAGTAAGATCCGTTTCCCGGCCGGAGGCGATGTCAACCGTTCGCACGCCAACGGAGCCGACTTCGGTGAGTGGATCGTACCCCGCGAAACTGGTGTACGCGATTTTCGTTCCATCCGGGCTCCACGATGGAGCGGTATGCGCGGAAACCCCACCGGCGAGTCGTCGCGGCTCCGCGCTATCCATGGCGACGCCGGCGATGTACAGCGAAACGTTCCCGCTGGGATCCTCGGCATCTGGCGCCAGAAAGGCGATTTGCGAGCGATCCGGACTCCAAGTGGGCCAGATGACCTGGAGAGCGTCGGTCAACTGCCGCTCTTTGTTCCCCTCGGGAGAAGCCAGCCAGAGTTCGCGGCCCTGGCCCAGGACGATGGGTCCCTGATCTCGCTGCAAGGCGGCGAGCCGCGAACGAATGCTATCGTCTCCTGGTTCAAGGGCAACCATGGCGCGCAGAAGCCGCTCGGCCTCAGGCCAATCATGAAGAAGTTCAGCGGCGCCGGCATCATCGTGAAGCTGTTGCGCGAAGAGTTGCCTGGCATCGTCGAGCCGGGCCGTGACGTCGCGCAAGGCGGGAGCTTGTGCGGCCACCGGGGCCAGAAGCTCAACGGCTCGCTCATAATCCCCCTCGTTGATGGCCTGGGCGCCCTCGGCATATCGGGCTTCGAGCGGTTGCAGCAGCAGGTTGATTTCCTTGGCGCGTTGGTCCGCGTCACGAAAGCCGGTGAGCGCGCTGAACGCATCCCGGGCGGAAACGAGGTCGCCAGCGGCGGCGGAGCTCTGCGCGGCCCCGTAGGCAGTGGCGAGCATGGTCTGGTGCGCCGACTCCCGTTGCAGGAATCCGGTCAGGAAGGCGACGCAGAGGATGATGGGCGAGAGATAGAGCACGCGCATGATGGCTGGTCGTGCCGCCGCATGATGAGATGCCTCTCGCCCGATTCCTGCCTCCTCCAGGGGCGCGAAGCGTTCTCCGCAGGAGGGACAGATCGTCGCCGAAGAATGAGGTGATGCGCAGGCCGTGCAAAAGGTCATTGTGAGCCGCCGCGATTGTGACCATGCCCGCCACAGAAGCCACTTCCGAGGGAAGGGTAACGGATTATTGATCCGGTTTGCGGCGCATGATCCCCGCACGCCGGCCGTGGTCAGGAGTACGGGTCCATGAGGGATCAGGCAGGGAATCGAAAGTTCGTGTTGCCCATTCTGGCCATGGCGATCTTCGTGGCCCCCTTCCTCGGCCTCCTTTTCGATGTGAAGGTCGCCCTGGGCGTCATGGCTGCCACGCTGAGCGCGACAGCCGTGATTCTGCGCGAGGCGAGCAGGAGCGCCGATGATGTCGCGCGCCGGTTGCAGGCAATGGTTGGAATTAACATAACGCTCGCAATCGGGTGTGTCGTCGCGCTCGCCTGGCTTCTTGCCAATGGCCGTTGACTCAAGGGACCGACTCCGTGCTTTTGCCTCGAGACCTGAGCGGACGCTTGGGTCGTTGAGCAGGCTTGACATCTTCGTCACGTGTTGAGACCTTGCGCCGTTTTGGTTTTGCCGCTGCCGCGGGCTCGGTCGCCTGCGCGGACGCCTTGCTCTTCGCCACGCGAGTTCGCGTTGGCTTTTCGGCGCTCTCCCCATCTGTCGTGGCGCGGGTGCGGGGGCGCGCGCGCGGAACTCGCTCGGCTTTTGCTGCTTCCAGCTCTCCCCGCGCGATTTCGGGCAGCTCGATGGGGGTGTAGCCGAGGGCAAGGGAGTGCTCCACGATGTCCCGGCGCAGGAGCGATTCGCCCTGGCGCAGGCGATTCCGCAAGGGATGCTCCGGCTTGACGTGGGTGAGCATCTCCGACACCTGGCGCATCAGATCGATGGTCTTGTTGAAGGTCATCACCAGATCACCTTCCGAAAGCTCGATCTTCTCGCCGATGTCCGCCATGGTGGCGCCCAGACACCAGGCGCGGGCCGCCCCGTAGAAATTGGGATTGTGCCCTTCGGAAATGTCGAGCCCCTCGCCCCGCTCTTCACTCAGCACGGCATGCTCGACATCCTCGATGCGGCGGCGGGCCAGGACGAGGCGATCGGGCAAGATGAACCGATTGCCGTAGCGGAACTCACGGTCAAACGAGAACCAGGAGAAGGCTTCGGCCAGGTCCTCGGGAAGGAGCGTATCGAGCACACCACGATCGACCATCTCGCAGAGGATCAAGCCGTCGTTATCGAAGACTTCGGCGAGCATATCCGCTTTTTCGGTGGGGTAGCCACGATGGAGATAGCCAAAACGATGCATGACGTTGCGAATGCCGCGGATGACGTTGCGCAGCCGCTCTTCCTCAAGATCGATTTCCCGGCCGAGCGCCTCTTCCAGTCCGCGACGTTCCTTGTCGAGGCGATCCACCTGCGCCAGATAGTCGCGATGTTCGTTGCGGCGGAGGCAGTCGTGACAGGGATGCTCCTGCCGCTCGGTCCAGAGTGACTCCGATTGCCCCTGCGCTTCGGTGAGATCCACGTCGAGCGCGGCGATGCTTCTGGCCGCACGCTCTTCCTGAATGGCGCGGTGCTCGGCCGCCATGGCATCGAGATCGGGAAGGTCAAGCGCGTCGATCGCGGTGAGAATGGCCGGGAGCAGATGCCCGGCGTCG
>JBBRVX010000365.1:0-3131 GCA_038246475.1 Thermomicrobiales bacterium | reverse complement strand
TGGAGATCAAGCATGCCGTCGAGCAGGCAGCGTACCCGGTTCACCCGTTGGAAGAAGACCTTCATGGCGTTTACGGGACGATTGTTTCCGAGGCGCCGCGGTTGGCGGGAGGCGATGGCCGAAACATTACGATTTACGCGGAGGGCGCCGTCGATCGCTCTCCGTGTGGAACGGGAACGTCCGCCAAGCTCGCCGCTTTGTACGCGGATGGCGCAGTCCCTCTTGGTGTCCCCTATGTGCATGAGAGTGTAATCGGGACGACGTTTACCGGGCGAGTTCTGAGCGAAACTGAGGTTGGTCCGTATCCGGCAGTGGTTACCGAAATCAGCGGACGCGGGTTCCTGACGGGATTCCATCAATTTTGCATCGATGCCGATGATCCCACGGCAGGTGGCTTCCTGGTTCGATGAGAAAGGCGCACGGTGCATAGGAGATCGCGACGTTCCCTGCTGGCAGGGGCGGCCGGCGGAGGGATGACGCTGGCCTACGGAATCAAGGCACATGCCAGACAATCGGATCCTGGCTATTGGCCAACCGCGGGCTGGAGCATGGCCGAGCCCGCCGAACATGGCGTCGATCCATTCGTGCTTGACGATGTCGATGCCCGGGCGACGACAGAAGTGCCCGCGCTCTCAGCCTTGCTGGCAGTGCGTCATGGATACCTGGTTTTTGAGCGCTACTACGGTGGTCTTGACGCAGAAACGCCAATCAACACCCGGTCCGTTACCAAGAGCGTGACGTCGACACTTGCCGGCGCCGCGCGGCGACAGGGGCTGATCGTTGGCATCGAAGCGCGAACCGGGGATTTGATCCCTTCCCGGATCCCGCGCGGCGCTGATCCATTGGTGGAGGAGATCACCCTCTGGCAGTGGCTGACGATGACCAGCGCGCTGCAATGGGACGCCTCAACCGATTGGCGGAACTTGCTCGCTGCTCCCGATTGGGTGGCGATGACGCTTGGTCTCCCCGTGGTAGGCATTCCGAGGGAGACATTTGTCTACAACACCGGCGGCTCGCATGTGCTCGGGGTGATCGTGGCCGAGGCCGCGGGAATGCCGCTGGAGGCGTATGCCCAGGAGGTGTTGTTCGATCCACTTGGCATTACCCCGGGTGACTGGATGCGCTCGCCGCAGGGTGAGGTCGGCGCTGGTTCGGGCCTGGAGATGACGCCCCGGGATATGTTGAAGCTTGGTTATCTCTATCTGCGCGATGGCGAATGGGAGGGGAAGCCGATCATCGTTCCCGAATACGCGAGGGCGGCGACAACCTGGCAGAGTGCCGGAGACGCCACCGGAGGCTGGGCCGCCTACGGGTATCAATGGTGGGTCACGGCGACGAATGCCGGATATCCGGCCTACTTTGCGCTCGGCTATGGCGGTCAACATATCTTCGTCGTGCCAGCGCTCGATCTGGTGGTGGTGGCGGCGATCGAACGACTTCTGGAGCCAGGTGAACTGCGAACGCCCCGATATCTGATCGAGTCGATCGCAAGCGCGTGCGTTCCGGATGTCGTGTGATTCACCGCGACACGATGTCTTCATCGGAACTACGGCCTCGTTCCGGGTTCGTCGTCGACTTCCCTTGCCCGACACGTAGCTCGCCAAAGTCCAGATTCGTAAGGAGCTGATGCAGTCTTGATGATTCTCGTTCGTGCCGCGCTCGCGTGTCTTGTCGCGTTCTCGGCACTGCACAGTAGTGGCCTGGTTATTGCAGAGGACGCGTCACGAGGACGCGAGTATTGGCCTACCGAGGCATGGCGGACGGCATCGCCTGAAGATCAGGGAATGGACCCGGATATGCTCGCCTGGGCCGACGAACGGATGCAGATGGAAGCTCCGCTGCTTTCTTCTCTGCTGGTGGTGCGAGGTGGGAAGATCGTCCTGGAGCGCTACTACGGCGGATATGCGAGCGATCAACCGCTGCACACGTGGTCCGTGAGCAAGAGCGTGACAAACATTGCTGTTGGGTTGGCCCTGCAAGAAGGCATCATCTCCAGCGTGGATCAAACACTAGGCGAGCTTATACCCGCTCGCATTCCACCGGATGCCGATCCGCGAGTCTGGGGAGTGACCATAAAACAACTCTTGTCCATGACCGCGGGCTGGGCGTGGGATGGCCGCGTCAACTTCGCGAGGACGGCGGAAACGGACGATCTCGACCTGATGCTCAGCCGGCCCATGCAGTGCGATCCTGGCGCGTGTTTCGAGTACGACTCCGGCTGCTCGAACCTCCTGTCCTTCATCATTCAGGAGTTGACCGGGCAAATGATGGCCGAATATCTCGGACCCCGCCTCTTTCAGCCGCTTGGGATCGAGCAGCCCTACTGGGTGGTTACCGAGGATGGGGCCAATCGCGGAGGGGGTGGGGTTCATTTGACTCCACGGGATATGGCCAAGATCGGGTTCCTGTATTTGAACAATGGTCAGTGGGACGGGATGCAGATCGTCAGCCCGGAGTGGATTGCACAATCGACGCACGCACAAGCGAGTGGTCACGGCTTTCTCAGCGGAGTCGACATCGGCACGGGACCGTACGGCTACCAGTGGTGGGTGGCTGAGGCGGCCGGCCACGAGGCTTTTACGGCGATGGGCTATGGCGGTCAATTGATCTACGTCGTGCCAGACCTGGATCTCGTCGTGGTCACGGCATTCGCCGGGGCCGATGCTCTCGCGCCCGAGCAACAGCAGCGGCCGCTCCCCATTATTGAGGAGTTGATCGTTCCGGCGGCGATCGCGGATGAGGCCGCCTACGGATAGTCAGCCTGGACTGCAAGAGCGTAGAAAGGGCCTGAGGCGTCGCGTAATCAGAATTGAGGACATCGAAGATGACGCATTACACCCAAACTCAAGCGCGACGCCCAGGGACGGGCGCTACAAATGGGCTCGAGGCCCGCCCGAAGGTGGGCGAGTACGGCCAGTCGCGCCGCGCATTTCTGACGAGCCTCGGGCAACTGGTGGGAGGCGGGGCGCTCGCAACGGCTGTCAACGGGCTTGCGGGCGTCAGCGCATCATCAAGCCGCGGGGCTGGGGATTCCGGTTCGATCGAGCACGACAAGAGCCCGGGAGGCTTGGCAACAATGCGTCTGCCGAGTCGCCAGCGGGAAGACCATGTCCAGGCGGTCGTGTCGGCAC
>JBBRVX010000364.1:0-3168 GCA_038246475.1 Thermomicrobiales bacterium | reverse complement strand
TCGCCTTTTCCGGATCGTAGGTGTATTTGGTGGTTATCTGATCCGGAGCGTACGCGTAGGAAACCTTCGGTTGCGTGCCTTGCGCGACCTCGGCGTACCCGAGCAGCACATCATCCACGATCGATTGCCGATCGAGGGCGTACAGCAGCGCTTGCCGTACATGCTGGTCCTGCCACTTCGTCGTCACTTCCGGATCGAGATTGAACTCGTAGTAGAGGAATCCGCGCGCCGGAAATTCAGCAATGGCGATCCCCGGCGTGCCCTCGACCGCGGCGACATCCGCCGACACAAGAGTTGTGGAGTCGATTTCGCCGTTGAGCAGGGCGTTCACGGACGCGGTCTGATCGGGCCAGATGCGCATCGTGTAGGTGTCGAGGTAGGGCACTTTGGCGTAATAATCATCGTTACGCACGAGCGTGACGCTCTCTCCCTGCTTCCATTCCTGGAACTTCCAGGGACCAGTGCCCACAACGCGCGAGGGATCGGCTCCTGTCGCGCCCGGATCGGTGCGCCAATCCTTGAGCGGTACATTCCCCCAGATGTGCTTGGGGACGATGAAGAGCGTCTGGATGTCAAAAAGGAACGTGTACTTCGGCTCCTTGGCAATCATCTCGAAAGTGTCGTCGTCGATCGCCTGCCACGATTCTACCGTGTCCAGGAAACTGCCGGTATAGACGCTGCCGGTGTCCGGATTGGCAAAGGCGTCGGCCGAGAACTGAACGTCCGCGGCGGTGAAGTCAACGCCATCATGCCATTTGGCGTCTTTGTTCAAGTGAAAGGTGTAGGTCTTATTATCGGGAGCGATCTCCCAGTAGTCGGCAAGGCCTGTCGGGGCGATCTGACCGGTGCGAACGTCGCCGCCGACTAGACCTTCGTAGATGAGGCCGACGATGCCAAGTGAAGCCGCCTCTTCCGCCAGGAATGGCTGCACGGTCTGAATATCGGCGGTGTTGGAATCGATGAACGTGCCACCCGGCGTGGCCGCCTCGCTGTACTGCATCTCCTCGTTGAGATCGGCCAGGAACTCTTCCCGCGTCTGCGATTTCACCGTCTCGCCGCTGGCCGTGGGAGTGGCGTCCTGCGCCAGCGCGGTCCAGGGGACGGCCAGCATTGTCGTGACCATCAGCAGGGTAGCGATCCAAGCGACAGATCGCCTTCGTCGTCGTCCGAGCATCTGCTGCTCCCTCTCCTATATAAAGCAAGCGACGCCGCGCGTGGTGCAGGTCACCGGCCCATCTGGCGCTCGCGCGGTGTGAAACCTGAAACGTCTGCGAAGGATACTGTACGCTGACGACGAAAGATGCACGACCGCAGTCCGGCGACGCGTAACGGCACGTTCGAGGTGTGGCCGAAGTCGGTCCCGGACCCCGAAGGAGATAGCACCGTGTCAATGACCACTCTTCCGGATCAGTCCGTGACGACGTACGTCGATCGCCTGCAACGGGTCCAAGCTGAAATGGCGCGGCAGGGGATCGATCTGCTCGTCGTTGGCGCTTCCGCCGATCTGCTCTATCTGATCGGCTACGAGGGGCACCTCTCGGAACGGATGAGCGTGCTCGTCCTGCCCCGTGAGGGGACGCCGCACTATGTTGTGCCCGGTCTGGAGGCGCCGCTGCTGCACGGCCAGCGCGATCTGCTGGAGATCGTGCCCTGGGAGGAGACTGAGAACCCGGCGGCCAAGGTCGCCGCCGTGGCCGGCTCGACGGCGAACGGGGTCATCGCCGTTAGCGACGAGCTGTGGAGCGTCTTTACCCTTCGCCTGCAAGGGCTGATGCCGGAGGCGCGGTGGGTGGAGGCGGGGCAGCTCCTGCGCCCCTTGCGCATGATCAAGGACGACCGCGAGATCGCGCTCCTGGCCGAAGCGGCCCGTCTCACGGACGAAACCTGGGAGGAGCTGCTTGGCACCTCGATCGACGGCCTGACCGAGTTGCAACTGCGCGAGCGCTTGCAGGGCTTCATCAAGGCCCGCGGCTTGGCGCCTACCTTTTGCGTCGTCGGCAGCGGGCCGAACGCCGCCTCGCCCCACCATGCCACGGGCGACCGGGTGATCGGCCCCGGCGACGCCGTCGTCTGCGATTGGGGCGGCACGCTGCACGGCTACCACTCCGACGTCACCCGCACCCTCCACGTCGGCGAGCCCTCCGCCGAGTTCGTGGCCGCCTACGAGGCGGTGCTGGCCGCCAATCAGGCTGCGCTCGACGCCATGCGGCCGGGAGTTCCCTGCCAGGAGATCGACCGCGCCGCCCGCGGCCTCCTCACGGCGGCCGGCTACGGCGAGGCCTTCATCCATCGCGTCGGGCACGGCCTCGGCCTGTCCGTGCACGAGGAGCCGTACCTCGTTGAGGGCAACACCCTGCCCCTGGCAGAAGGGATGGTCTTCAGCGACGAGCCGGGCGTCTACTTCCCCGGCGACTTCGGCATCCGCATCGAAGACACCGTCGTCTGCACCGCCACCGGCGCCCGCCGCCTGAACGAGGCGACACGGGAACTGAGGGTGATGGGGTGAACGGTGGGTGATAGGGTCATAGGGTGATAGGGTGATAGGGTGATAGGCAGGACGACGAATGATCGCCGCCCCCCGTCCTCCCTATCACCCTATGACCCTATCACCCATCACCCACGTCGAGGAACGCCATGCGCATCAACGCCGACCGAATGCACGAGAGCCTTCGCCAGCTTGCCCGCATCGGGGCCACACCGGGGGGAGGCGTCACCCGGCTGGCCCTCTCGGCGGAGGATCGCGCCGCGCGCGACCTGCTGCGGCGGTGGATGGAAGAGGCCAATTTACAGGTGCGCGTCGACGATTTCGGGAACATCACCGCGCGCCGCCCCGGATCGCGGAGCGGCGCGGCGGTGCTGATGGCGTCGCACATCGACTCCGTCCGCCAGGGAGGCTGCTACGACGGCGCCTATGGCGTCCTGGCCGGGCTGGAAGTGATGCGCACGCTCAACGATCTGCGGGTCACGACCAGCCTCCCCCTGGAGCTCGTCAACTGGACGAATGAAGAAGGGGTGCGCTTCGAGCCGGCCATGCTCGCCTCCGGCGCGGTCGCCGGCCGCTTCGCCCCGGAGTATGTCTACGCCCGCACCGATCGCGATGGCGCCCGCTTCGGCGACGAGTTGGAGCGCATCGGCTACAAGGGGGAGCGCCGCGATCGTCCCGGACCG
>JBBRVX010000363.1:0-3206 GCA_038246475.1 Thermomicrobiales bacterium | reverse complement strand
AGCAGCGGCAGCGGCCCTTTCCGAAACACTCGAGATTCCCATTCGCACGCTGGAACGCTGGCGGCACTGGTGGCGTGACGAGTTTCCACAGACCCCACTTTGGCAAGCCGCCTGTACACGCTTCATGCCGCCGGTCGCGACCGAGCACGGCCCGGCCAGTCTGCTCGAACGGTTTGCCGGGGACGCTGAGGGCGCACTGCTGCGCCTGCTGGTCTTTCTGTCGCCGCTGACGGTCAGGCCGAACAACGTGCGCGAGGTGCGCTAATCACCCGCAGAGGATGCGGATAGTCAGACTGCTCAAGGCTTTGTAGCCTTCTCTTCCGGTTATGGCGCCGTCGGCGCCGCCGCCCTGGGAGACCTTCTTGAATACGGTTGTCGATCCACTCAAACGTGATCGCTGGGCGCGTTTGCGCTTCTCGATCATCGGTCCGCTGCTGGCCGCTCCACCGGACACGGGTGATTTGCAGGCCGCCCTGATGGCGCTCGCCGCCCGATCCTGGCGGCACCCTGGCACAGGACGTGATGTCTGCTTCGGGGTGTCTACGCTGGAACGCTGGTACTACACCGCCCGCGCCGCCAGTGACCCGGTGGCGGCTCTCAGAAACCGTCTGCGTGGCGACATCGGCCGCTTTCCCAGCCTCAGCCCCCGTGCCATCGAGGTGCTGACTCTCCAGTATCGCGAACATCCGGGCTGGACGGCGCAACTGCATTTTGACAATCTGCAAGTCGCCCTGGCCGGCAGCGATTCGCCCTTGGCATCCTACCCGACGATTCGGCGCTACCTCAAGGCGCAGGGCATGTTCCGGCAAGCCAGACCGAAGCGCGCCACCCTTGGCGCGGTACTGGCTCGCGACCGGCTCGAGCAGTTGGAGGTCAGGAGCTTCGAGGTCGATCATGTCTCGGCACTCTGGCATCTCGATTTCCATCATGCCAGCCGCCGTGTGCTCACGCGAGCCGGGGCGTGGGTCAAACCGATGTTGCTGGGTGTGATTGACGATCACTCGCGCCTCTGCTGCCACGTGCAGTGGTATCTCGACGAAACGGCCGAGAGCCTCATTCACGGCCTCTCGCAAGCGTTCATGAAGCGCGGACTGCCGCGCGCTCTGATGACCGACAATGGCGCCGCCATGCTGGCCGATGAAACCGTCACCGGATTGGCCGCGCTGGGGATTGTGCACCAGACGACGCTGCCGTATTCGCCGTATCAGAACGCCAAGCAGGAGTCGTTCTGGGGCCGCGTCGAGGGGCGTCTGATGGCGATGCTCGAGGGCGAAGACGCCCTGACGCTCGATCTCCTCAATCAAGCCACCCAAGCTTGGGTCGAGCAGGAATATCATCGAACGATTCATACCGAAATCGGCGCCACCCCGCTGGCGCATTATCTGGCCGGCCCCAATGTGCGGCGCGATTGCCCCGATAGTCCGGCGCTCTATGCCGCGTTCCGCGTCGAGGTAGCGCGCCGACAACGACACTCCGACGGGACGGTGAGTCTGGCCGGTGGACGCTTCGAGATACCGGCACGTTATCGGCATCTCACCGTCGTTCATCTGCGTTACGCCCGCTGGGATCTGACTCAGGTCGATCTCTGTGATGCGCGCACCGGAACGATTCTTTGCCCGGTCAAACCGCTCGACAAGTCGGCTAATGCCGATGGCCAACGGCGGCGCCTGACGCCGGTGACGACGAATCTGTCGCCGCTTCCACCGACGGGCGTTGCTCCGCTCTTGCGTCAGTTGCTGGCCGACTATGCCGCCACCGGCCTGCCGCCTGCTTACTTACCGACCGATAAGGACGTCGCATGAATCAGAAACTCCTCGCCCTGTATGGGCTGAAGTGGAATCCCTTTGCCCCCGAGTTGCCGACCGAGGCGATCTACGTGCCGCCACGGATCGAGAACTTCTGCTGGCGGATCGAGCACGCGCAGATTCGCGAAGGGGGCTTCGCGATGATTCACGGCGATCCGGGAACCGGAAAGAGCGTGGCCTTGCGTCTTCTGGCGGATCGCCTTGGGCGTCTGCCCGATGTCACGGTCGGCGCGATCAATCATCCGCAGAGTTCGCTGGTGGATTTCTATCGCGAGTTGGGCGATATCTTTGCTGTCCCGCTCAAACCGCATAACCGCTGGGGCGGTTTCAAATCTTTGCGTGAGGTGTGGTTCGCCCATATGGAAACGACACGTCGCCGTCCGGTGCTGCTCGTCGATGAGGCGCAGGAGATGGCACCGGCCACCTTGTCGGAATTGCGCCTGCTGACCAGCGCCCGTTTCGATTCGCAGCCGCTCTTGTGCGTGGTGCTCGCGGGGGATGCGCGCCTGATCGAGAAACTGCGGCGCGAAGATCTGATCCCGCTCGGCTCGCGTATCCGTACCCGTTTGGCGACTGAGCATGCCAGCCGGGATGAACTTCTGGCCTGCCTGAGCCATCTGCTGGCCGGGGCCGGGAATGCCAGCCTGATGACGCTGGCGCTGCAACAAACGCTGTGTGATCACGCGGCCGGTAATTACCGCATTCTAACGACGCTTGCGGCCGAACTTCTCGCGGCGGCGGCCCAGCGGGATCTGCCCCAACTCGACGAGAAGCTTTATCTGGAGGTCTTTGCCCAACCCGAGATGGCTTCGCCGCGCCGTGTGGCGTCACGGGGATGAGCATGCGTCCCGATTCACGCCCGACGACGCTCACCATCAACCTGCCGTCACTGCCCGATGAGGCCGTCATCGAGATACAGGACTTCCTCTTCCAAATCCTTGCGTTGTTCGAAACCCACTACGGACGACAGATCCAGCGATTCCTCGATGACTACTCTGGCGACCATATCGTCTATTCCAATCCGCAGGCTAGTCTGACCGATGACGACCCACCTTTCTGATGGGTGATCGAAGAAACAACACGCCGTCGGCATCAAATCCCGGCGGCGTATTGCTTTCTGCTTCCCGCCTTACAAACCATCGCCGTATGTGAACATCCAACCATCAAATCAGGTGATTACACTCAATCATCCAGTTCGCTGGCAGGTCGGTTCATGATGACTTTCCCTCTCCAATTGCCCGTGGGTTTAAATGCCCGACGATGGGGCGTATCGCAAAAAAGTCCGGACGGTTCGGCATTCCGGAAACCGGCAGAACCATCTGATTCAGTGTTATTTGATCGAGGGCCTCAAAGATGGCGCGGCTGACCATCTGCCAATTGCCGCGCAATCGGCAACCGCTT
>JBBRVX010000362.1:0-3214 GCA_038246475.1 Thermomicrobiales bacterium | reverse complement strand
TGCACTCGCCGTGCCTCTCGCACCCTTAAAGCTCTTTAAGACGCTTTATGGCTTCACGACCCGCTGCTCCTCCCGCTCCGGCAGCCTCGGCAGCGATCGTACCGGCGAGAACCAGATCGCCAGCAAGGCCATCGGGCCGCCGAGAACCGAGACGATCATCACCCCACGCGGCCCGATCCATTCGGCGAGGATGCCGCCCAGCAGCGCACCAAGGGGGATGGAGCCCCGGATGAGGGTCCGCATGGTGGCGCTGACGCGGCCCTGCAGCCGCAAGGGAGTGACGGCCTGACGCAGGCTGAACTGATTGACGTCGTAAATCGGGATGGTCAAACTGGTGAGAAAGAACCCGACCCCGGCGATGGCCGTGGCGACGAGCGGCGGCCCGCCGGCCAGCGCGGAGAGCAACTCGCTCGGCACGGTCAGGACGATGCCGAGGAGAATGGCCCGGCCGATCCCGATGCGCCCCGCCACCCGCGCCGGCAGGAACGACCCGAGCAGATAGCCGACCGCGCCGAGCGTGAAGAGGATGCCGGCAGCGCTCGCCGGCAGGCCCAGGGTGCGGGTCAGGAAGAGGACGAGCACGGCCAGACGGGCGCCATCGAAGAGGTTCCAAAGACCCGTCGCGGCGGCGGTGGCGCGCAGTATCGGATTGCCGCCGACCAGGCGTAACCCTTCCCAGAGCTCTCGCCAGAAATGGCGGCGAGCACCGCCATCAGCGGGAAATGCCGTGGGTGGCGGCTCGTTGATGCGAATGCCGGAGAGCAGGATCGCCGACAGCGCGTAGGAAACGCCGTCCGTCAGAATGGCGATCGGCGCGGAGAAGAGCTGGGTCAGCCAGCCCGCCAGCCCAGGACCGCCCACCTCGGCCAGCCCCCAGCCGGTGTGCAGCCGCGCGTTGCCCGCGGGCAGGTCGTCTACTCCCAGGATTACCGGCATGAACGACTGCGCGGCGATATCGAAGAAGACGCTCAACGTGCCAACCAGAAAGGTCAGCAGAATCAGCAGCTCGATGCGGAGCAGACCGAGCCAGGCGAAGACCGGAACCATCACCAGTAGCACGGCGCGGCCGGCATCGGCGGCGATCATCACCGGGCGCTTGCGGCGGCGATCGACCCAGACGCCGGTCAGCAGGCCGAATAGGAGGATCGGCAGCGACTCCGCCGCCACCAGCAGCCCCATCTGAAACGGCGTGGCGTGCAGCGTCAGCGCGGCGAGCAGCGGCAGCGCCAACCGGGTGACGGCGCTACCCAGGTACGAGATGACGCTGGCGCTCCAGAGCCGGACGTAGGCGGATGAGCCCCAGATGCCCCCGGGAGGCCAGCGGGTCGAGTTCCCGCTTGCCTCGCTCATGCGAAGCGCGCGGGATCGAATGGCATGACCGCCTCGGGCAGACGGCCATCCGTGAGCAGCGCGGCGATGGCCTCGCCGGTCGCCGGGGCCAGCGTGAGGCCGAGCATGGCGTGACCGCTGGCTACCGCCAGGTTCTGGTAGCCGGGAATCCAGCCGATCACGGGCAGCCCATCGGGCGTCATCGGCCGTGCGCCACTCCAGACCTGCACGCCCGGCCCGCTCGTCGGCGTCTGCGCCGGCCAGCCGCGAATGGCCCAGGCGGCAGAGCGGGCGATGGCCGCCACCCGCTCCGGCCGCAGATCGTGATTGAGCCCAGAGAACTCCATGGTGCCGGCCAGCCGGATCATGCCATCCATCGGGGTAATCGCCACCCGCGTCTCGTGCAGGTAGAGCGGGTGCCGCACTACTTCCGGCAGCGGCGGTGGCGGCGCGAGGTCGATGCTGTAGCCTTTGCCGGCGGCGATCGGGACGTTCACCCGCAGCGGTTTCAGAAGCCGCGTCGTCCAGGCCCCGGCCGCGACAACGACAGTTGATGCCGGGATACGCTCGCCGCCGGCGAAGACGGCGGTGGCGCGCCGGGCGGTCGTTTCGATGCCGCTCACCGGGCGGTTGTCCAGCAAGGTGACGTTCTGCTCCCGCAGGTATTCGCGCAGCCCGCGCACCAGCGTGCCAGGCCGCACCGAGCGCTCCTGAGGCGCGACGTAGCCGCCTTTCACGGCATCGGAGAGCGACGGCTCCAACTCCCGCAGCGCGTCGCCGCCCAGCACCGGGGAGATCGCGAAGCCGAAGCGCCGGATCGGTTGCAGCGCAGCGTAGCCATGTTCCAGCGCTTCTTCGGAGCGATAGGCGAAGACGATGCCGTCGCGATGCTCTTCGTAGCGCACCCCGGTTGCCAGCAGCTCGTCGTAGAGCGCGAGCGATCGCGCGCCAAAAGCGGCGGTCGCTTCCGTGCCGGCGAGAAAATCGCGCGCATTGCAGTGCCGCCAGAAGCGGATCGTCCAGGCGAGAAAGGCGGGATCCAGCAGCAGGCGGGGCTGGATATAGAGTGGGCTCGCGGAGCTGAGCATCCAGCGCAGAGACGTCGCGATCAAGCCTGGCGCGGGCACCGGCTCGGCCAGCGAGGGCACGATCCATCCCGCGTTGACATGCGAAGCGGCCTGCTCCGGCGGCCCGACATCGATGAGCGTTACGGGGACGCCACGGCGGTGCAGGGAGAACGCGATACAGAGGCCAATGACCCCGCCTCCGACAACGACGACCAGCTTCTCCACGCAACGTTCCTCCAGCCTCCGCTCGGCGCGGCTCAAACCCACGGATGATGGGGCCTGGCGGCGGTGCTGGCAACAACACAGGATGGGCAGTGCCGTTCGAAGACCAAGCGCGGTGGAAAGGGGCTAGGCGAACTCTCCGTGGTCATCCAGAAGTCGCGGCTCTTGCCAGCCAGTTCCGGCCGATAGTGATCCAGCGACTTCTGGATGACCACTGAAGAATCGTTCGAGATGCCCGATGCACGCGGTCCGAATGTCATCGAAGGACTCAGCCACGATCCTTTCAAACTCCTGCACCCCGTGCTCGTTCACCTCTGCGACGATGTCCACACCGCAACGCTGAACCGCGATCCTGCCAGCTCCGTCGTCGTTGAGACCCAGCAACATCCTGCCGGGAACGTTCAGCACGAGTCTCCCCCCTCTTTCTTGACCGGGTAGCCTCTCGTCCAGATGCTCAAACTGGTTCCGCAATGGCTGATACGAGCCAAGAAACGCTTCGGAACCTGGGCGCCACTCAACTCCGACCAATCTCATTGCGAGAGTGAGTAGGCGAGCGATCTGCCCGGCGCACACCACGAAGAGATGTTGCTGGATCC
>JBBRVX010000361.1:0-3237 GCA_038246475.1 Thermomicrobiales bacterium | reverse complement strand
GATCACGGCGGCCAGCATCGTCACCGCGGAGACGGAAGCCGCGGGGCCATTAAACGCATTGAAACGATTCCATGCATCGATGCTGGCGTCGCACCCGGGGTACGCGCTGCTGGTGGAGATCGTACAGGCCATCCAGCAGCATCAACCCTCGTTGCTGGCCAAGCAGGCCGCGTACTCGTTGCTCTACGCCGTGCCATCGATCCTGATCATGCTCGTCTCGCTGGCGGCCATCGTCGACAAGAACACCGGGGCGGGCGTCTCGGCCCCGCTGCGCGCCTTCGTCGCCGATCAAGCTCCAGCCGAGTTGCAACCGCTGCTGGAGACCCTGGTGCGGCGCGCCCTGGTCGAAACCAGCGAGAACACGGCGGTCATTGCCGCGCTCATTTCCCTTGGCGTGGCCGTCTGGGGAGCCGCTGGCGGGGTGGGGGCGCTGATCTACGCCATCAACAGCGTCTACGGCATCAAGGACAGGCGCCCGTTCTTCAAGAGCGCCGCCATCAACATCGGCTATATGCTGCTGGGCGGCCTGCTCGCCATCGCCGCCATTATCCTGCTGGCGTTCGGCCGCATCCTGCTCAATCTGTTGCCGGGCGTCGCCGCGGGCGGAGGCTTCCTGGCCGGACTGCTGTCGTCGAGCACGATCTGGGCGCTGGTCATGTTGGTGGCGGCGCTGCTGCTCCTCTACTGGATCGGGCTGGACGCGGCGAAGTCGATCCGCTGGCTCCTGCCCGGCACGCTCCTGGCAGCCCTCACCATCGGCCTCATCTTCGGCCTGCTCGACCTGATTCTCACCTACTCGAATCCCGGCGCGGCCTACGGCGTGGTGGGCAGCGTGCTGATCTTGCTCTGGACGCTTTTCGTCGTCAGCGGCATCGTGGTGGTCGGGGCGATCGTCAATGCCGTGCTGGGCCGCCGTTACGACCGCACCCTTATCACCGGCCTGCAGCGGCGGCCCGTCGAGCTGCCTCCCGGCAAGCGCATTGCGGTCTCGGTCTATCGCTGAACGCGTCGGGGGGCGGCACCCTGATCGGGTTGAAGCACGGTACCCTGATTCTGGTGAATACCCGGACAGGAGGAAGCATTGTGTGGCCCGGCGCTGGCCCTCACCCCCTAACCCCTCTCTTCCCCTAGCCCCGTCGGGCCGGGAGAGGGGGAATTGGACGCCAGCAAATCGTGATTCCGGCAGTGATTAGCCGTATATCGTATCAGCGTGAACACCCGGTCGAGGTGATGTTGCGATTCCGGCGCATCGCGGCGCCGGACAGGAGGGGCATGTCGTGGCCATGAAGCTGGGGTTGGGGCTCTACCGTCATATGCTGACGCCGGAGAACTTCCGCTTTGCGCGGCAGGCGGGGGCCAGTCACATCGTGGCGCACTGGGTCGACTACTTTCATAGCGGCCCGCGCATCCCGCAATCGGAAAGCGACAACCAGGGCTGGGGCGTCATCCAGAATCAGGGGAAGCTCTGGAGCGTCAAGGAGCTGACGGCGTTGCGCGAGGGGGTAGAGGCGGAAGGGCTGACCCTGGCGGCGATCGAAAACCTCGATCCCTCGCACTGGTACGACGTGCTGCTCGACGGCCCGCGCAAGGCCGAACAGCTCGAGGACGTGAAGACGATCGTGCGCAACCTGGGCGCGGCGGGCATCCCCGTGCTCGGCTACAACTTCAGCATCGCCGGGGTGTGGGGGCATGTCGTGGGGCCGTGGGCGCGGGGCGGGGCGGAATCGGTCGGCTTCTCGGCGGCAAACGGCCCCCGGGAGCTGCCGATCCCCAACGGCCAGGTCTGGAACATGACCTACGACCCGGACGCCCCGGCCGGCACGGTGGGCGAAGTCACCAGCGAGCAGCTCTGGTCGCGGCTGGAGGAGTTTCTGCACGCGGTCGTCCCGGTGGCGGAGGAGGCGGGCGTGCGACTGGCCGCGCACCCCGACGACCCGCCGCTGCCGAGCTTGCGGGGGACGGCGCGGCTGGTCAACAAACCGGAGCTCTACGGACGTCTGCTCGACATCCATCCCAGCCCGGCGAACGCGCTCGAGTTCTGCCAGGGGACCATCGCTGAGATGACCGGCGAGATGGACGTCTACGAGGCGATCGACACGTACAGCAAGAGCGGGCAGATCGCCTATGTCCACTTCCGCAATGTGCGCGGCAAAGTCCCCGAGTACCACGAGGTCTTTGTCGACGAGGGGGACGTGGATATGGTCCGCGCCCTGCGTATCTATCACCGCAACGGCTACGACGGCGTCATCATCCCCGACCATACGCCGCAGATGGAATGCGCCGCCTCCTGGCACGCCGGGATGGCCTACGCCCTGGGCTGGATGCGGGCGGCGCTGCGGTTCATCGAGGAGGAAGAGGTTCACTTGGGGGAACGCCGCGACCTTGCCGCTGGAGGCTGAAAGCCTCACGGCTACCTCCTTCGAAAAGCCCCATGAAATGGGGCTGGCAACCGTGAGCGCCATAGGGTGTGAGCGCTCCGGTTATGGTGTCCACGTTCGGTGTCATCCTGACGAGGGAAGGCTCTCGGCTCAACAGCGCGTACGTGCAAGTTCGCTGAGAACGTCGATCTTCCCGGTTTTCAGGCGAGGCACCCCTCGAGCCGCGAGTCAACCCGCCGCGCCGGCCTTATCCAGATCGGCGTAGATGAGCTCGAACTCCTCCAGCGCGGCCCGGAGGTCCTCGACGATCTCGGCGGCGATGACATCGGGATCGGGCAGGTTCGCGCCGTCTTCGAGGGCGTCGTCGCGCAGCCAGAAGATGTCGAGGCTGGCCTTGTCGCGGGCGATCAGCTCGTCGTAGGCGTATTTGCGCCAGCGGCCGGCGGGGTTCTCCGCGCTCCAGGTCTCCTTGCGGTCGTGGCGGTTGGCGGGGTGGAAGCAGGCGACGAACTCGTCGAGGTCGGAGCGGTGAAGTGTGTTGGTTTTCAAGGTGAAGTTGAAGTTCTTGTTGGAACGGCTGGTCAATGACCTCAGGGCGATTCGTTCCAGACCACTTCGACAACGCCTTGGCGGAAGTCATAGAACGCTTGCCGCCAATCCGATTTCTCCCCGTCGATCTTGGCGCGAATGTTCTTGGTGAACGATCCTGCCTTCGCGAGTCCTGAAGGCCCGAGCATCATGTACGCTGTGAAAGGGTGCTTGTTCGCGTTCGGCAGGTCGCCAATGAGACGCTCGACAAAGTCTTCGACCTCGACCATCGATACAAGAGCCGCTTGGGCTTCTTTCTCAGAGGGGCGGT
>JBBRVX010000360.1:0-3239 GCA_038246475.1 Thermomicrobiales bacterium | reverse complement strand
GTCGAAGAGCTGCTCGCGCAAGGCCGGCATGCCAATCACATAGATGCCAGCGCCCTCCGGCAGGGTGCGCGCAAGATAGTCCCTGGTGGCCAGGGCCGAGGTGATCACCGCGGCGGCGGGTACGTCGAGCCCCATCTCCGTCAGGCGGCGCTCGTAGGCTTCAGGCGTCGACATCGAATTGTTGGTGGCCATCATGACCTGGCGCTCGCGCAGGGTCAGCGCGTCGAGCAGCTCGCGCACCCCCGGCAGCACCTCCGTGCCGCGATAGAGCACGCCATCCATGTCGAAGATCCAGGCTTTCGCATCGCGCAGGCGACCGAGCGCGTCGCCGCCGTGGATGGGAACCGGGTTCAGGTCGAGCACGTCAATCACGAGTCGCTTCCTCTATCTCGATGGCGTTGGGATCGTCTGGCTGCCGCATCGGCGCCCAGCGCGCGTTCGTAAGCGTGCACGATCCATCTTCGGCCCAGATGCCCCAGTTTCCGGCGGCGGGTTTGCCGGTTGCCGTGGCAATGGCGACCTCGCCGCCCAGCGATAGCTCGATGTACGGGCCAACCGAAAGAAGCCGGAACGGCATCGCCGCGCCGCGCTCGATCGGTTCATGTCGCCTGACCTGTTGCAACGAGTCAAAACTATGATGCCACGATCGCCCCTCATCGCGGGTAACAGAGCCCCAGCGTTGCAGGGCCACCTCCCGCGATCCAGGATCGAGCTCGATGAACAGACCATCCCCATCGTCGTTCAGCCGCAAGGCGAGCCCGCCCCGCGCCGCGTCAAGAAGAATTTCCCCTTCAACCATCATGTCGCCCGCGGGGGTAGCGCTGGCAAGAACGTCCATGGCGCCAGGGGAATCGAGGCGCCAGCGTGCTTCCATTCCTGCGGGCGTGCCGGAGAACAACGACGTTGACCGGGGGATCGGTGGCTGCCAGTTCTCCGCGCGGTACGCATCCCAACCGGGATACGACTCGAGGGCGAGGCGGCTTTCCTCTCGCATAACCACCACGAGCGGCGGAGCGAGGAACTTGCCAAAGGGGTTCCGCGCTTCCACCCAGTCGACGGTCTGTGCGGTGGTCATCCAGCCACGATGCAGGTCCGGCTGATGCCAGGCGAAGAGGAGGTCCTGGTCCCGCCAACGGGCAATGCGCCCCGCGTAGTGCCCCGGCGGGCCTAAAATATCCCCGGAAGGCGGCACGTGAAACGGGCCTTCCGGGGTCGCGGCCATCCAGTAGCGCAGCGAGCGATCCTCCATGATCGACGCCAGGAGATACCAGGGACGTGTGGAGCCGTCGCCGGTCGTGAACAGTTGCGGGCACTCCAGATCCCAGTAGCGCCGGGGGGCGAAGAGGGGTGGGCAAACCTCCCACGCTTCCAGATCGTCGGAGACCATCAGTCCGACGCAGCCTCGCCGGGACGCGGCCCCCGGTTCTCCCGCGCGCAAATCGTGGCGACGAAGCGCTCTCCGATGCGAATCGGCTTCGGATCGCGCCAGGATACGGTTCCCGTTGTGGCGGGATCGTGCTCGTACCAGCGGCGGTCGGCTTCGATTGCGACGAGCTGCTCCTGCTTTGTCCACCGGATCAGATCGTCCGAGGTCGCTGCCGCCACCCGCTGCACGCAACCATTGTCCCGAGTCGTGAGCGCGGTATAGAACATCACGTACCCAGCCCCTTCTGGCCGGGCGATGACGCTCATCGTCCAGATCTGATCGTCGTCGACGTCGCCTGGATCGCCGGTGCGCAGCGCTGCCGGTCGGGGCGCCCAGGAGAGGCCGTCCTGGCTGACGGCATGCTGCACCACATCGTGGCTCGGCAGCGTCAGGTGGAAGAGGTGCAAATCGTCTCCATTCGGGACGATCTCGATGTCTCCCAGTTCCGAGGCGCCGAAGCCACGGGGCGTATACATCGGGCCGCGCCGCCCAGCGCTACCCGAGCCCGACCGCCTTGCCGAGCGCGTCGTTGAAGGCCGGCAAATCGCCCGGAACGCGCGAGGTGATCAGGTTGCCGTCGACGACGAGCTCCTTGTCAACGTAGGTTCCACCGGCATTGGTGATGTCGTCGCGGATCTTGTTCACGCTGGTCACCGTCCGCCCATCCAGCACTTTGGCGGAAATGAGGAGTTGCGGGCCGTGGCAAATGGAGCCAACCGGCTTCCCCGATTCGACGAAGCGGCGGGTGAAATCGACGGCCGCGTCGACGATGCGCAGATTCTCCGGCGCCCCGCCGCCGGGGATCACCAGCATATCGAATTGATCGGGAGAGACATCGGCAAAGCTTTTTTCAACCTGGAGAACGGCGCCCTTCTTCCCCTGCACCTGCCCCACGGTCGCGCCGACAGTGACGACCTCGGCGCCGAGCGATTCCAGGTGATTCTTGGGGTCGATCGCCTCGGAATCCTCGAAGTTATTGGCCAGAACCATGACGACCTTGGGCTTTGCCACGCTGCACTCCTGTTCACATGTCTGGCCGGATCAACTATTTCGAAACGGCCTCAGATGACGATCTCTTCTCAGTATACTGGCGGTCTGTTCAGCATCAGTGAGAGAGCATACGCCCGCGAAGGGTGGGGAGTGCATCGCGTGAACGGAGCGAACGGGATCGGTATCCGCGATGACGAGGCTCGGGCGGTGCTGGCCGCCATCGATCCGGACGAAACGATCGCGTTTCTGCGCGAGCTGGTGCGCGTGCCATCGGTCAATCCGCCGGGAGATGTCACCGCCGCTATCGCCATCTGCGAGCGGGAGCTGCAAAGCGCCGGCTTCGCCGTGCGCACGTTCGCCCACGCGCCAGGGAAGCCGAACCTGGTGGCGGAATGGGGCGCCGACGATGGCCCATTACTCGCCTTCAACGCCCATCTCGATGTCGTGCCCACTGGCGACGAAAGCGCCTGGACCCATTCCCCCTTTGCCGCGGAGATCGCCGATGGCCGTGTCTATGGCCGCGGCGCCGGCGATGACAAGGCGAGCGTGACCGCGCAGGTGATGGGGGGCATCGCCCTGGCCCGCTCCGGTGTGACGCTACGCGGCCGCCTGGCAATTACCGAGGTCGCCGACGAGGAGACGACCGGCGATGGGGCCAACCACATCATCGCCGAGGCGGGCCTGCGTCCGATGGGGGTCATCGTCGGCGAACAGACCCTGAACCGCGTCGCTATCGGCGAAAAAGGCACGGCAGGGGTCACGATCGTGGTCACCGGCCGCACCGCGCATGGGGCGCTGCCGTGGGAAGGGGCCAACGCGGTCG
>JBBRVX010000359.1:0-3290 GCA_038246475.1 Thermomicrobiales bacterium | reverse complement strand
TTCTTGCCCTTCTTCGCCTCGGCCTCGGTCAGGCCAAGGCCGCCGAGCGCCGCAATAGGCGCGCCGAAGGCGCCGAGCGCCAATTTCTTGAGCGCGTCGCGTCGAGATCGCCCGGTGGCAAAGGAAATCGCCAAATCGTCGAGTTCGCGGTCCATCTTCTCTGGCTCCTCTCCTCTGGTGTGCATAGATCCAATACGGTGCAATGCGTCATGATTGCCCGCCCCACGGCCAAGAGATCTCGGGAGGCCGGACGCGCTTCGTGCTGCGCATCGAGCAGATCCGGGTGATCCCGTGGGAACCGATTCAGCGCCGCATCGCCCCCTTTCCGCGTCGTTTGTGCATGCCATGCTGCCGTGCACACCAACCGCACCATGCGGTTATGCATGATGACCTGCAAGAACTGAGCCACAGATCGATATTTATATTACAAAAATAACCAGTAACACTAAATTGAATAGAAGTATTCCAAATATTCATAAATTCCACGTCGTGCTCAAGCGGTATAGGCGCAAAAGCCGACCGGTGGCACGACGAGGGTATTGGAAGCGTCATGACTGGGGGTTCGTGCGGGGAGGGCATTACGCCGCAGAGGCATGCGCGGAGGTTATTGCCAGGCGCGGCGGAGCATCCGTGGCCGCGTTGGACTGAACGGTGAAGAGCGGGAGCGAGCATGGGGCTGGGCCAGCGGATGCGCAACAGCGGTTTGGCGGACGGCGTGCCCTGGCCGTGGGGGTGATCGCGGAGGAGCGCCCTGCCTACGACGCTAGAATCGAGGACAGGAGTGCGGTGCGCGTCAAGCTCCCGACGTGATGGCGGCTGGATTGGCCTGCTCGCGGCGGAGATAGGGAAGAGCCAAAGGAGTCGACTCGCGTGCTATGGCGGCACGCGACGAACGTCGGTATGGACGAAATCCTGCCCGACAAAGAGCAGCGGCTCATCGAAATCCCTGGCCAGGGCGTAGGCGAAGCAGTCGCCGAAGTTGAGTTGGGCGGGGTGGCCATTTCCCTTGCCAAAGCGACGATACGCCTCGCGAGCAATCGTCGCCTGGCGAGCCGTCAGCGGTTCGACGATGATGCCCAGTTGGCTCAGGAATTCATCAAAGTTCATGGCGTCACGAGGATTTGGAAGCCGATCGGCGACGATGGCCGCTTCGAGGAAGGTTGCTGCCGACATATGGATTGCGGACGCTTCAACCAATGTTTTGAGACATTCCTCGGCCGGGGGCTCGTCAAGGAGGATGGCGAAGACTGCCGACGAATCGACAATCACCTGGGCAATCCGTCCTCGCCGTAGAGCAGCTCGCCGTGATCGACGATTGCCTCTGGATGCTCTTTGAATGCCGCTTGCAGGTCTTTCACCAGCGCATATACCCGCGCTCGTCGCTCGGCTTCCTCCTCGGGCGTGCGCAATCGCGCCAGCCGTTCTTGCACGGCCACGCGCACGACCGTGTCGGCTTCCTCGCCCGTGCGCCGGGCAAGGTCCTCTATCAAGCGGATGGTTTCGGGTGCTTCGATCTGCAGTGCCATGATTCACCCCTCATGATATCTGGAGGCAGAGTGTAGCAATCCGCTTCGCAATCAGGCATCGTTTCTCTAGCCTGAGACCCGCGCGGTGAGTGGATCGACAACGCGTTGGTCTCTCCGTTCGGGCAGCTTGCCTGGAGGATGCCTCGGATTCGGCTTCCTGAGGCAGCCGCTCGGCCAGCTCCTGCCCCACGCTGACCTGCACCGGCGACGACTCTGCCGCGAAGTCGGTGAAATCATGCGTGTCCCAGAACGCCGCTTCTTCCTCGATGGTGGCGAAGGACGGGATGCGGCCATGCGCTGCGGTGGGATAGCCGAGGTCAATGGTTGGTTTGGGTTGGCTCATGGGATGACGCCTCGTTTCACGGGCGGATGTACGGAAGCCACCCTATTACCGATGCTCCTAAAGGTACACGCTCATTTGGGGCGTGAATATCTCTACCTTCTATATCTTGTTCGGAAGAAGAACCTACCATCCACGTTTGCGGAGCTCCATGAGGTTCAATGATGAATGCGTCATACCAGCTTTTCGACCTGATCTCGGGCACCGTGCTCGATGTCTTTGCACGCGAAAGCGACGCCCTAAACCTCCTCATCGCATTGCGCCATGAGCATGGTGATGAGGCCATCCGCCGATTTGCGCTGACATGCGAAACAGGCGAGGAATCAACCCTGGTGGCCATGGAAGACGATCTGGTGCGTCGCGTGCAACGAGAAGCGGCAGAGGTGAGCACGGCTCGGCCGCGCTAAAGGAGCGGATGATGCCGTTGGGGTATGAGTCGCGGATGGCGAAGGGACGGCTACAACGGAACCTCAGCCGAGAGCCTGCCCACATCCGTGTGGACGAAATCGTTGCCAATGAAGAGCAGCGGCTTGTCGAAATCCCTAGCCAGGGTGTAGACGAAGCAGTCGCCGAAGTTGAGCTGAGCTGGATGACCTGTACCCTTGCCGAATCGACGATATGCTTCGCGGGCGATGCGTGCTTGCTGGAGTGTGACGGGCAAGATGGCGAAGTCGATCCGCTCCATCAGTCGATCGAACGTCTCCGCGAGCAGTGGGTTCGCATGGCGATCGACAACAATGGCGGCTTCAAGGAACGTCGCGGCGGACATGCGCCGGTCGGTCGTTCCCGCCAAGACCTCAAGATACCCATCAGATCCCGGTTCGTCGTTGACAATTGCGATGATCGCCGACGAATCGACGATCACGTCGGCAGCCCATCCTCACCATAAAGGAGGTCACCGGGATCCTGAACTCGCTGGGGCGTTTCCTTGACGAGCGCTCGCAGCTCGAACGCGAGCGCATAAATGTCTGCTCGTCGCTGAGCCTCCGATTCCTCGTCTCGCTCGCTTCGCAGGCGATCGAATTGTTCGCGCAGTGCGTCCTCGACGACATCTTCAGCGCTCTTGCCCGTGCGTCGAGAGAGTTCCTCAATGAGTCGGATGGTTGCGGGCGCTTCGATCCGCAGAGCCATGGTTCACCCCTGATGCGTAGGCAGAGTGTAGCAACGCAAGGTATCGCGGGTCGCTTATCTCTTACCGGTAACTCGCCGCCTGCAAATCGAACAAATCGGCATACCGCCCGCCTTGCAACATCAGCTCCTCGTGCGTCCCCTGCTCCACCAACCGCCCGTCCTCCAGAAACAGAATGCGGTCGGCCATGCGCACCGTGGAAAAACGGTGGGAGATGTAGAGGGCCATCTTGCCGTGCGTAAGCTCCTTGATGCGGGCGAAGAGATCGTGCTCGGCCTGGGCATCGAGGGCGGCC
>JBBRVX010000358.1:0-3291 GCA_038246475.1 Thermomicrobiales bacterium | reverse complement strand
TGTTCGCTATCGTGTACAATGATCTGGCAGACATCGCTCAGATCACCGATACTCTTGTGGGAGCGACAATGGAACAGCCACCTTCCGATTTCGACGGCGCATGGAAGTACGCCCTGGAGCAGTACTTCGCGCCATTCCTGGAACTCTTCTTTCCTGCGGCCCATGCCGCAATCGACTGGAGTCAGCCATTTTTCTTCCGCGACACGGAGCTTCAGCAGATCGCGCCCGAGGACCAGGAGGGCAAGCAGCGCGTCGATAAGCTCGTCCGTGTCCGGCGCTTCGACGGCACACCAGCCTGGGTAGTTGTTCACATTGAGATCCAGTCTCAACGTGACGCAGCCTTTGCGGAACGGATGTTTCGGTATCATGCCCGACTGTTTGATCGAGACCGCATTCCCGTCGTCAGCTTGGCCGTGCTTGGCGATGATGAACCAGGCTGGCAGCCTAACCATTTTGGGTATGAGCTATGGGGATGCACGCTCTCGCTCCGGTTTCCAACCGTGAAGCTGCTCGCGCTTGATACCGCCACACTGGAAGGAACAGCCAACCCGTTCGCCGTGCTTACGTTGATCCACCGCGACGCCCAGGAGACACGCGGTGACCCGACCGAGCGCCTGCGCCGGAAGGTCATGCGCTATCGGGCCCTCCTCCGGCAACGCTATGCGGCGAGCGATGTGCGCGTGCTGTTCCGGCTGCTAGAGCATGTGCTTCGTCTCGCCCCCGAGCTTGCGCCTCAGGCCCGTGCTACAATGCGCCAAGTCGAATTGGAGGAAACAGGTATGGATACCTTCGTCACCAGCTTTGAGGAGTTCGGCCGCGTTGAGGGCCGAGCGGAAGGCCAGCGTGATCTCGTCCTGCGCCAACTGAACCGCAAGGTCGGCCCGCTCACCGAGGAGCTCCAGGCCCGTGTAGCCGCCCTCGCCCCCGAGAGGCTGCTCACCCTGAGCGAGGCGCTGCTCGACTTCACCAACCAGGATGACCTGCTCCTTTGGCTCGACCAGAACAGCGACGAGCGTATATCTTGACCGGCTTTGTGACCAGCTTTGAGGAGATTGGGCGAACTGAGGGCCAGCGCGATCTCGTGCTGCGCTTGATCAACCGCAAAGTCGGCCTGCTCACCGAGGAGCTCCAGGCGCGCGTGGCAGCCCTCGCCCCAGCAGTGCTGCTCACCCTGGGCGAGGCGCTGCTCGACTTCACCAACCAGGGTGACCTGCTCCTTTGGCTCGACCAGCAGGCCGGGCCTCCGGGCGTCTAGCCTTTTCCAACCGCTCCTCGCCCTATCCGACAGCCTCAGCCGCCCGCTGGGGCTGTTTGGTTTTCCCCTCAAGCTCCTCTGCCCGTTATCTCGCCCAGTGCCTACCAGCCGCGCTGCGGCTGGTGTGGTGTGTCCAGGTTTCTCACCAAACCCGGAGGGCACCATGCCACGGTTCACCAGCGACAACGCCGCCACACACGGCAGACGCGGCGGGCAGCAGTCGCATCAGCACCTGGAGCAGCAGTACGCAGACCTCGTGCTCACCAACCCTTCACACGCCGCGCGCGTGGCGCAGCTCATTCGCCAGGGGTTTCGACTCGCCCTGGCCCTACGCGCGGTCAAGATCTCGGACGCGATCAACAAGGAGCAGCGATAATGCGTATGCGCGAACTTCCACTGGGCGAGCAGCCCCGTGAACGACTGCACGATGTCGGGTCCGCCGCCCTCAGCGATGCTGAGCTTGTCGCCATTCTGCTCCGCGCAGGGCTCCCAGGCACGAATGTGGTGGAGCTCGCACAAGGGCTCTTGGTGAAACACAAAGGGCTGCTCGGCATCCTGCGCGCCGACAACCGCGAGCTGTGTTCCCATCGGGGCGTCGGCGAGGCCAAAGCGGCCACGCTGAAGGCGGCCATGGAGATCGGACGAAGACTGCTGATTGCCGGCATCGACGAGCGGCCGCAGATCACATCGCCCGCCGATGTGGCGAGCCTGCTTATGGTCGAGATGGGTCACCTCGATCAGGAGCACCTGAGGACCGTGCTGCTCGACACCAAGAACCGCGTGCAGGAGATCACGACGATCTACGTGGGCTCGGTGAACAGCGCCCAGATACGGGTCGGCGAGGTGTTCCGCGACGCGGTGCGCCGCAATAGCACCGCGATGATCGTGGCCCACAATCACCCCAGTGGCGACCCAACCCCATCACCAGAGGATATCCTGGTGACGCGCCAGATCATCGAGGCCGGCAAGCTGCTCGATGTCGATGTGCTCGACCATCTGATCATCGGACGAGGGCGCTACGTGAGCATGTGCGAGCGGGGCCTGGGGTTCAGTTGCTGATATCGGAGCCAGCATAACGCAAGGATACGGGGATACGGATTTGCCGCTTTCCAACGACAAGAAACACCACAGGGTTCAGCGAAGCGAATCCTATGGTGACTGCGAACGGCAGGCGAAATCTCCGCATTCCGCAGTTAGATGCGACGAGATCTCCGCATTCCGATGTTGCGCGGGAATACAGGGCTCCAACGACGGCTTTGCAGCCTCAGCACGATTCGCTATAGCGCACCTGAGGCCGGGCGCGCGTTGAAACGCCTTCCTCGATGCGATCTTCAAGGCCAACACGGCTATGTGCCAAAACAATACCAGCCTTAAAAATCAGAACATATCAATCACAACCCGGCTCGCGTCGACCAGCGTGATGACGCGGATTTCTGCCTTCTTGCTCATTCCAAGTCCGTAGCTCACTACCCCTTCAAAGTCGCCTGCTCGGACGACCTCCTTGAGTATGGGCAGATTAAACTTCACACGGTCTGGAGCAGTAGCCTGCCCGGTGTCGCTATGCGCTTGGGCTGGGGAACAGCGTAGGTGCAAGATAGCCCTGCCAGTTATGGCAACCGGCAGCCCCGACCCGTCTCCAAGCAACTGCTTCACGAACTGAATCTGTATCAGCGGAACAGCACCCGTGAAATCGAAGACCACACGGTCATACGTCGGCGTCGCCTCAGGATGCTGTGCGGCACGAATACCCACAAGGTTCGAGATTGACGGTGCACCAGTAGGCATAGCGGTATCTCCTTTAACATGCAGCCCGTACGATATGAACGGAAATAGTGGGGTTGTCGCTACCAGAGGAATGCCGACAGAAGCACTGATACGTGTTGCACCAACAGCGCACCTCGCTACTCTGGCAAATCTCGCTGAGCCTCTTCCAACACCTCCATAAGGCTTTGGATGGCCAGCTGTAACTGCGCGGCCTCCCCTTCGCTTGCCGTCGCCATCCGTCGCCGCGCCGACTTCACACTGCGCTTCGTGCG
>JBBRVX010000357.1:0-3328 GCA_038246475.1 Thermomicrobiales bacterium | reverse complement strand
TTCGTCGCGACGCTGGTTCCGTTCGAACTCCGCCGCCCAATACGCCCGGCGCGACGCCGGAGTGGATCGCCCGGCCTTGCAGTGATGCCGGTGCCAGAAGCAACCGTGGACTTTGATGATCTTCCGCCGTGCCGCCAAGACGATATCCGGGAAACCGGGCAGAGATCGCACGTGAAGCCGGTAGCGATACCCGAGCGAATAGACCAGTTTCCGGACAATCATCTCCGGCCGCGTGTCCACGCTTCTCACTGCCGCCATGACTCTTGATCGCTCGAGCTTGCTGAAAGTGTCGGCCATTGCTGTACCGAATTTGGGTCCATTCCATCCGGCTGCGACAATGCGCCCCATGACATATATCCAGCGCCTCGATCTTACCGCAGACTTCCTCGAATGGACGGGCGGATGCTCCCCGGAAACCACGGCCGAGATCGACGTCTATCTTAAGACGTCCATGCCCTTCGACTACGACAAAGGCGCGGCCTGTGCGGTTCTCTTGCGTCTCATGCGCCGGGCAGCCCAGGCCGAAAGGCGATGCGCCGGCGATGACTCAGCCACTCATTTCACGACGATCTTTATGCCGGGCGTCCCGACCTTGGCCACCCATCGCTCATTGTAAAGCTTGAACAGCATCTCAAGTTGCAAGGCCTTGCCCTTGGCCGAGAAGGCACCCAGTTCGGTCACGTTTTGCCCTACGAAGGCCTCGACCGAATGCACGATGACCCGCCGACTATCCACGTCTTCCAGTTTTTCCAGTTCAGTCCTCCATGTCTGGGCGCGATCGGCTCGCGTGAGCAGCCACACTTCCGTGTCGTTGTTCCTGTAGAGCCTCGGCTATTTGAGAGAGATGTTTTTCATCCGGCAGGCCCAACGCAATCTCAATTACTGCGTTGCCAACTTCGAAATCGCCAGCCCTTGCCTTCGCATCGGGAAAGTTAAAAGGTGACAGGAAGAAAGAAAAGGTGGAAAGAAAAGGTGACATCCCAGGAAAGATGGAAAGAAAAGGTGACATCCCACATTGATTGAGGGAAAGAAAAGGTGACATCCCACATTGATTGAGATATTGGGAAAAGTTAAAAGGTGACATCCCACATTGATTGAGATATTGGGATCGTGAAACAATGTGGGATGTCACCTTGCACCTCCAAGAGGCCTGGAAACTCGGCCGCCAGATGGCGGTCTACGATCGTCAGACCCGGCCTGAGCTCACCACGGCATACCACTACCCATCCTACCCAGTGTTCCAGGCAGCACACCGGCATCGCATCGAGCAAACTTCGGCGTTTCGCCCATGGGATGACAAACTGCAGCGCCTGGTGGAACAAGCCGCCAAACGCTGCCGGGTCTCGCTGAATGACCTGCAACAGTGGGATCAGTTCTACTCAGGCGTGGCCCGCATGATCCACAACGTCTTCTGGGGTGCCTGGGAGCAGGCCCACCACCTGGAGGAGCGATATTGCCAGCGCATCGCCCAGAAAGAAACGCGCGATCGCCCAACCGTCCTGCGCGTTGCGAATCTGCCACAGCCAGCCGCCGAGGCCGAGGCCGAGGACACCGGCGGCGAGCTCTGGGACCGCGTCGCCAACAAGGTCTTTGATGAAATGCAGTCCGACGAGGATGCCCAGTTCTGGAAGCTCCCTACCGCCGAGTCGATGGGAGCAAAATCCGGCGGACCTGTTTAGCACTGCAGCGCAAGTCACTGCGCGTGCTCAAGTGGGGCGGGCCGCCTCGGCCGCCCATTTGGTTACCGACCGATCTCGATTGAGGGTGCCGGCGGAACAAGAAAGCGCTGTGGCGTGAATCTGGGTTATCGGAGTGCCGAGTATCGCGGCAGGGGCGCGAAATGGGCGGCCGAGGCGGCCCGCCCCACTTCATCGCATCGCTATGAACGTGCGCTGTAGTGCCAGGCACCGCGTGAAGCCGGCGTCACCTGCCCCGCCGTCGCCGCGGCAGCAGCGCCAATCCGCCCAGCCCCAGTAGCGCCGCTGATATCGGCTCGGGGATCGCGCTTACGGTCAGCGTGCCATTGGTCAGCAAGCCGGATGTATCCCAGGTCGCGCCCGCCGGCAGATTGATCGTGGCGAAGCTGCCGTGATATCCGCCAGCGGCGCTGAACAGTGTGAACGTATCACCGGCGCTTGGCGTGTAGCCCGCCAGCGTCACATCGAGCGTTCCGCCGGCTGTGAAAGCGCCGGTCATCACAACCTTGTCATAGCTGGAGGCGCTGGCCAGTTGCATCGCCAGATGGGTCCTGGGACCCATGGTATATCCCGCCTTCCAACCCGAAGCTCCGTTCGCGAAAGTCAGCGTCCCGATATCCGAAAAGGTGGCGCCGCTGATACTCACCGGCATCAGCGTGCCATCATCCTGAGTGAACAGGGCATTGGGGACGCCGTAGGTCGTGTCATACTGGATATTCGCTGCCTTGAGCGTACCGCCGGTCATGCTCCATGCCTGTGACGTGTCAGAGTTTGGGTACTTGAACTCGAGTTGCTTCGTCTGCAACGTTCCGGCCGCGGAAAGATTGTAGTGCGAGACGTAACCGGTACTGAGCGCTCCGCCCAAGACCACCGTCGTGGTCGCGCTGATTAGCCCGCCATCCTGGTTCAGCGTTCCCGACCCGAGGTAGGCGACATTAAGCGTGGGCGTCGTCAGTATTCCGCCATGCATGTTCAGCATGGAGGTGCCCTTGGTGGCAGTGGCCTGGCCGACATCCAGGCGCTTACCGGCGGTCACGGTCCATGTTCCGCCATTCATGTTTACAACGCCCCAGCCGCCGCCCACATGGCCCATTGAACTGTCGCCGGTCGTAAGTCTGGCGCTACTCCGCAGTTCGAGAGCAACCCCCGTGTCGCCGGAATATCCCGAGACGTAAAGCGAAGTCACGGTCGCCGTTCCATCAAGGTACATGACGCCGGTATTGGCGCCTCCGATCGTCGCGGTGTCGGCGGCCTGGGGCTGCGTGTAGATCGACGGAGCCACCTTTGTGCCCGACGCCCAGTTGACGCCCTGCCAATTCACGGTCACCCCGGCCGCTATCGGAGCGTAACTGACGCTCGCGGCCCAGGCCGATGTCCCGGCGAAACCGGCCAGCGCAGGCAGACCGCAGACAACCGCGCGGAGCAATCGCGTATTAGCGCTCATCGACGTTCTCCTCAGATAAAGAGAGATGTACCTATGCGACCCACTGCCCATGCGAACACTCAGAGTATACAGCATGAATAATGTGATTCAAGTCCGAACGAGTCGAGGCCAGCCTTGAAGAACAACTGATCTGGTAGGCCTGTGAGGGTAGAGCGAAGCAATGAGGTGGCGGTATAGGCGCAGCGAA
>JBBRVX010000356.1:0-3374 GCA_038246475.1 Thermomicrobiales bacterium | reverse complement strand
TTCCGCCTCACTCCGGCGGCGCCTCCTGGAGCGGGTCGTTCAGCGAGAACCAGAGGTGGAAATTGGCGTAGGCGCGCCAGGGGCGCCAGCGTTCGGCGCGGGCCGCTATGCGCTTGGGGTCGCTCGGCTGGCCCAACCGGGTGAAGGCGTGCATGATGCCGAGGTCGCTGGGCAGGAAGGCGTCGCGGTCGCCCAGGGCGCGCATGGCCACGTACGACGCCGTCCAGGGGCCGATGCCGCGCAGGGCGAGCAGGGCGCGGAGCGTTTCGTCGCGGTCCACGCCGCCATCGATCGCGATCTCGCCGCGGTCGAGCGCCGCACAGAGCCGGAAGAGGGTTTCCACGCGGGCGCGCGGCAGGCTGAACGTCGTCGGATCGCCTTCGAGGAGCGCGCCGGGGGTCGGAAAGAGGTGCGTCAGCCCGCCGTCCGGCTCAGGGAGACGCTCGCCGAAGCGGGCCACCAGGCGGCCGGCCAGTGTGCTGGCGCCGGCCACGGAGACCTGCTGACCGAGAATGGCGCGCACGGCCAGCTCCTCGCCACTCGCCGCGCCCGGAACCCGTAAGCCCGGCTCCCGCTCCACCAGCGGTTTCAAGAGGGGATCGGGGGCGAGGTGGGCGGCGACCGTCAGCGGATCGGCATCCAGATCGAGCAATTGGCGGCAGAGGGCCACGGCCGCATCGCGATCGCGCCCGTCGGAGAGCCGCAGCACGCAGCGGACATATGGTGCGTCGGCTCCGTTCCCTCGCTCCGGTGATCCCGCCGAAAGCGCGACGGTCCCAACCCCGTGGGGGAGGCGCAACGTGCGGCGATACGCGCCATCGACCAACTCTTCGATGCCAGGTATCGCCCGCGTCCCCAGAAACCCAAGCATCTTGGTCAGCGCGAACGGCTCGCGATAGCCAAGCCGCAGCTCGATCGGTTCGGAAAGGGTAAAGTCGTTCATGGTGGCAAGTATCGACGAGGGTGATGGGTGATGGGTGGTAGGGTGATAGGGTGATGGGAAGGACCGGCGATCGGCAAACAATCTCCGTCCTCCGTCCTCCGTCTTCCGTCCTCCGTCTTCCCTATCACCCTATGACCCTATAACCCTCAAGGAGGCGAACGGTGGCGTCCAGAACCGGGTTAGGACTCTCGGCAGAGGTGGTCGGGCGCGTCTCGGACGCGGTCGATGCCAGTGCGGACGAGCTCGTGGCGCTGGTGCAGGATCTGGTGCGCATTCCCTCGGAAAACCCGAAGCTGGCTGGGATCGCGCCGGGCGGCGAAGCGACGGTGCAGGATCGCGTGATGGCGGTGCTGGAGCCGCTCGGTTTCGCCATCGATCGTTGGGATGCCCTGCCCGGCCGGCCGGATGTCGTCGCCACGCTGGCGGGGAGTGGCGGCGGGCGCTCGCTGGCGCTCAACGGACATATCGACGTCATGCCCGCCGGCAACCCGGCCGATTGGCCGCATGGACCCTGGAACGCCACAATCGCCGATGGCATGATCTGGGGCCGCGGCGCCTGCGACATGAAGGGCGGCGTCGGGGCCATGCTTCATGCCGCGACGATTCTGCAACGCCTCGGCATCCGGTTGCAGGGCGACCTCTTCATCGAAACGGTGATCGATGAGGAAACGGGCGGGCCCGGCACGCGCTCGACCATCGAGCGCGGCTATCGGCCCGACTTCGCCATCGTCACCGAGCCGACGAATCTGGTCATCTTGCCGGTCGAGGGGGGCCTGGAGTGGCTGCGGGTGACGGTCACCGGGCGCAGCGGGCACTCCGCGTTCCGCTACCGCTCGGTGCATGCCGGGGGCCAGGGCTACGCGGTGAATGCCCTGGAGAAGGGGGCCAAGATTCTAACCGCGGTGCAGGAGTTGGAGCGCGCCTGGGCCAACCGCAAGGTGCATCCGCTGCTGCCGAAGGGGATTACCACGATCAACCCCGGCGTCATGGCGGCCGGCAGCGGCGGCGGCGCCGACGGCATGCCGAACATCATGACCGCCGTCTCGACCATGTCCGACTACTGCTCGCTGGAGCTGAGCCTCAAGTATCTCCCCAGCGAAAAGACGGAAGAGGTCCGCGCCGAGTTCGAGGCGTACATCGACCGTGTGGCGCAAACCGACGAATGGCTGCGCGAGAACCCGCCCACCATTGAATGGGGATTGCGCGGCGTCTCCTTCCCGCCCGTTGATACCCCGGTCGACCACCCTGGGGTGCAGGCGCTGATCGGCAGCCTGGAGGCGATGGGTCACCCTGCGGAGCTGGCCGGCTTCGTGGCGGTCAGCGACATCGCCTGGTTCTCGGAGGCCGGCATCCCCTCGGTCCTCTTCGGCCCCGGCAGCGGCGCCGGCATCCATGGCGTCGACGAGCGGCTGGAGATCGACCAGCTCATCGCAGGGACCAAGATGCTGGCGCTGGCGACGATTGCCTGGTGCGGGGTGGAAGGGGGCGAAGGGGGGTAGGGGGTAGGAGTTGGCGCCATCGCCGGACCTCCTCCCCGCCACCCGATTCGTAGCCTCCGGCGCCGTTGCCCGGCGCCACGCTCCTCCCTCTTACTGCTTGTCAGCCAGTGCGCGGGGAGCGGCGCGTCTTGCGCCGAGGAGATGGGCTGCCACAGCGACAGGTGCGCCAGGGTAGGGATTCCACCGTCCGGTTTGCCACCGCATCCCTGGTCATCCGTTCTCGCCACGGCCATTACACTCTTCGCGTAAAGAGAACCGGCGCCGGAATACGCGCTGGTTCGTGGCGGGTGGTGCGCTCAGCCGGGGACGAGCCCGGGCAGCCGGGATGGACAGAGCTGATGACGGATTTCGATCTGGCGGTGATTGGCGGGGGCATCGTCGGGCTCTCTACGGCGATGCAGATGACGGAGCGCTTCCCCGGCCTGTCGGTGGCCGTGCTGGAAAAGGAGCCAGCCCTGGCCAGCCACCAGACCGGGCGCAACAGCGGGGTCATCCATGCCGGCGTCTACTACCAGCCGGGGAGCCTCAAGGCGCGCTTCTGCCGGGAAGGGGTTGCGGCCACGATCCAGTTCTGCCAGGAGCGGGAGATCCCCTTTGAGCAGTGCGGCAAACTCCTCGTGGCAACCGAGCGCGACGAGCTGCCGCGCATGGACGCGCTCTACGAGCGGGCCATCGAGAATGGCATCGTCATGGAGCGGCTCGACCGGTGCGAGCTGGCGCGCCGCGAGCCGCGCATCCGCGGTCTGGCCGCCCTCTACTCCCCAACCACCGGCATCGTCGATTACGCGCGCATCGCCCTGGCCATGGCCGACGTGGTGCGGGAGCGGGGCGGCCAGGTGATGACCGGGGTGGAGGTGGCGCGGATCGAGGAATCGCCCTCCGGGGTGACGCTTGAGGTGGGCACCGAGCGCATCCGCGCCCGCCACCTGATC
>JBBRVX010000355.1:0-3409 GCA_038246475.1 Thermomicrobiales bacterium | reverse complement strand
CTTTCCACTTGGCGGCTTCATCCCCTCTCCTCACCGCAGTGGGCCGGGTACCCGCGGAGCGGGTGGCGGGCAGGGGGGTGAGGGCTGGTCGCCGCGACACGAGGAAGTGATTACCCGGATTCCGTATGAGCCGGCACTAGCTCGTCGAGGGGGAGCCGAGCAGTCCGACGATTCTTTCGAGCTGAACGGCGTCGTTGGCGAGCAGCGCGTCCGAGGCGGCGCGGATGGTCAGCGAGCCCTGGGTTTGATCGTCCCAGGCTTCCGGCCCCATGCCGCGCAGCATGGCCAACGTCGATTCGCGCGCGGTCCCGAACTGCGAAAGCACTTCGGCAGTCGTATCGTCAGGCGAGGGGATTTCGAGTTCGGCGCCCTGGAAGCTTTCATTGAGCACATCGACCATCTCCCTGCCGGAGAGCCGATCCTTGAGGGCCTGCGAGAAATGGAGCTCGTCATCGCGCATGTCGAGGATCACGTTGCGCACGCTATGGCGATCGCGGCCGAGGCGCAAGCGCTCTTCCGGCAGTGTCCGCACTTTGAGATTGAGCTCGCGATAGGTCGCGATCAGGCCATTGAAAAGTTCCTGCTCGCCCATGTCCTCACTCCTGTCCACCGGAGCGCGCCGATGCCGCGCTGCCCGTCAGAATTGCCGCCCTGGAGCGTGTTCAGGCCGGGATCGTACCATCAGTGAGAAGCCGCGCCAATCGCGTACGCGCGCGGTTCGCCCACCCACGCCGCCGATGCTAGACTGCGGCCTGTTAATGAGGCTCGCGCCGATGCGCGGTCTCGGCCTGCCGCGATATCACGCTGGAGCCAAACGATCGCCTATGGACGGCAAATTTGCATCGCGAGATCGCACCCGAGTCAGCACCCCCTTGCGCTGCCCGGTCGATGGGCGCGAGCTCGAAGAGGTGATCGTGCGTGACATCGGCGGGGTTACCGCCGATCTGGTCTGGCAGATTCACGCCGGCCGGTGTCCAGAGCATGGCTGGTTTCAGACCGAAGTCATTTCCCGGCCACCCAGAGAAATCTTCCCCGTGAACAAACCCTTCGGCGCCGCGCGCCGGATGCTCGTCAATGGACGAGAGATCTATTCGTTCCCGACCGTCTGGAACAGCCTGACACCGCTGCAGCAGCGGACGCGCGTCGATCCCCTTGAGGCGCGCTTCTGGAAGGTGGCGCCGATCCATGGGGAGCATGGGGTCCATTAAGACCCTGGCCAACGTCTCGATTTGCCCAGGGGCGATGCGTGCCGGACGGGATGAGGTCGCGCGGTGAGTGGCGAATTCCGAGAACCAGCTCATCCCAATCGACGTCCTCCATCTCGTCCTCCCGTGCCGGTCGACGACGAGCGGCCATCGCCACCGGCGGCCAGTGGCGAATCGCGACCGGGGATCACCCCGTTCGCGTTGCTGCTCGTTCTGATCGTCGGCTACCTGCTCATTCAGATCCAGTTCGTGCTGGTGCTCATTCTTCTCTCCCTGGTCTTCGCCACGGTGATCCAGGCGCCGGTGAATGCCCTGGAGGGGCGGCATGTGCCCCGGCCGCTGGCCATTCTGCTCGTCTACATCGCCTTGATCGGCGGGCTGACGTTTCTCTTCATGGGGCTGTCGCCGGCAATTCGCGATCAGGCGGCAGCCTTCCGCACCCAGGCTCCGGTCTCTCTGAACGAGCTGCGGGAAACCTGGCAGGCCAGCAGCAACGCCCTCCTGAGTGGTCCCGGCCAAACATTGCTGGATCGGGCATTGGCCTTCATCGAAAGTCCGGGGCAGGGTGTTTCCGTGCCCCAGGGCGCCGCGCTGGGATTGCTCACCGGTCTCGGCGGCGGTGTGATCGGCCTGGTTACCGTGCTGATCATCTCCTTCTACTACCTCATGGAACGGCAGTGGATCCGCCGCATAGCCCTGTCGTCATCCGCGCCGGAGAGACGGATTCGGGTCATCCGCATCTGGGACGAAGTCGAGCAGAAAGTCGGCGACTGGTTGCGTGGGCAACTGACGCTTTGCCTGGTGATCGGCGTCACCGCGACTGTCGGCTACGCGGTGATGGGCATCAGCTTCTGGCCGCTGCTTGGTCTGTGGGCCGGGGTCACCGAGATCATCCCGATTCTGGGACCCTGGCTGGGTGGGGTGCCCGCCGTCATCATCGCCCTCACCCAGTCGTGGGAAAAGGCGGCGTTGGTGGTCGGGTTCGTGGTGCTGCTGCAATTGATGGAGAACGCCATCCTGGTGCCGCGGGTCATGCGGGGCGCGGTGGGCCTCACTCCTCTGACCGTCTTCATTGCCATTCTGGCCGGCACCGAGTTCGCGGGAGTGGCCGGGGCGTTATTGGCCATACCAGTCGCGGCGGTGATCCAGGTGATGATCTCCAACTACACGGAGGAACGGCGCGAGGCCAAGCTGGCCGGACTTTCGGCGCTGCCGGGCTGGCGGTGGATGCGCGGATCGATCGCGCCGCCCGCCTTTGCGCCAGCCGTGGCCGTGGCTGGTCCGCCAAATGGAGGCGCTGGTCTGGATCTGCCTGAATCCCCGGCTCCCCCGGCGTGGAACCCGGGCATTTTGCCGCGGGCGACCGGTCAGGATATCGCTGACGCCCAGCGCGGGAGCGAGACCGAACCCGTGATCGAGACGAGCGACGGCGCGGATCCGGCAGTGCGCGATGCGGCCGGAACCGACGGCGAGGGGAGGCCATCATGAGCAGCATCGCCCAGTACACGGAGTTAAACAGAGCAGAGCGCGAGCGGCTGCGACGCCTCGTCGCGCGGCTTGACGATGACGCATTGCAGCGCAAGGCAACAGGCGCCGGGTGGTCGATTGCCGATACCCTCGCTCATCTGGCCTTCTACGATCGGCGGGCCGAAGTGCTGTTGCTGAAGTTCATACGGGAAGGAGCCGGTCCCGCGCCGTATGACTTTCAGACGATCAATGACGCGCTCCTGCCCCTGAGCATGCGGATTCCCCCCCGGGCGATCGCCGAGGAGGCCATCGCGGCAGCCGAGGCTGCCGATGCCGTAGCGGCGACGATCTCCGCAGCGCTCCTGGACGAGATCCACGCCCGGAACGAAGTCTCGCCAGAGCGTTGGGTCCATCGCCAGAACCACCTTGATGAGATCGAACAGCGATTAGGCGCGACCTGAGTAGGTGGTCAGGAATGCCTGGAGAACGCTCCAACGCCTCCGCGGATGTAGGGGCGGCGCCTGCGTCCTTGCAGCCCGCGGCGCTGCACGCGACGCCTCGGCTCCAAAACCGAGTGACCACCTGTTTAGATTACACCCTGCACACGACAATAAGCCCCTCTCCCTGCGCGCACTCACTGGGGGTGGTATTCCCTATATGCCGCTCTGCACACGACACTAAGCCACTCTCCCGGCCCGACGGGGCTAGGGGAAGAGAGGGGTTTGGGGTGAGGGTTT
>JBBRVX010000354.1:0-3427 GCA_038246475.1 Thermomicrobiales bacterium | reverse complement strand
GAGCGGAAAGAAGTCGTGCTCGTTGACGACCTTGTTGAAGCGGAAGGCCTTCTCCTTCCCGAAGTCCGGCCATTCGAAACGGTCGATCATCTCAGCCACGACACCGCGCGACAGATTGCCCGTCGCCGTGAGCTTCAGGCCGGGCGCCTCTATGGCTGATCGAAGCAGGATCGCCATTCGCGATGCGACGATAGATTGCCCGATCTCATCCGCGGCCAGATCCCTGGCCAGCCGTATCACGCTACCAGGTGACTCAGGCGGCCGACGCAAAGCGGGGAAGCTGTCCTGATCCAAAAGCGTCCAGGCCGGCTCGATCCCGTCCAGCCACGCCTTTACCCGCGGGTTTTCGAGCAGTCCTGGGCTCACCAAGTGAAAGACCCTACCAAGTTGTGCGCTGCAAAGGGATCGATGCTCCTCATTTCTCGTAGTTTCAGCGATTGGCGGTGGCCTGTCACGCTTCGCTCGCCGATGGGATTCGCCTCTCCCAGGTGCTGACAATTGCTCCAGGTCATCGCGCTACCGCCCACGTCGACCTGCCCGCCAGTCCCACGGCATTTCGAACTGACTTGACCAAATCCCGAGATGCGCCCGGCGCGCGAATTCCTCGTCATGAACATAGTCGAGGCTGTAGCGCTGTGATGCGACGGCCCAACCGTGTCCCGCCATCCACCACCCAAGATCCTGGCTTCCCTTGCGGCATACGGCCACGATGCGTCGGTAACGATCCCGGTCGCGCTCCTCACAATGGACTGTCGCCCCACCAACCATGTCAGCGAGTTCCAGGGCCGCGCGCTGGCCGCAGCGCCACTCTCTGCCCGCAGCGTCGACACAAATCTGACGGCTCTCTGGTGCATCAACCCCGAACAGGCGAATTCGCTGACCTCGAATTTCGATGGTGTCGCCGTCGATAACACTGACCACGCCGACGACGGAGGTCTGCGCATCCGCGGCGCTGGCTAATGTCGCCATGACGGCTGCGCCGAGCAGCAGCCACCTCATCGACCAATCCGCTTCGGTTCGTCGAGTTCGTCGGCATCCGTCGGATCGCCATGGATTTCATCACGAATCATCCGATCGGTGATTTCGGCGATGTATGCGGTCAGAGCACTGCTCAATTGCTGAAACTCCGGCCAGAGCACCGCCTCCACAAAGGGCCGGGGCGCTCGCACGATGAGTGTCTGGCGGTGCATGCGCCGATACCGAAAGGGCTTGAGCCCGTATCGCCGGCTTAGCGCAATGAACAGCTTTTGCGACCAGATGTCGGGAACCGTGACCTTGATGTCCTCCGGCTCGGTTTTGGATTGCGCCTCGCGCAGGCGGGTACGAATGCGCTGGGCCGCAGCGTCAGCCGCGGCCTTTTCCCCGGAACTGCCGGCGCCGGCAAACAGTGCTTCGATCTTGCGGAGCTTCTGCCGCAGGGTCTCTTCGCTGGTCATGCGCGAATTCCTGACACGTCTTGCGTCATAGCCGCCGCGCCGACCAGATCACCCGGCCGATGATGTTCACTTCCTCAGCGCCACGCTCATAGGTCTGGTAGTCCGGGTTCACTGACTTGATCACGATGGTGGCCGGCTCCGAATTCGGAACGTGCTCCACCCGCTTAGCTACGATGCCCATGCCGTCCCAAATCACGAAGATCCCGGGCGGCACCGGGACGCGCTGGCTCGTGTCGATCAAGATCCGATCGCCCGAAGAGAGAAGCGGTTCCATCGAATCCCCGTCGATCGTGATGATCCGCAGATCCTCCGGCCGAGCCCGAAACTCGTGACGGATCACCGAGTAGGGAAACAACCAGGTCGCGCGGCTCTCCTCTACCCCGTCGAAGATCGCGCCGGCCCCGGCCGAAGCGCGAACATCCAGTTCGTCCACCGCGGCGAAGCCTTCCAGCAACCGGCGTGCACGCCGTCGTTGTGTGGCCGCCGTGCCGCCGTTCGGCACAACCTCGACAGGCTTTGGCTCAACGCTCCCTGGGGCGCGGAGGCTGTCATCGTCCACCCCGAGATGGGCGGCGAGCGCTTCGCGCGCATCTTCCGGCAGAACCCTGGGCGTTCCCCGATAGAGGTATTGATGCAGGTAGGCTGCGTTCCGCCCGATCGCGATGGACGCATTTTTCAGGTCGCTGCATGAATCCTGGATGAGCTTCATGACGTTCAGCCGGGTCGGATCGAGCTCCATGGCGGCTAACTCCTTGGTGATGCAGAGATAGGGAATAGCCTATTTTAACTGTTTGACCAAGAGGCGATTGATCGTCATTCCTATCGTCACCCATGAGAACATATACCGAACAATTCATCGCTCAGGTTGAGGCTTTCCTTAAGGCCTCCCGCATGAAAGCGACTGATTTTGGCCGAGAAGCGGTCGGAGACCCAAGTTTCATCACGCATTTGCGTCGTGGGCGATCACCAAGCCTCGCGACCGCCGACAAGGTTCTGACCTTCATCGCGCGATTGGAGGAGGACGCCGGCAACAGGGCGTCCAGAAGGAGGTCCCCGTGAGCAAAAATCCTATCGTACACCTGAACCAGGTGCTTCTGGCCCGTCGCTGGAACGTGAGCCCTCGCACATTGGAGCGTTGGCGCTGGCTCGGTCAGGGGCCCTGCTACCTCAAAGTGGGTGGCCGCGTGCTGTATCGGCTGGAGGACGTCGACGCCTTCGAGGCGCGATCGGTCCAGAGCGGCCGCGCTGCCAACTCCGGCTGCGGCGTGGCCGCCGTCGAGCCAGTGCGGGGCGCCCGGCCATGAGCGGCATCGTCTTTGCGCAGGTCGTGACCACGCAGTGTCTCGTCACTGAGGCGGACCTCATCGCCTGGTTTGAAGCGGCAGAGCCTGGTGCGCGGGTGGCATACTGCCGCGGCCACCTGACGACGGCGATCTCCCCGGATTCGAGCAACCTGCCAGAGGCAGAGCGCCAGGAGTTGCAGCGTGTGGCCTGTCGCGCTTGGGCAATGGCCGAAGCCGGCGAGGCTCACCTCATGCAGCGGCGAAATGCCGCGAACGACATCTCCTACCTGATCGAGGTCCGGCCGAGAGCGAAATCATCGCCGGCGCCTCGGCGGGCATTCGCGGGCAGCCCCAAGCGCCTCGCTCCCTCCCCACGATCTGTTCCGTAAGGGCCATCCGCATGGGCAAGCCATCCCGCGACAAGGGCCTGCGCCGCGAGCGCGCCATCGTCGACATCCACACGAAATGCGGCCTGCGCGCCGAGCGTGTCCCGCTCTCCGGCGCCGTCCGGTACCGCGGCAACGGCGCCGACGTGGATCTCTATGTCCGTGGCGCCGAGCCGGTGAAGGCCGAGGTCAAGGCGCGCGGCGACGGTGATGGCTTCCGCACGCTGGAGCGCTGGCTGGGCGGGAATGACGCGCTGTTCCTCTGGCGTGACCGCACCTCGCCCTTCGTGGTGCTGCCCCTGCATGTCTGGCTGGAGATCGT
>JBBRVX010000353.1:0-3456 GCA_038246475.1 Thermomicrobiales bacterium | reverse complement strand
CCACGGCGATTCGTATATCTCCGGCCACTGCCCCGGCGTCACCGGCCTGCTCACCTCCCGCACCGGCCAGATCGAGCCGGTCATAGACGCGGGGGCGAAAATTGCTGATCTGCTCGGACTACGGGGGTGATGAGGTGATAGGGTGATAGGGAGGACGGAGGACGGAAGACGGAAGACGGAGGACGGAGGACGGCTGGACGGCTGGACGGCTGGACGGCAAGAACGACTGATAGCCGATAGCCGATGGCTGATAGCCCATCCCTCCTATCACCCTATGACCCTACCACCCCATCACCCTCGTCTACCGCTCCATCCACGGATCGAGCGCGTCGCGCAGGCCGTCGCCCAGGAAGTTGAAGGCCAGGACGGTCAGCGACAAGGCGACGGCCGGGGAGACGAGCATGTAGGGGTAGGAGCGGAGATTGGGGATCGCTTCCGCGATCATCAGCCCCCAGCTCGGTGTCGGCGGCCGGGCGCCGAGGCCGAGGAAGCTGATGCCGGCCTCGTAAATGATCGCCTGCGGGATGCCGATCGTGGCGGTGACCACGATGATCGGCACCACGTTGGGCAGCAAGTGTTGCAGCATGATGCGGCCGTCGCTGGCGCCGAGGCCGCGCGCCGCCTCCACGAACTCCTTTTGCTTCAGCGACACCGCCTGCCCGCGCACCAGCCGCGCCGCCGGCATCCAGTTGATCAGCCCCAGTCCGAGAAAGACGCCGATCAATCCGCCGCTCTGTGAATCGACCGCCGCCAGCCAGCGAGTGAAATCGTTGCTCGGATTCGCCAACGTGGCGCGCAGAAAGGTCATGATCACGATGATGAAGAGGAGGCTGGGAATCGAATAGAGCGCGTCGACCGTGCGCATCAGAAAGGTGTCGATCTTCCCTCCGAAATGGGCGGCCACAAGCCCGGCCGGCACCCCGATCAACAAGATGACGGCTTGCACCACCAGCCCTACGGCCAGCGAGATGCGAGCGCCAAAGATCAGGCGGCTGAGGATGTCCCGGCCCAGGTCGTCTGTGCCCAGCCAGTGCGCGCGGCTCGGCGGCTGCGTCAACGCGCTGTAGTCCTGCGCGGTGTAGTCGTAGGGCGCGACCAGCGGCGCGAAGGTCGCCACCAGCACGAGCAGGACCAGCAACACCCCCGCGATCGTGGCCAGCCGCGATTGCAGCAAGCGCCGAAACGCTTCCCGCCACAGTCCGGACGAAGGGTGATGGGGTGCTAGGGTCATGGGGTGATAGGGGGAATTGTCCCCATCCTGAACCGCGGGCGGATTCCCCGCCGCTGGCTCCGCCGTCGTTGGCAGAGCAGTTCGCGCGAATCTCATCGCCAACTCCCTATCACCCTATGACCCCATCACCCTATCACCCGTCACCCGCCACCCATCACCCGCTGCTCCCGATGCGCGGATCGAGCAACGGATAGATGAGATCGACGATGAGATTCATGAGCGACACCACCAGGCCCAACACCAGCACCGTGCCCAGGATCACGGGGTAGTCGCGCCCAGAGATGCTCTGCACGAAGTAGCGGCCGATCCCCGGCACCTGATAGATCGTTTCCACGAAGAATGAGCCGGTGGCGATATCCGCCAGGACGATGCCGGCGATGGTGATCACCGGCAACATCGCGTTGCGCAGCCCGTGGCGAAGGAGCACTGCTCGCTCCGAGACCCCTTTCGATCGTGCCGTGCGCATGTAGTCGGTGCGGAGCACCTCCAGCATGCTGGAGCGGGTGTAGCGGGCCAGCACCGCCATCGGATAGAGCGCCAGCGAGAGTGCCGGAATGATGATCTTCGGGCTCCAAACGCCATCCCAGCCGCTGGTGGGCACGAGGTGCAGCTTGCTGGCCAACACGAGGACCAGGAGCGAGGTGATCACGTACGACGGTGTCGAGATGCCGAAGACCGAGACGAAGGTCGAGAGGTAGTCGAGCGGGCGGTTGTGCCGGACCGCTCCGAGGATCCCCAGCGGAATGCCGATCAGCGCCGCAATGATGGTCGCCACGCCAGCCAGCTGCAAGGAGACCGGAAAGGTCTCGCCGATGATATCGGCGACCGTGCGCGAGCGCTGCGCGTAGGACGGGCCCAGGTCGCCGCGCACGGCCTTGCTCAGGAAGTTGGTGTATTGCTCCCAGAGTGGCTTGTCCAGCCCGTAGGCCGCCTTCAGCCGCTCCTGCACGTCTGCTGGAATCGGCTTTTCGCCGGTGTCCCACGGGCCGCCGGGGGTGGAGTGCATCAGGAAAAAGGTGAGGGAATAAATCAGCAGCAGCGTCGGGATCAGCGCTAGAACCCGCCTGATAATGTACGCCGAGCGCATGGCTCAATCCGTTCTGGAGACCACGCTCCCGTAGTCGGGACGATACGCGCCCACTCCGCAAGCCCCATCGCTGGCAGAGTGGGCGCATTGCCGGCGGCTAGCCGTCGTGTTTGAGAATCGAAATGTAGCGCAACCAAGTGCGCCCCAGGATCGGGTAGTGCACGATCCCCTGCACCCATGGCTTGATGACATAAATGCGATTGAGGTGGAAGAGCGGGATGAACGCCGCATCCTGGTTCAGCAGCGCCTCCGCTTTCTGGTACTGCGCGACGCGCGCTTCGGCGTCCTGCATCACCACGGCCTCGCGCACAATTTTGTCGAACTCATCGTTCTTCCAGTGCGCATGATAGAAGTCGGCCTGAGAGTCGAAGAGCTGATTGTGCCAGTTGGCCGGGTCACCCCAGTCCGAGCCCCAGAAGTTGAGGAACAGGTTGAACGGCTGGTCCGCGCGGGCATTGAACCAATCCTGAAACGACTTGTCTTCCAGGGGATCGAGCTTGACGTTGATGCCCAGGCTCTGCTTCCAGACCCCTTGCAGGTATTCCGCCGACTTCTTCTCCTGCGTCGACGTCGAGGTGTAGGTCAAACTGATCTCCGGGAACCCTTCGCCGTTCGGGAACCCCGCATCGGCGAGAAGCTGCTTCGCCTTGTCGAGATCTTCGCCAAGCGCCGCGGCTTCGTTATAGCCCGGGATATCCGGCGGCAGAATCGTCGGCGCTGGGGAGAACTCGCCCTTGAGCACGCCGTTGGCCAGCGCATCTCGCTGAATCGCCATCGCCAGCGCCTGGCGTACGCGGACATCGTCGGTCGGCGTGTTCGTCGTGTCGCAGGTAATGAACTCCGTCCCTGAGCGCGGAAAGACCTGCACCAGCGGACCAAGTACCGCGTCGTTCTTGACCCGGTCGAGGTCGGCGCCGGCTACCTGCGCCTGGTCGATCTCGTCCGCTTCAAAGGCCACCAGGGCCTGGGCCACCGGATCGGCGAAGAGGGTGTACTCCGCCTTCGTGATCGTTGGCTTTTCGCCGTAGTATGCGTCGTTGCGCTCCAGCGTCATGCTCTGGTCGTGCTCCCAGCCAGTCAGCAAGTAGGGGCCGTTGGAGACCATGTTGCCGGCTTCGACCCACGCCTCGCCATCCTT
>JBBRVX010000352.1:0-3467 GCA_038246475.1 Thermomicrobiales bacterium | reverse complement strand
TGGCGCTTCAGGGCTTTCTTGATGAACTTCAGAGCTGCGGCCTGGTCTCTGGTCTTGGTGACAAAGGATTCCAGCACTTCACCCTCGTGATCGACGGCCCGCCAGAGATAGCGCATCTCGCCGTTGATGCGGACGTAGACCTCGTCCAGATGCCAGCGCCAGTGGGTGTAGGCCCGCATGTGATCGACCCGCTTCCTGCGGATCTCTGCGGCGAACATCGGACCGAACCGGTTCCACCAAAGCCGCACCGTCTTATGGCAGATGTCGATGCCGCGCTCGGCCAGGAGGTCCTCCACGTTGCGGAGCGATAGCGGGTATTTTGCGTACATCAGCACCACGAGGCGGATCACCTCGGGCGAGCTGTCAAACCAGCGAAACGGGTTGGTGGATTTGGCCATGTGGAGAGGCTAGGCGCGAGGTCCGCGACCGGCAATCAATTTGGGCTGACAGAGCCGTCAAAGGGGCCTACTCCGCTCGTGTGCGGGGCGGCGAACTGAAAGGATGCCCGCGGACGGCATCATAGATCGCGTCGAAGACCGGGAGCTGGGGATCGGCGGGGGCGGAGATGACGGAGGGTTCGCTCTTCAACTCCAGCATGTCGCCGCCGGTTGCAGTCTCGAATGCGGGCCACCGGGGCAGGTCGGGATCGTTTGGATCGCCGCGGCTTGCGAAATTCACCCAGTAGCTCGCCATCGTGTCCGCCAGCCGGCGGTCGCTTTCGGTCCAAGTCCAATCTTCCTGATCCAGATGGTCGAACATGTACCAGAGCTCGGCGAAGTGAGCGGCACCCCACCCCTCGCGCGCCGAGGCAGCAGGAAACGGCGGCTGATGCGAAAAGCGGTAGTAGAAGACGGGATTGGAGCCGTGCTGCGCATGTAGGCGCGCCCAGGCCCACATGTTCCATCCGAAGCGAAGGTCTCGATCGAACATGAGGCGAGCCTCGCGGGCTTCGACGTCGTCCGTGAAGGCGTAGGCCTCGATCAGCGGTGGCGGCAACGTCCCCCAGGAGCGGCGAATGTCGGCCGCGAAGTTCTCGGCCGTGACGGCGCTAACATCAATTAGTGAAGTCGCTTCCTCAGCGTTTGCCCCGACGATCAACGGGATGTCCATGAATGCGCCGGAAACATAGGCCTCGTATGGTGAGCGCGGCATCAGGGCCGGCTCGATCACGGGATGGCTGATTGCGCCCGCAGATTGCAGCAGCCGTTCGGCGGGAAGCGCGCGTAGCTCCGCCAGCGATGCTGCGCCCACCGCTTCGGCAAAGGCGACTCCGTCCTGTTCGGCGTTCACCAGCAGATAGCCAGGGGCGAGCTCAACCGGCTCGAACGCGCCGCCACTTTGGGCGATCGCACGATGAAAGAGGCCCTCCGCCTGCGGCGAAGCCATGAGCATGCTGATCGCCATCGCACCCGCCGACTGCCCGAAGACGGTGACGTTGCCCGGATCTCCGCCAAAGGCGGAAATATTGCTCCGCACCCACTTAAGCGCGGCGATCTGATCCATCAGGGCATAGTTTCCCGATGTTCCCGCCTCCGCAGTCAACTCGGGATGGGCGAGGAAGCCCAAGGCCCCAAGGCGATAGTTCAGTGTTACAACGATGACGCCCCGGCGAGCCAGGCTGTCGCCCCAGTAGAGCGGCAAAGCCGAGGAACCGTTGGTGTAGCCGCCGCCGTGTATCCAGACCATCACCGGCAGGTTCCGCCTTCCATCTCGCGGCCCCCACAGATTCAGATAAAGACAGTCTTCGTCGATCGTCGGCATTGGCTCGCCTGGCATCGAAACACCAGATTGCATGCAGGCCGGCGAAAACTGATGAGCCGGACGGACGCCCCACCAAGCCTGGGGCGCCTGCGGCGGACGCCAGCGCAGGTCGCCGATGGGGGGGCTCGCATAGGGGATGCCCAGCCATGAAGAACTACCGCCAACGGTGCTCCCGCTGACGTGACCCTCTGTGGTGTTCACAATCTGCGCGCAAGCAGTCGATGCTGAGAAGACAAGCGAACCCATCACCAGCGCCGCCATCGATTTCGAGATCATTTCTGCACTCCACCCCGGTTAGCCAACGGATGGTGCAAGGCTGCGCTCTCGTGAGGCGATCGAACAAGATCGACTTGCCATCTCCAGGGCGCCGATCGTCACTTAATCCGCACCAGCCGCCCCAATTTGTCTAGACAGGCCACCCGTCGAAGCGCGTTATTCCGCCGATGATGCAATCGTGTGCCGCCGTCGAACCTCCCCGTCCCTCGACATTCGAATGGACGCTGATCGCCTTCGTCTACTGGGTGATTTTCATGGGAGCGCTGACGCCCGGCAACATCATCGGTATGCGCGATGTCGGAGCTGCTCCAAACCTCGCGCTGGAGGCCGCGCGGCTGGGCGTCGCCGGCGTGCTCGGCGCATCGGTGACCCCGCTTCTGTTGTTGCTCGCTCGACATGCACAGATTTCGCGCGGCCAGGTTCGGCGCAATCTAGCTATTCAGGCGGCAGCCGTCATCGCGCTGGCGACCGGGCTCATCGTCGTCTCGTGCTTCCTCGCGGCATGGCTGCTGGCAGGACGCCTGCTGCCGTCGGCCGAGGCGGTAACGAGTCAGATCGTTGCGAACTTCCTGCTGCTTGCCGCCATTCAGGCTATGACTCATCTGCGCCGGCTCACGCGGGATCAGGATGCGCCCGGATGGCCGGAACGGCTCGTTATCGGTGAGCGGGGCCGTTTGAAGGTCGTGGAGTTTGACGCGGTCGAGTGGATCGAAACCCAAGGGAATTATCAGGCCATTCATTCAAGCGAGGGCGTTCACCTGTATCGCGATACGCTGGCGTGCCTCGAAGTCACGCTTGATCCCCGCCGTTTCGTGCGAATTCACCGCAGCCGCCTCATCGCAAGAAACAAGGTGCGAGCCGTCGAGCCACTATCGAGCGGAGACGCAATCGTCGTGATGGAAAGCGGGGCCCGTCTGCGGCAGTCGCGAAAGTATCGCAGCGCATTGCGGCGGGCATTGCGAGACTGACCGACCACGGGATCGGATCGAACGCGCCGCCTCGAGCAACTTCTTCATCGCCCCGCCCGTCGTTTTTGACGGCGTGCGGGAGCATCCCGGAACTTCCGCAATGGGTGGTGTCAGTCCAACGACAGCTTGTCTCCACCAGGCGAGGCTAGGGCAGGGTGTGCGATCCTCACCAGGCGAGCGTCTTCCACTCGGCGAAGGCGGCCGATCGTCGGGCTTTGAAATCGTCTCGGCTGACGAGGTGGCGGTCCTGGTTGAAGTGGTTGTGGAAGGCGGCGTGCACGGAGCTGAACTTCTGCAAGGTTTTCATCTGCCGGAAGCGGAGCATGGCTCGTTCTCGTCGTCGGAACTGTGGATCGGCGTCCAAAGCGTGACCCTGTCAGCTTAGGACAAGTAACTGATCCAGCTCGATTTTCGAGCGCGAGTTATCATATAATCGGCACCGCTTGGGACCCCACCCGAGAC
>JBBRVX010000351.1:0-3513 GCA_038246475.1 Thermomicrobiales bacterium | reverse complement strand
TCAACGCCAGTCGGGCGCCGCCCCCCTCACGCGCGCACCCGCACTGCCCAGTTTCGACGCCGACGACATTGAAGATGCCCCAGGCGAGGAGGCCGAGGCGATCGAGGAACAGATCGCGGACCAGGCAACCGCCGCGACCAATTTGGCTGAACTCGAAGCCGAGATCATCATCCTCAAGCTCCTGGAGGCCCAGGCGCTCAGCTTGAAGCTGTCCGGAAAAGACGCGAAGTGGCGGGAGCTCGAGTCCGTCCTCGACGATCCCATTATGCTCGACCAGGCCACCGGCCTGCGCCGCAAAATCCTGATCTTCACCGAGCCAAAGGACACGCTGGAATACCTCCAGCAGAAGATCACAGCCCGCGTCGGCGATCCAGCTTCCGTCGTGGTCATCCATGGCGGCATTGCACGGGAGGCCCGTCGCGCCGCCATCGCCGCCTTCAACTCCGACCCGCTCGTCCGGGTCATGATCGCGAACGACGCCGCTGGAGAAGGCGTGAACCTCCAGCGCGGCGCGCATCTGATGGTCAACTACGACCTGCCTTGGAACCCGAACCGTTTGGAACAGCGCTTCGGCCGAATCCACCGCATCGGCCAGACCGAGGTCTGCCACCTCTGGAATCTCTGCGCGACCAACACGCGCGAAGGCGAAGTCTATCAGCGCCTCCTGGAAAAGCTCGAGCAGGCTCGCACCGCCCTCGGTGGCAAAGTCTACGACGTGCTGGGCGAGCTCTTCGAAGGCCAGGCGCTGCGCGACTTGCTGGTGGACGCCATCCGCTATGGCGATGCGCCAGAGACCAAGGCCCGCCTATTCCAGAAGGTGGACGATGCCGTGGACGTCGGCGCCATCGAACGCCTGGTTGCGGAGCGCAAGCTCACCTCCGAAGGCATGGACCCGAACGCCGTCGCCGCCATCCGCGAGGAGATGGAACGCGCCCAGGCTCGCCGGCTGCAACCCCACTTTATCGGCGCCTTCTTCCGCGAGGCGTTTCAACTGCTGGGCGGCCGCATCGCAGAGCGCGAGAAGAGCCGCTTCGAAATCTTGCGCGTCCCGCCTTCTCTGAAGCACCGAGATCGGCTGATAGGGCGCGGCGACCCCGTCCTGGATCGGTATGCCCGGGTGACCTTCGACAAGGCCCTGATCGTCGGGAAACCCCAAGCCGAACTGTTGGCCCCTGGGCACCCTCTCCTCGATTCGGTGCTGGACCTGGTGCTGGAGCGGTTCCAGCCCTTGTTGCAGCAAGGCGGCGTGCTGGTTGACGACGGCGACGAAGGCCTCGCTCCGCGGCTCCTCGTCTATCTGGAACACGCAATCCGCGACGGTCGCGTGGCGAAGTCAGGCGAGCCCCGCGTCATCTCGCAACGGCTGCAATTCATCCATCTTCGCGAGGACGGCTCCGCCGTCGACGGGGGGCCAGCGCCCTACCTCGACTGCCGCCCCATCACCGCGGAGGAGCGCGAGCTGGTCGCCGACGCGATTATCGCCCCCTGGCTATCGGGCCGCGTCGAGCAGCAGGCGCTTGGCCACGCCATCGCCAAGCTGGTGCCGGAACATCTGGGCGAGGTGAAGCGCCGCCGGATCGCGGAGATCGACAAGGTGGAGCGCGAGGTCCGCGCCCGCCTAACGCGCGAGATCAACTACTGGGATGCGCGGGCGGCCCGACTGCGGGAGGAGGAGCGCGCCGGCAAGGAGCAGCGTATCAATGCCAGCAACGCAGAGGCCACGGCCCAGCGCCTGGTTGAGCGTCTGCACAAGCGCCAGGGAGAGTTGGCGCGGGAACGGCAAATCACGGCCCTGCCGCCGGTCATGAAGGGCGCGGCGCTGATCATCCCGAAGGGGCTACTGCTGGCGCGGAGTAAGCCCGCCGACACCCGCGTGCTGGCCGGTTTCGCGGAGGACGCATCCTCCCGCGCCGAGATCGAGCGCCTGGCGATGGACGCGGTGATGGCCGCTGAACGCGCGCTGGGCCACGAGGCCCGGGACGTCTCGGCCGAGAAGAAGGGCTGGGACATCGAGAGCCGCAATCCTTCCGCCGGACATCTGCGGTTCATTGAGGTGAAAGGCCGGCATGTGGATGGCGACGTCATCATGCTGACGAAGAACGAGCTGCTTGCCTCGCTCAACAGCCCAGACGCTTTTATTCTGGCCATAGTGCAGATCGAGGCTGGGTTCGCCCGGGAGCCTGTTTACGTCCGCCGCTTCTTTCAGCGCGAGCTTGGTTTCGCTGAGACTGCCGTCGCCTTCAACGTTACGGACCTTTTGTCGCTAGGAGATGCAGCGGCATGACGTCGAGATGCCTAAAGTTCGGATACTGGCCTAGCCCAGCAGATTTCAGCGTGTGCGGCGTGACGGTGCGCAGCCTCCGTGACATCCATGCAACGGCCCAAGGGGTTCGCAACTCAGCGGGTGTCCATGGTGGTTGGATCTACGCCCCCAGCCGCCAGTATTTCGAATTACTGACCCGGCAAACGCACGACACACCAATCCCAGGTCGCGTCTTCGGCCTCCCTAAGACGCATGAACTGGAACTCGACGGAGCTCTACCTTCCGGGCTCGGCCGCTTCGTCGTGTGGTGCCTCGGCTTCTTCGTCGGAATGCGGTTAACAGAGACAGATGCGGGTTTCCTTGATGCTGCACCGATCGAAGTTGGGCAGGTATCCGACTTTCTATGTTCCACCCGCGACCTACCGCGTGCTTTGAAGCCTGCGATAGACTTTTATCTGTGGCACGCACACAGCGGTGCCGCCGAGACGCTCCTTGCAGCACTTCATGCACTGTGGCTGTCAGAAGGACCGCACTTGCTGCGCTTCGAGCAATATCATTATGCCTATATCGCCATCGATGCGCTTTGGTTTGTGACGTCAAAAACGGTATCTCAGAGCTCTGCCTATACGCCACATGCTAAGCGAATCGAGACCCTGGCCAATCTTCTCGACCTTGAGCTCCCGCACTGGCCGGACCTCATCAGGGAACGCAACAACGCCATCCACCAGGGCTTGTTTTATGGGCAGCCGCTCGGATTTTCATCCGATACAGCCGCAAGCGGCCCGGATGTGAACCAGTGCGGCAATGTTGTCGTAGAAATGCAAGCCTTCATCTGCCGAGCGATTGTCAGGCTATTGGGCGTACCCGCTGCTTCCTACATCACGAGCCCCTGTACGTCGCGCCAGCGTCACGGGCTCTTCTGAATGACCGAGCGCTGCAAAGAGAAGAGCTTGGCCCGAACCAGTGCCTATACGAACGCGGCACTACTAATGAAGGTCGACCAGATTGGTGGGGTCACGCAATGATGAGGCTGATGCCCGGAGCGGTTGCGCGCGCCATGCGCAAGAAGTTGATAGAAGTCTCCATCCCGCTGGAGGCCATCAACGTCGCCTCGGCGCGGGAGAAGTCCATCCGGCATGGGCATCCCTCGACGCTGCATCTGTGGTGGGCGCGGCGACCTTTGGCGGCGTGCCGGGCGGTGCTGTTTTCGCAGTTGGTGGACGACCCCTCCGCCTGGCCGGACCGCTTCC
>JBBRVX010000350.1:0-3534 GCA_038246475.1 Thermomicrobiales bacterium | reverse complement strand
TAGCGCACGAGACTCTTGGCAACCAACGAGCCGATCCTCTCCAGCACGTCGGATTCGTCGCCGTTAGAGACCGCGGCGGCAGCGTGAACAGAACATCCTCCGACGAAAACCGCCAGTGTCTGAAAGAGCGCTTGCTCGGCATGGTCGAGGAGGTTGTAGCTCCAGGCGATGGTCTCGCGCAGCGTCTGCAGGCGGGCTGGTTGATCGCGCGGCCCACCGGTCAAGAGGGGGAGGGAACCCGCGCCAGGGCGCTCCAGCCGCTCGCGCAGCGCGCCCGGCGAGAGGTGCGTCACCCGCGCCGCCGCCAGCTCGATGGCCAGCGGCAGGCCGTCGAGCCGATGGCAGATCGCGCCGATGCTCGAGATCGTCTCAGGGGTCGGGGCGAAGTCCACCCGCGCCGCCTGGGCGCGCTGGATGAAGAGGCGAACGGCATCGGAGCGCAGCATGGCGTCCGGCGAGGCATGCGCGGTGACACCTGGCAACGACAGTGGCGGCACGAGAAATTCCTGCTCGCCGGAGAGCCGTAGCGGCACGCGACTGGTGACGAGCAGCCTGAGCCGCGCACAGGCATCCAGCAGGTCACCTACGACGCCCGCGGCCGGCATCAGATGCTCGAAATTGTCGAGCACGAGCAGCAGCGAGCGGTCGGCCAGCAGATGGTGGAGCCGCTCCAGCGAGAAGTCGCCGCCGGCTGCCCGCCCGCCCAGCTCCTGAAAGATCGCCGCGGCAACGAGATCAGCGGCGCCGATTGCGGCGAGGGGCACGAAGGCGACACCACCGGCAACGTCGCTGGCGACACCGGCGGCGGCCTGGATGGCGAGGCGCGTCTTGCCGACGCCGCCAGGGCCGGTCAATGTCAGCAGGCGCACCTCCGGCCGGCGGAGCAGCACGCGGAGTGCGGCTAGCTCGCGCTCGCGTCCGACCAGCGGCGTGCGTGGCGCTGGCAATCTCGCCGCCAGGTCAAGCTCCCGCGGCGGGAAGGCGACGACCGCGGAAATGTCGCTTCGGGTGGAGGAGGCATCAGAGGCGATAGCAATCCTCGCTGAATGCCGCCCATTATGCCGCTCATGCGAATCTCCATGGCAACCGCGAGACCTGTCCATGACTTCGGGGTCAATCACTTCCGGAAGCGGCGATGGCATTGTGCGTCGCTTCGTGCGAGATCAGGGAACCAGGCGGGGCATGCGGTCGCGGCGGTGCCAGTCGGGGTACGGCACGCCGTGTCCCTCCCCCGAAGGCGATGCCTAATCTGGTCGTCTGATACGGAATGCGGATGAAGACTGCGGTTTCGCTGAGGCGCTTGGTGCGTTCCCCCCTCTCTCCAGCGCACGGGGCCGGGCGCCCGCGTGCGGGTAGCGAGGCAGGGGGGTGAGAGCTCGTCGCGGTGGCGGAACTCATCACCCGCATTCCGTATGGACTGCATTAGGTCGGGTAAACACACACTTCGATATCCAGGCCGACACAAGCGGAGCCTTCGGCACAGCCGGCGCAGGTGATACAGGCGGCGCCTGCCCCACAGCGGGCGTGACAATCGGCATCCTTCCCGCACGGTTCGCAGACGATGTAGGAGCCCGCGCAATAGCTGGTGTTGCCGGTCGTTCGCTCGCACAAGCCGGACTCCCCGTTGGGCAGCGTGCACAGCGCGGTGGATTCGTCGGTCCCGCCGCACGGGATCGATAGCTGCCCTGGCTGGCAGATGTCTTCGTGATGACCAACACAGCGCGACTGGTCTCGCTTGCCCTTCTTTGGCTTCTTCCCCTGGCAGATGCCGGAACAGCAGAGCTCATCCCGGCCGCGGCAGGGATTGCCCACATCCACGCAGCCGTAACGATTGAAAATGGGCGGCGTTCGGTGCTTCTTCCGTGCGCCGGCATCGGCTGGACCGGGCCACCCAGCAGCGGCGAGGAGCCCTCCCCGCAGCAGCACGCGCCGCGTTGCCGCCCACGAGCGAATGAGGTCATCGACGTGATGTCCGATCATGTCGTGCAACATGGTCGTACTCCTTTCCGCGGCTATGGCATCGTTATGCCAAAGGCGATCGTCGCCAGGGGGGTGAGCAGGCAGCGCGCGTAGCGGGCATTCAGGGTGATGGCGGTCATCTTGGGATTCCTCTCTTCTCGTCAAGGATGCGAAGGCAGGAAGATCAGGCGCGGGGAGAGACACGGGCGGCGCCCTCGGTGGCGCCGCCCGCGCTCACGTCGGTGGTGCTCCATGGATCCTCTCCTGGGTGAGCGACGATCAAAATGCCGATGGGAATCAGATGCAGGGTGGCGCCATGTTCATCCCGCGTAAGGCGCTCGCCGGCACCCGCGCCGAGGGCGCCAACATCGACGTGTGACCATTCACACCCAACGGCCCAAACACCCGCGAACTCAAAGTAGTAGGGGTTGCCACCAGACTCGAAGCACATCTGGATGTGGTCATTCGCCGGGTGGGCTGGCCACGCCGCGGCAGTCGTCGGCGCTGATCCCGTGAGCAGGAGCGCCAGCGCGCCCACCGTCGCGATCCGTCCGCACGACTGGACGAATGATCGTTTAGGAAACATCGTTGTGGCATCGCCCTGTCATGCGGGTCCGCCAAGGAGTCGCGCTGAAAGGCAACCGATACCTGACGTGAGCATTGTGCGAATGGTGTGCATGATGATGCCCTCCTCGATCTGGTGCGTGTGCGGCAGAACCATCCTGGCTCCGTGCGATCACGGTAGCGGCGGCAGATGGCCTTGGGAATCATCAGAACCGTGTATTTGGAGGGGATTCGATTATGTAGTTCACTGCAGGCGCCACGGGAGAAAAGCGCAATGCGCCGGTGCTGGAGAGCGTCAGGAGGAAGGTTGGACGCCTCAATGCGGGTCTTCATGCTGCCGGATGTCGATGCGGATGCCGCGGCATGGATGGCGCCCGGTCGCGAGTGCTTCCACCGCGACAGCGCACGCCCTGCCGCCTACGCTGCCGCCAGACCATCGCCACCGCGCGCATCGCGCGGCGCGGTCAGCTGCGGGCCAGGATCAGCGATGTTCACCCGCTGTGCGGCGGCCAATCCGAACCACCGTGACGCCCGCCGCATCGGCCCGGCGATGCCATGAAGGGGGTCATGGGAAGAACGATGGATGGCATTCGTCCGCCATCACCCTATGACCCCATGACCCTCGCCTACCCCCGCGCCGGCTCCTGAGCCAGGTCCTCCTGCTCTTCGGTGGCGCTTTCTTCGTCGTATTCGTCCTCGATGTCGCCGTCGTCTACCAGTTCGTAGTCACCCGTGGCGATGGCGTGCAGATCTTCCATCACGTCGTACGAGGCGAAGCTCGCGTCGGCGAAGTCGATTTCGCCACGTACGTACCGGACGAAAATCTCCGTCAGCTCGTTGCCGATCCCGCGGGCCAGCATCTCCTGCTCAACCGGGTTCTTGTCCATTCCGGCCCCCTCTCGGCTCCCGCCCGCATTCGCCGCGGGCACGCTCCTCACCACGATGCCGCGCGACACCGCGCGACGGCGCCAGCATCTGCTGGCAGAGAGAGTATCGCTGGTGGGGGGGCTA
>JBBRVX010000349.1:0-3555 GCA_038246475.1 Thermomicrobiales bacterium | reverse complement strand
GCGCCATCGGCATCACCCTGGGGCTTGTCGCTGGATACCGGGGGGAGTGGATTGATGGGGTGGTCACCTGGCTTGCCGACGTGCAACTGGCCATTCCGTTTGTCGTCTTCGCCATCGTCGTGACGGTGACGCGCGGCAATTCGTTCGGCAATGTGCTCATCACGCTGGTGATTACGGGTTGGGTCGCCTACGCCCGGGTTATCCGATTGCAGGCCCGGGCGATGCGCAATGCGGAATGGATGGACGCCGCCAGGGTCCTCGGCGTTAGCGGCCCGCGGCTCCTCAGTCGGCACCTGTTGCCAAATCTGCTCGGGCCAGCGGTGGTGCTGACAACGCAACAGGCGGGAGCCATGATCTTCTATGAGTCGTCCCTCAGTTTCCTTGGATTGGGCATCGGCGGTGCTACGCCAACCTGGGGGGGGATGGCGGCATTGGGACGGGACGCGGTCTTCACGGCGCCATGGGTGGCGGCGCTTCCGGGCGCGGCAATTGCCCTGGCTATTTTGGGATTCAACCTGACAGGAGATTGGCTGGCGACGCGAGGGCGTCGTGTTGAAGGGGTATGAGACGGCGTCTGGCGCGGATAGTGAGGTCATTGAAAATGCGTAGCACTCGCGAGTTCTCGCGGCGGTCGATGGTGGGACTGGGCGTAGGGGCCGCTTCGGCGCTGCTCTTGCCGCGTCGGGCATTCGGTATGAGTCAGCCTGGCATGGTTCAGGAGTATGCGGGCGAACTCGTCATCGATCTGGCCGCCGAACCGGCGACCCTCGATCCGGCGTTGATCTACGAGGTTGATGGCTGGTCGATCGGTCATTCCGTCTACGACGCGCTAGTGCAATTGGGTCCCGGCGGCGCGTTCGAGCTGGTGCTGGCAGAGTCCCTGACCCAGGTGGATCCGCTGACCTGGGAGATTCGTCTCCGGCCAGAGATCACGTTTCACAACGGTGAGTCGCTCGATGCCGAATCGGTCAAGTTCTCCATCGCGCACATCCTTGACCCCGAAACGAAGTCGCAGATCGCCGGCAATTTCCAGGTGATCGACGAGGTTGAAACCATCGATCCCCTCACCGTCCGGCTTCATCTGTCGGCGCCAGCGCCGTGGCTGCCTTCCCAGATGGCGCCCTGGCTGGCCCTTCTGCCGCCGCTCTACGCGGGTGATCCGGCGAACGACTTCGCCAACAATCCCGTAGGAACTGGCCCGTACCGGTTTGTACAGTGGGATCGGGGATCGAAAGTGTTGCTCGAACGCAATGCGGACTACTTTGGCGGTGGCGCCAAGGGGCAGCCGATCGCGGAGAACGTCACGTTTCGCTTTGTCTCCGACCGGACGACCAGGGTGAGCGACCTTGTTTCCGGCACGAGCCAACTGGTGCGTGGCGTGCCGGTCGATCAAATCGCGGTTGTAACCGAGACGGCGGAAGTGATTGCTCAGCCGATCGCCGGATGCGCCTTTGTCCGCATACCGACGGACATAGCGCCCTTTGACGATCCACGAGTCCGCCTGGCGCTGAATCACGCGGTCGATGTCGACGCCATCATTGCCGCGCTGATTGGCGGCAATGGCGCCCATCTAGCGAATTTCTTCGTGCCCGATGGTCTTGGCTACGACGCGGAACTGGCGCCGCATGCCTACGATCCTGAACTGGCCAAACAACTCCTGACCGAGGCCGGCTACGCGGACGGTTTCGCCACCCGGTTGGCCTACACGCCGGGTGATCAGATCGATCAGGTGGAGGCCATTGCCGGCCAGCTCGGGGCCGTTGGCATCTCGGTCTCGGTCGAGCCGGTCGAGTTGGCGACGTTCAACGCGACCTGGAAAGATCCCGAGGCGGCGCCGCTGCGCCTTCTGACCTGGCGGCCATTGCATGATCCCTTCACCTTGCTGAATCTGCTTGTCTCGAAGAGCGGGTTCCTCTCGCGCTACGACAATCCTGAGGCGCAAGCGCTGATCGTCGCGGCAGCCATCGAGGTCGAGCCAGAGGCGCGCAATGTCGCCTATCAGCAGCTTGGGCGAGTCCTGCACGACTCCCCGGCGGCCATCTATCTCTGGAATCTGACATCGTTGTACGGCGTGGCCCGCGAAGCGCCACCCTGGACCCCCCGTGGGGATGACTGGATCCTGCCCCTTGTTGTCGAAGATTGATCCCGAAACTGGGCTAACGGATGGCGCACGTCGCGTGCACGCCAGGGACCTGGCCTTTGTCCGGGATCGCCGGGTCGGTCATCTGGCGACGGCCGACGCGCGGGGTCAACCCTCGGTCGTACCTGTCTGCTACGCGCTCATCCAGGCGGATGACGAACCGGCCATTGTCATTGCGATCGACGAGAAGCCGAAGGGCGATCCGCGCGCGTTGCGACGGGTGCGCAACATCATGGCCCGGCCAGAGATCGCGCTCGTGGTCGATGACTATAGCGAAGATTGGCAGGCGCTGGCCTGGGTGCTGGTGCGTGGCGCGGGGACGGTCATCGAGGCTGGACACGTCTGGCACGAGGCGGCGCTCGCCAGCTTGCGCGACAAGTACCCGCAATATGCCGGAATGCGATTGGAAGCGCGGCCGGTCATCCTCATCCGGGAACTCTCAACATCCTCCTGGCACGGACGCGGCACGGACAAGCTTCCCCGCAACACGAGGCCGGGGCGGGAAGAGCTCGCGTCGTTGGTGCGCGGCAGGCGATCGGTACGGGCCTTCGATTCACGGCCAGTCGCGCGGGCCATTGTAGAAGAGGCGATCGCGGCGGCCGGGTGGGCGCCTTCGCCCCATGGTCGCCAACCTTGGCGCTTTGCCGTCGTCGAGAGCCTCGAACGTCGTACCGCACTGGCCGACGCCATGGCCGCGACGTGGCGGGAGCAGCTCAGCCTGGATGGTCAGGAGCAACGCGTCGTGGAAGCGCGGCTGGAAAAAAGCCGAGATCGGCTCATTCGGGCGCCGGTGCTGATCATTCCCTGTCTCTACCTCGGAGATCTCGACATCTATCCGGACGCGGACCGCCAACGGGCAGAAGAGACAATGGCGGTCCAGAGCCTCGGCGCGGCGATCCAGAATCTGCTGCTGTCCCTCTACGCGAGCGGCGTCGATGGGGGTTGGATGTGCGCGCCGCTCTTCTGTCCCGAGGTGGTGCAAGAGACACTGCGGATTGACAAGGCGCTTGTTCCGCACGCGCTCATCGCGATCGGTTACGCCGCCGCCGATCCGGTGCGCCGGCCACGCATGCCGCTGGACGATTTGATCATCGACTGGCAATAGCCGCGGCAGCGGAGTCCCAGCCTGCATTCCGGGACGCTGCATCCGGCCCGACGGCTGCCGGGGGAGGTATGCAAAAGGTGTCATGCACAACACGACAAGAAGCCCCTCTCCCGTCCCGACGGGCCGGGTACCCGCTTGCGGGTGGCGGTTGGGGTGAGGGCTTTGCGCCACAGGAGCGGTTATTCGCCTTTCCCTTGCCCTTTCAGTCGGCCCAACAAAAGAGCCATTGCGGGCGGCCGCTGTGCGCGAAAACGTTTCCCCCGAATTCCGTCTCAGGCGCTCGTTTCCCGATACATGTCGATGAAGTTGT
>JBBRVX010000348.1:0-3588 GCA_038246475.1 Thermomicrobiales bacterium | reverse complement strand
TGGTGGACTATGATGCGCGGTATGAGCGGCATTGTGCGCCCCACCATGACTAGCAGCACGATCTTCGTGATCTCGGCCGTTGAGATTACCAAGATTACCTTGCCTGCCGGTCCGGAGGGACGCGACTAAGGGTCGCAGACTTCACCAGGACGGATCGGCAGGCGGGAGCGGACAACGCTCCCGCCTTTTTTGTGCCAGGAACGAAACACGTAGAGGGCGGGGCAGATGATCGTCATGAAGTTTGGAGGCACCTCTGTTGGCGACGCTACTCGCGTCGTCCAGGTCGCCGCCATCGTCGAAGCACAACGTCACCCGCGGGTGGTGGTGGTCTCGGCGGCATCGGGGGTCACCAACTTGCTCCTCGACGCGGCTCGCGCGGCCGCCGCCGATGGCGCCGAGTTTACCGCCCGGTTGGCCGGGCAGGTTCGTGCCCGGCACCACGCCGTCGTCGAGGCGATCACCGACCAGCATGAGCGCGCCAGTGCGGTCGCCGCGCTCGATCAGCTCCACGCGGCGATGGACGACGTCCTCGCCCACATCGCACGCGCAGGCGCGCTTTCCGCGCGCAATTCCGACCGCATCGTCGCCACGGGCGAAAAGGCCATGAGCATTTTGCTCGCCGCGATCCTGCGCTCGCGGGGCACGCCTGCCGTTCACGTCTGGGCTGACCACGTCATCGCCACTGACGACCGGCACGGAAATGCGCGGCCCGATCGCGCCCGCACGCGAGAGCTGGCCGCGCGGGAAGTACGGCCCCATCTCGACAATGGCAGCACCGTCGTGCTGACCGGCTTTATCGGCCGGGCTCCAGACGGCAGCACCACGACGCTGGGACGCGGAGGATCGGACTACAGCGCGACGCTCCTGGGCGCGGCGCTCGATGCCGACGAAGTGCAGATCTGGACCGATGTGCCGGGCGTCCTTTCCGCCGATCCGCGCCAGGTTCGGGACGCTCGCGTGGTCCCCGGCATCTCCTTCGACGAAGCGCAGGAGCTGGCCCATTTTGGAGCGAAGGTTCTCCACCCTCGCACCATTCTGCCGGCGGTCTCCCAGAACATTCCCGTTCGCATTCTTTCCACGTTCGCCCCGGACGAGCCGGGCACGCTCGTCACCCGGGAGTCGCCGGGAGAAGCGGTGAAAGCCGTGACGACGCTTGGTAATTTGATGCTGCTGACGGTCGACGTCTCGGAACTTGAGGATCTCGCGGCGGCGTCGGCTGCCGTCTTCGGCGCATTGCACGACGACCGCATGGAAGTCGTCGCCGCGTCGCAGGCGTCATCCCGCCGCCGCATGACCTATGTTGTCGACGCCAGCCATCATGGCGGCTGCGTGCAGGTGCAGAAGCGGATGCACGCCGCCCTCGCCACCGCCGAAGTGGACGCGGAGATCGCCTGCGAGGAGAACGTGGCCCTGGTGGCGGCGGTCGGCGCTGGAGCGGCCGCGTTTCCCCAGGCTCTCTCCCAGCTTCTCTCCGTGCTGGGGCGCGCCGAAATCCCAGTGCTGACGTCCAATCAGCAGCTCTCGAACGTGGCCATGACCGTCGCGGTTTTCGCGAAAGATGCCGCGCGCGCGGTGCAAGCCCTGCACGATGCCTTCATCAAGGTGCAGCCAGCGGCCGCCCGTGGCCGCCGGCCGCGCCGCGCCGAGATGCTCTCGGAGAGCTTGCGCGTCGGCTGAGCATGGGGACAATCCATTTCGTTGATCTGTTCCGCCGCGCCGGCGCATCGAGCCAGTCGCGGTGTATAGAGGAGTTGAGCGTGAGTTCTGCATCGATCGTAGAAAACAAGAAGATTCCCGTCGCCGTGCTCGGCGCCACGGGCAGCGTCGGCCAACGTTTCGTTCAGCTTCTCGCTTGCCACCCCTGGTTTCGCCTGGCGGAAGTGGTGGCGTCGGAGCGCTCGGCCGGCCAACGCTACCGAGAGGCGACCGACTGGCGGCTCAACGCGGAGATGCCGGATGATGCCAGAGAGCTGACCGTGAAGGGTTACGACGCCGATCTGGAGAGTCCGGTGGTCTTTTCGGCGCTGCCGGGCGAGGTCGCCGAAGCAATCGAGCAACGTATGGCGCGGGAAGGGCGCGGCCTGTTCTCGAACACCTCGTTTCATCGCATGGCGCCGGATGTGCCGTTGCTCATCCCCGAGGTCAATCCCGATCATGCCGACGCGCTCGATCTCCAGCGCACGAATCGCGGCTGGAGTGGCTTCATCGTCACCAACCCGAACTGCTCGGCGATCCATCTGGTCCTGGCCCTGAAACCGCTCCACGACGCCTTCGGCATCGACGCGCTGGCGGTGACCACCATGCAGGCGGTCTCCGGCGCTGGCTACCCCGGCGTGCCATCGCTCGACATGATCGACAACGTGGTGCCGTTCATCGGCAGCGAAGAAGAGAAGATGACGGAGGAGACGAAAAAACTCCTTGGTGGTTTTGACGGCGAGTTTCGCCCGGCCGAGCTGACCATGTCCGCCCACTGCAATCGCGTTTCGGTGCGGGACGGGCACACCGAGTGCGTCTCGATCCGGTTTCGCTCCGCGGCGACGCCGGCCGATGCCGCCGCGACGATGGCTTCCTTCCGCGCCCGTCCGCAAGAGCTCGACCTCCCCAGCGCGCCAAAGCAACCGGTTATCGTGCGGCAAGAGCAGAACCGCCCCCAGCCGATCCTCGACCGCGACGCCGAGAACGGGATGGCCACGACAGTCGGCCGCGTCCGCGAGTGCGCCTTGCTCGGCACCAAGTTCGTGCTGCTCGGCCACAACACCATCCGCGGCGCGGCCGGGGCCTCGATCCTCAACGCCGAGCTCTTCAAAGTCGAAGGGCTGCTTCCCCTCTAGTTCACGACAGACCGCTGCTCGATCAGCCTCGTCTCGCGGCAGACGGCAACGACGCGGTCTGCCACCGGCACAATCTTGTTGCCTACACGGGACAGGGAACCGCGCAACCTCCCAGACCGCTACAGCACTGCGTACAAACCGCCCCGGGTCCGAACAGCGCGATGCACGTGGCATCGGTCTCACAGTTCCCGCAGCTGATGGGAATTCCGGGAGGAGGAACCGCACATCGGACCTCCCCTGTAACGGTCGGCCGGCAAAAGCAACCAGCGCCGCCGTTGCACGGCGGATCCGCCCCGCACGGATCAACAGCCGCACACGTTCCCTCGGCGGTGAGGCACGTTCCCCCAAAGCATCCCTGCCCCGCCGCGCATCGTTGGCCGCAAGCCCCACAGTTCGCTGCATCGGTCTGCAGGTTCCGGCAGCGGTTTCCGCACCTGCGTTTGCCGCCCCGGCAGCGCCGCCTCCGCCGCGCCCTCGCGTCTTCCGGTGAGGGGCCAGGAATCACGACGCCGAGCGCGCCTCCCAGTCCTACCGCCACCAGGATCCGCAATGCCAACCGCCTGGACGTGCCATGTCGCGAAAGGGCATGCATGACCGCGTCGCCTCGATCGTCGTTCATCTCATACGGTATCCGGGTAAACAGTTTGCGTCGCGGCGGTGAGCCCTCACCCCCCTACCCCCTCACTCCCGGACAGTTTCAGCGCAGCCACGGAAAGGACCAGCCGAGCGCGGTGTGACGGAAGGGTAAGGCCGGGAG
>JBBRVX010000347.1:0-3634 GCA_038246475.1 Thermomicrobiales bacterium | reverse complement strand
TGCCCGATTCCCCGGCGCGTGCGGCGGGACTGCTGCCGGGCGACGTGATCGCCGAAGTCGATGGCGAATCGACCCGACGCATGGATATCGAGGGCCTGCGCGAGGCCATCCTCGGCAGCGAAGGGGACAGCCTGACGTTGACGATCGAGCGGGCCGGTGAGTCCGATGACATCTCTGTTGACGTCACCCGGCGGACGATTCAGCGGCAACCGGTGACGTGGCGATGGCTGCCTGACAACACCGTCCAGATGCGGGTGACCGGCTTTGAGCCGGGAGTGAACCAGAAAGTGCGAAGCGCGTTGGAGGCAATTCGAGCCGCGGGAGCAACGCGCTTGATCCTCGACCTGCGGGGAAACCCAGGCGGATTGGTGCCGGAAGTGATCGGTGTCGCATCGCAATTCCTGGATGAAGGCTCGGTCATCTTCAAGGAACAGGCACGGGACAGCGATCCGAAGTCCATTCAAACAGTCGGCCGTACGGGGGAGTGGCTGGACCTGGCATTGGTTGTGCTTATCGATGGTCAGTCCGCATCGGGGGCAGAAGTGCTTGCCGCGGCGTTGCAAGATAACGGTCGCGCGATGCTGATCGGAGAAACGACGTTTGGCACCGGCACAGTGCTCTCGACGTTTCCCCAGGATGACGGATCGAGCCTGATTCTCGGGACGGCCTTCTGGTTGACGTCCGAGGGTAAGCATGTCTGGCAGCAGGGTGTAGAACCGGATGAGGAAGTTGGATTGGCCTCCAACGCGTTTCCATCGCGTCCCGAAGACGATCCTGATGTCACGGTGAGCGAGCTCGGGGCCTCACAGGACGAACAGTTGCAGGCAGCATTTGCCGCCCTGCAGAAATCGACGAGTGAACAATAGGGTGAGGTAGGGGTGGGGAGGAACGGTGGGCGCGGTTGGTCATGGTAACGTTGTGAGCATCCGGGACGGCTTCGGAATTGCGCGACGCATCGTCACTCGCCAGCGGAGGACCTCGTACTGATGCTTTTCACGGAAGGCGTCCACCCTGCCGTGCTGCGCGTCTTCGACGTCACGCGGCGATTTCAGAAGTTCCTGTGTGTTGGCGCAATCGGCCTTGGCGTAAATCAGGGCCTGCTCTTCCTTCTTGTCAGCCAGGCCGGCCTTTCGGTGCCCGCTGGATCGCCAATCGCCATCCTTATTTCGATGGCGGCTACGTTTTTCCTGAACGAAAGATGGACCTGGCACGATCGGGGAGAAGGTCGGATCGCCTGGCGGGCCCTTATCTACGGAACAATCAACTCAGGTGGGCTCCTGATCAACTGGTTGCTGTTGGTGTCGCTCGAACGGAGTGGCATGAACTATCTACTGGCCAACCTGATTGGCGCGGGGATTGCGGCGATCTGGAACTTCAGCCTCAACCACGCCCTCACCTGGAGACGGTAAGCTCATGAGGGATGTGGCTTCGGTGTGCTCTGCTGGCAGGACTGGGCCAGATGTGTCGTTTACACTCCGGAGTACAGGGCCGTGGAGTGCGGCCGACGCGACCGCTGTTTCAGTGGGTTTCGGCCGTCAGGCCCAAACCCCTGACAAGTAAGAGGTTCTATCAGAATTATGGACGCACCTCGCAACGGCCGCTCCGGAGTAGACGCCAGTATCTCGCCAAACGGATCGGGTCGATCCAGGACAAATTCCACCATCGTCATGGGTGCAGGGCCGGGGGGGCTCTGTTCGGCGTACGTCCTATCCAGGGCTGGCGTCCCGGCAACGGTGCTGGAAAAAGCGCCGTTCGTTGGCGGATTGGCCCGCACGATACGCCGCGACACGGACTACGGAGAATTCAAGTTCGACATCGGCGGCCATCGCTGGTTCACGAAAAACGACGAACTGAACGAGCTCTTTCGCGAAGTCGTCGCCGAGGAGCTGCTGTGGGTCAATCGCATTAGCCGTATCTATTTTGATGGAAAGTATGTCGACTACCCGCTGAAGATTTCGAATGCCCTCAAAGCGATCGGTCCCATTGTCGCGGCCAAGGCCATGGCTGACTATGGCCGGACCCGGGTGCATCAGCAGATCAGTCCGCGGGCCGTCAAATCGATGGAAGATGCGTACATCGATCAGTTTGGGCCCACCCTCTACCGCCTCTTCTTTCAGCGCTACTCGGAAAAGGTGTGGGGCCTTCCCTGCGATCAGATGAGCGGCGACTGGGTCTCCCAGCGTTCCAAGGGGATGTCCCTGGTCACCGCGGTAAAGGACGCGGTTGTGCCTTCGAAAGGCAAGGTCGTCAGCCTCATCGACGAATTCATGTATCCGCGCGGTGGCTTCGGCCGGTTCTCGGAACGGATGGCGGATTCCATCACCGCGGCGGGGAACGACATCCGGTTGAATACAGGCGTGGAACGGGTTCACAGAGAAGGCAATACGGTCGTCGGAGTAACGGTTCGCACCGAGGCTGGCTGTGAACGCGTTGAGGCGGAAAACTACATTTCTTCCATCCCATTGACGCTCCTGGCCAAGATTGTCGATCCCGCTCCACCCGCCGATGTCCTGGCGGCGGCCGATTCACTCACCTTTCGGAACATCATCACCGTAAACCTGATGCTGAAAAAGCGGCAGGTGACACCGGACACCTGGCTCTATGTCCATGACCGTAACATTCTCTTCGGCCGGTTCCATGAGCCGAAGAACTGGAGCCCGGACATGGTGCCGAGCGACGACCTCACGTCCTTGGTCGTGGAGTATTTCTGCTCGTTCGGCGACCACATCTGGTCGATGAGCGAGGAAGAGTTGGTGGCGCAGACCGTCAAGCACCTGGTCGACGATCTGGGGTTCATCACCCCGGACGAAGTCATCGGCGGATTCACCATTCGCGCGCCACGCGCGTATCCATCGTACGTCATGGGCTATGAGGAACCGCTCGCCAAAATCAAGGCGTTCATCGACGAACTGGAGAACCTTCAGATCATCGGGCGCTACGGAACCTTTCGCTATAACAACACCGATCATTCCATCGAAACCGGTCTTCTCGCGGCGAAGAACATTCTCGGCGAAAGCCACGATCTCGATCGTGTCAACGCTGACGACGACTATCACGAGATCAAGCGCGTCGCGGAACCTGTCGCTGCCGGTCGCGGCTAATCTCGGGGGGCGCGGCGCCGGGATTGGATAATCGCCATGGGTGACCTCGCGAAGGATGCAACGCGCGTCGATCTCCCCGTGGTGGAGGCGACGGAGCATCTGCGCGCTGCAGGCCGCCGGCCTCGCTGGATCGGCGCCTCACGATTCATCGCGGTCCTGCTCCTCGTTTTTGTCGCGAAGCAGCTCTTCTCGATCGTCGCCTTTTATCCATTCAGCGGCCACGATGAACTGGCGCATTTCAGTTACGTGCGGACCCTGGCGACCGAGGGCCGACTTCCGGAACTTCCCGACTTGACCGCGTGGCGAGCCAACCTCAATGGGGGAGAGCCACCGCCAACGGATGAAATCCCGGCGGAACTCTATTCCTACTGTCGCTTTGCACTCGATTGGTATTGCGAGCCTGAAAGCCCGCGATGGAGGAATGATCCGCCGCGCATCGTCACGGTTCCGGGATGGGGCTATTTCCCGTCCGGGTACCAGTATGTGGCCAACCACCCCCCGCTCTACTACGCGGCAATGGCTCCGCTTTATCT
>JBBRVX010000346.1:0-3657 GCA_038246475.1 Thermomicrobiales bacterium | reverse complement strand
GTTTCCAACGTCCATCGGGCAGACCGCCCGGCGTGCGCTCGACCGGACTCACGTCCGGTGGCTGCTCTCACCACTATGGCCTTGAAATCGTATAGCTGAAATTCAAGCCAAACGCCTGGATCGGGCGATTTATTGTCGCCCAGTCACGCCGCAACCCGTCACCGTCCCAAGGGGTGTGATGTTTCGCGGTGTCACGGAATATGCACCAATGCGGTCTTTATGTGACGGTGCCACGCATGGCGGTGTAACACGTTGTGGCGGGGTCACGACATTCGGCGTCACGTTGCAGTGCGTCATATTCGTTTGTTGTGGCGATGAAACGACGTTGATTGGCCGATCGATCGCTATACTTTGCTTTACCGAGAGAATGTCGATCATGATCCATATCACCTCCACCGGACAGAACACTGAATCCGCAGCACCGCTCCTCCTGCCCTTGCAACGGGGCCGCCCGCGTAGCTCGGCCGCACAAACGCAGGCCCAGCGCTCCAAGGCCTATCGGGATCGACTGAAAGACGATGGCCTGACAGCCATCAAATGCCACTTGGCGCCCGAGCCGATGGCATATCTCGCGGCGCTGTGTGAAATCCATACGCTCACGATCGCCGAGGCCATCGGCATGGCGCTGACCGCAGCAATACGCGGGACACCGCCCACGCCGTAGTTGGCGGTAGCGGAAGCGCGTCCTGCGCCGCTCGCCCCTGTCTTGCCCCCGCTCGCCTTCTGACGAAGAAATCGGGGGCCTGTTGCGCTCGTCCTGGCTGCCCGCGCGCCGCCTGGATCAGCGGCGGCCGCTCCCTGGAATCAGCGAGGTGCCGACCATCGCCCGGTTCTTCGGAGCTAAAAACAAGGAACATCAATACGTGTCCCTTCGGGACACCCAATCACACTGCAACCGTGCGGCCTGAGACGAGTTGACGCTATACGAGAAATCTCAACTCAAAGGACGTTTCATGACCACGACTGCCTCAACGCCCGTCGCCCACTCCAAAACCGCCGCCTTGGCCCGAGTTCTGGATTCGGTACCCAAGAGCTACACCTTCTATACGTCCGGTGAGTGTCCGGCCGGAAAGGTGGAAGCACTCGCTCGAAAGTTCCACGAACGTTACGGCATCGGCGGCTCGCCGGCGCAACGCCTCACCCGCAAACAGAAGGGACTGGCCAATGCTCTGCTGGTGATCTTCTGGCCGCCATCACGGGACACCGACTTGACGGCTCGAGTCGAGGCCAATCCGTTGCCTGAGTCAGCCTCCGGCTCACCCTTCAATCCTGATACCGCCCCAGCGGGCGCATTGGAAACCGGTTTGGCCATTGAAAGGGAGGCCGCTCAGTCACCGTCAGAGGCGCTGCAAACGCCCATCGGATCGATCAAAGTGAGTTGGCTGTTGCTGGTCACCGATGGGGCCGGCCCCGTCCACGAACGGGAACACTTGCGCTCCGTACTGGATTCTCCACGGTTGCTTTGGCTGGGCTATGAACTGATACGCCGTGCGAGTCGGGGCAAAGTGAGCTGGACCTGGCGCCGGACGAAAGAAGAAATGACCGACCTGTACGCGCTGCTGGCTGCCCAGTTGAATCGCCGGCAGAAGACAGGCGTGGCCGAAACTTTGCTCCGTATCAGCCGCCAGCCCGGGTTCGCCGGCGTACGCGAACAGAGTTGGGCGCTCTGTCAGTTTGCACGGTGTCGGGGACATGCCGGCGAGTTACCGTTCCTGTATTTCGTTCAGAAGCTCGGACACGGCGTGCCGTTATGGCTGACCTGACGTCTTTGCAGCGGACAGCATCGGCCTTTGGCTTGACCCCTTCACTCGACACATTCAGGCCGAGGTGGCCTTCACCAAGGTTTTAGCCGGTAACGGATAGTTTACATCCTCATTACCGATGTCCGCCGTCTGCTCAAGCGGAATGAAGAGCGGCACCGCATTATGTTTGAGTTTGATACGGGCACAATCCCGATATAGATAGATCGCTTCGATCCGCTGCAACAGAAGGGTACGCAGCGCCGCACGCTCGTCGGACTTACTCACCTCAGTGATGGTCGGCACGACGATCGCCATATGGCTTTCCATGGCTTCAACCAGCCAGCCACCGTCCTCGGGACCGGGGCGCTTCATCGCCGCCAGCGCCACGTCGAGCTGGGCCCGGAGTTGGGCCACTTCGCCGCGTATCCGATCTAGCCGTGGCTGCACTTCGGCCGGCGTCAATAACCCGCTCTCCAGCGAATCAATGAGTGTCGTTTTCCGCGTCTCGACATGGGTAATCTGCGCGCTCAAGGCCTCGTGCTGCTGGCGGGCCGCTTCCTGCTCGTGCTCCGCCGAGGCGCTTAATTGTTCGCCGGCCATTAACAGGTGCTCGAAGAGCGCCGGTAACAAGCCCAAGCGTAAAGGCCGGGGATAGCGTCCGTGCGTGCGTGCAAGGGCCCCCAGAAGGAGTGCGGGGTAGCTGACCCGGTTGTCGCATGCGGTCAGATGACGGGCGGCCGCTGAACATCCGTAATAGAAATGGCTCACCAGGGGGCGATGCGCATCTTTCCTTCCCTTCTTGTCCAGGAACATCCGATGGCCGCAGTAGCCACAGCACAACAGGCCGGCGAGGATATTGCTGTACCCGTCATCCCGTCGATGGCCAATGCCGCGATTGTCGCGCTCGGCGGTCAAGGCGCGCACCCGCCAGAACAGTTCGTCAGGAACAACGGCGGGGTAATGGGCGAGGATCGGGTCACCGGCCAGTTCCCGCTTGCCCACCTTGTCGAGGGCATAAGGTTGATACTCGCCAATGACCGCGCGATTACACAACAACTTGGCGATGCTACTGGGATACCAGCCAATACCCTTTTTGAGGTTCGCATTGATAAGGGGACGATTCTGCTCGTTGAGGCGCCGGGCGATGGCATTCGACCCAAGGCCCGAAGCCGCGAGTTGGAAGACTTCCAGCACGGTGACCGCGTGCTCCGGGTGAATGCCCCAGCCGTCGCCCTCACGGCGCAGCCATTGGGGCGCGACATTGGCGATGCGCGCGCTCTTCTTCTCACGTCGGTCTGCATACCGGGCTTTCAGGCGTTCGGACTTGCGCTTGGATTCTTCGTGACCGCGCACCAGTAACGCCGCCGCCAGCATCAACGAGGCAAAGTCGCCATTGAGAGACGCTTCATCATAGACGCGCTCGTCGGACACCGTGACGATGGAGATCCCACAGGAAACGATGTCTGAAAGGAGCCGGAAGGCGTCCAGCGGTTCGGCGCGGGTCAGGCGATCCAGGGCTTCGATGGCCAAAATGGAACCACGCTCGATCTTGCCCTCCTGCGCGGCGCGCAGAAAGATGCCCAGCGTGCCCGTGCGCAAGTTGGTCCGGTCATAGGCGCTGACGCCCAAGTCCCGGAAGCTCAACGCCTCATCAAGTTCATACCCATGCCGTGCGGCCCAGCTTGCCGTATCGGCGGTCTGTCGGCGCAGGCTGTCGCCGGTGGCTTGGGCTTTGCTGGAAAACCGGATGTAGGAATAGACTTTGGGCATGGCACTGCTCCGCTAAAAAGGTGAGTAGCGGATAGTAGCTTATCTCGGTTCAGATCGAGGAATGGGCCAAAGAGAAACTGGACTGGTTTCGGCAGTACCTGACACTGGAAAATGGTATCCCCTCGCACGACACCTTTGGCCGTGT
>JBBRVX010000345.1:0-3659 GCA_038246475.1 Thermomicrobiales bacterium | reverse complement strand
CTATTACAGCTACGACCTCGGCGCGTGGCACATCATCGCCCTGAACTCCAACTGCGACGAGGTCGGGGGCTGTGGCGCGGGTGACCCGCAAGAACAATGGCTGCGTGCCGACCTGGCGGCCCATCCTTCTGCTTGTACCCTGGCCTACTGGCACCACCCCCGCTTCAGCTCGGGCACGGAGCACGGCAGCACCGAGCAGATGCAGGCGATCTGGCAGGCGCTCTATGACCTTGGGGCCGATGTGGCGCTATCGGGGCATGAGCATAACTACGAGCGCTTCGCGCCACAGGACGCCAATGGCGCCCGTGATGATGCGCGGGGCATCCGCGAGTTCGTCTTTGGGACCGGAGGGAAGGGTCATTACGGGTTCGGAACCGTATTGCCCACCAGTGAGGTGCGAAACGCTGACGCCTTCGGGGTTCTGAAGCTGACCCTGCATGCGACGGGGTATGACTGGCAGTTCTTGCCAGAAAGCGGCGCCTCGTTCGACGATGTTGGCACGGGAGCCTGCCATTAGCGACATCGCGGAAGTCAACTCTTGCCCACCTTACTAAGCCAGCGTAGGGTTCGAGCACGGCCGCGAGGAGATCGCCATGAGTTTCTGGAGGGCAAAGGCCGTGGCGTCTCGCGAAGGAGATCCCGTCGAGATCGCTGACCCTGACGCTGGCGCAATGCCTGGAGTTAGAAGCCGCCGCGGGAACGGAGGAGCGGGTGCGGCGCAGGAAGCGCTCGCGGGCGGTGCTGCTAGTACTCACGTACCTTCACCGTTCAAAAAAGGCAGCCATCGCTAGCCAACATCAGGTTTTTTCAGGCCCGCGTATCTCGTCGCCTCGTCCCAGTTCACCTTCAGCCCGCTGGCCACGTGCGGCAGCAGCTCGGTCAGCTCCATGGCGTACCAGGCCCCGCTCCCACCCCGCGCCTGCTCGAAGGCGTGCGCGCAGCTCTTGTGCGTAAAAAACACAAACTTGCGGCTCAGCCCTGGCTCCCAGGGCGCCTGCCACTGGTAGTTGCCATCGCGGGCGTCGACAATCGGATCGCCGCACTGATCGCAGATCACCAGCGGCCGCACACTCTCGGGGGACATCTCGATTTTCAGCGGCATGGCTCAACTCCGAAGAGAACATGCGTTCGTATCTCGGATGAAGTGTAGCAGGACGGAAGACGGCGAGACGGCGAGACGGCCAGTCGAGAGGTCGAGAAGTCAAGGAGTCGAGAAAGAGCCGGCAAGGACGAGTCGTAAGCTGATAGCTGATAGCTGATAGCCGATAGCCGATCATGGACGTAGACGTCCATGATCGGCTATCCGGCCATCTGGGCAAAACCAACGACGCGAGTGCCGTCAGGCGTTGCAGCGCGAGAGGCAGCGCCCGCCGCAGCCGCAGAATTGGCCCAGGCTATCGGCCTTGAACGCCTGGCAGATAAAGCCGGGCCCGAGCAGGATCGTACAGTCCTCGCTGGTGTCGCAATTCTGGAAGCTGGCGCAGGACTCGGTGACGGGGTCCAGGCAGACGATGGCGCCTTCCATGGTGAGATCGCAGCCGCAGACGCCGCCACCCGCCGACGTGCCGCAGGCTGGGGGATCGGCGTTGCAGACGCCCGCCTGCCGGCATTCGTTGGGCGCGTCCACGCACCTGCCCCCGGCGCAGGTCGTGTTGGCGGGGCAGCCGCCGCAGGAGCCGCCGCAGCCGTCGTCGCCGCACACGCGGCCGCTGCAGTTCGGGGTGCAAGGGGGAGTCTGCTTCTTCTTGTTCTTCTTCTTGCGCTTGCGCTTCCCGGCGTCCACCGGCGCGGCCGTGAACGCCCCGACCAGACCGGCGATCGCCATCCCCGCCGCGACGCCAATGCGACGCCGCGTCCAGGCGTCGAACTCTTTCCCGTCCATGCTGATCCACCTGTTCCGCGCCGGAGAGCAGGTCGGCTATCACCGACCGCTCACCACCTCGAGACGCCCGGTAGCGTCGCCATTCGCAGCCTAAGGATCAGCAGGCGATTTCACATGGGTAAAACTGCGCATTTCTCTGTTCCGCTGGCCTGGCCGCGATGCGCCTGGCCGGCCTTTCTGCCGATACACTGATGCGGCTGGCGGAGAACGGGGCGGCACGAGGAGAGGTGGGCAGGGTGAACTACGACTACATCATCGTCGGCGCCGGGTCGAGCGGCGCGACGCTGGCCAGCCGCCTGACCGAGGATGCGGAGACCACGGCCCTCCTTCTGGACGCGGGGCCGAACTACCGCTCCGCAGACGCCCCGCTGGAGATGCGCTCGCCCAACCCCTTTGGCATCATCCTCGATCCGGAGGCCTCCCGCTACCGCTTCGATGCGCTGCAGGCGCGCCGCTCCGCCGCCCAGGAGCCGCGACCCTACTGGCGCGGGCGGGGCGTCGGCGGCAGCTCCAGCATCAATGGCCAGATCGCCATCCGCGGCATTCCCGAGGACTACGATCAGTGGGCCGATGAAGGATGCGTGGGATGGTCGTGGCAGGACGTGCTGCCCGCCTTCAACCGCCTCGAAAATGACCTCGACTTCGGCGACAAGCCCTACCACGGTCAGGATGGCCCCATCCCGATCTACCGCGCGCCGGTCGAGACGTGGGGGAAGGTCGATCTGGCCCTGCGGGAAGCGGCGCTCGATCTCGGCTACGGATGGAACCCCGATCTTAACGCCCCGGAAGGGGACGGGGTCTCCACGTATGCCATCAACAGCCGCGACAGCGTGCGTGTATCGGTCAATGATGGCTATCTGGAGCCAGCCCGCTCCCGCCCCAATCTCACCATCAGAGGGGGCGTGGTGGTCGGTCGCGTCCTGTTCGATGGGCATAGGGCCACTGGTGTCCGCGCCGTGACGGTCGATGGCGAGCGCGAGTTTCGCGGCTCGACCGTGATCCTGGCGGCCGGCTCGATTCACTCCCCGGCCATCCTCGTCCGCTCGGGGATCGGCCGCAACGAAGAGCTTTCGGCGCTCGGGATTCCCGTCGTCGCCGATCTCCCGGTCGGCGAAAATCTGGTCGAGCATTCGGCCGTCTGGATCGGCCTCAACCTGAAGTCGGAGGCGCGGGCGACCTCGCTCGATCAGCGGCACACAAACTGCTGCGTGCGCTATTCCTCCGGGCTGGTCGGCAGCGGCCGCAACGACATGATCGTCATCTCCATGAACGTCGGCGGCTTCGGCGAGGAGGGGCTGCAGCGCGGCCTCATCAATGTCTGCACGTTTCAGACGTTTTCGCGCGGCCGGGTCACCGTCACCGCGACCGATCCGCTCGTCGATCCCGACGTCGATCTGGCGATGCTCTCGGACGAGCGCGACCTCGTCCGCCTGCGCGACGGCATGCGCCGCTTGCAGCAGATCGTCGCCCATCCCGCGGCGCAACGCATCACGGCCAGCACGGCATCCTGGGTGACGGGCGAGCGCCTGGCGGACGATGCCCCGGACGACGAGCTCGACGCCTGGCTCCTGGCCAACTGTCAGGATTGCCAGCACCCCATCGGCACCTGCCGCATGGGCGCCCCGGACGATCCCCGCTCGGTTGTCGATCCCGCCTGCCGGGTCATCGGCGTGCAAGGTTTGCGCGTCATCGACGGCTCGGTTATGCCGGAGAACCCGCGCGCCAACACCCACCTCACCTGCGTGATGATCGGCGAGCTGATGGCCGAGCGGCTGCG
>JBBRVX010000344.1:0-3666 GCA_038246475.1 Thermomicrobiales bacterium | reverse complement strand
TTGCCGTGGTGGTGACGCTCTGGTCGCTGGAGCAGGCGCGCTACCGGCCCAAAAAATGGCGCCCTCCGGCAAACCGTCAAGGTCGTACGGAAACAGCGGATCAGAGCGGGCCACCCATGGAAGAGACGAATGGCTAGGGGGAGCCCTCCTGGGCTTCCTTCGGGTTCATCGAGCGGCGTATGCTATTGGACGGCAACGTCGCTTCCCGGGGCATGACCGGGGAGCGATGGCTTGCATCCTGTTCATAGAGGAGGACATCGAGCGTGGCGGTTGAGCGGACATTGGTCATCATCAAGCCGGACGGGGTGCAGAGAGGGCTGATCGGCGAGATCATCGGCCGTTTCGAGCAGCGTGGCTTGAAGGTGGTGGGCCTCGATCTGCGGACCATCGATCGAGAAGTCGCCGCGAGGCATTATGGAGAACACGCGGGCAAGGCCTTCTACGACGGCCTGATCGAGTACATCACGTCGGGGCCAAGCGTGCTGATGGTCCTCGAGGGCCCGAATGCCGTGACAACGGTGCGTTCGACCTTAGGCAAGACGAATCCTGTCGAGGCCCAGCCGGGCACGATTCGCGGCGACCTCGGGTTGATGACGGGACGAAATCTGGTCCATGGCTCGGACGCCCCGGAGAGCGCCGCGCGCGAAGTCGCGCTCTTTTTCGGCGACACGGCGCTTTCATCCTGGGAGCGCGCCACGGACGCCTGGATCCTGGAATAGACCGCGAGCGTTTCACGTGAAACAGGAACGAACACGGGACCGTCAACATTGACGGTCCCGTGTTCGCGTGTCTACGTAGGTGGTCACTGGATTCTGGGCTATCGGCGCCGAGTGCCGTGCCGCGGGCTGCAAGGACGCAGGCGTCGCCCCAACCGCCGCGGAGGCGTTTGAACATCCTCCAAGGATCCCTGACCACACAGTTAAGCGACTGACGCTCGAATCAAGAATCGGAAATGTGGACGAGGCCTGGTTGGAAGTTGTGCCGTGCCATTAACTCGGCGATCATGTTTCGGAGTTGGATATCCGACGTGTTAGGGGAAAACGGCCGGCGGTCAAAATTCGGCGCGCCGGAAAACTTTTCGCGGCTGGCCGAAGAGCGCGCATCGTTTCGCGTCGATCGCACGTAGAAGTCGGCGAACAGATCCTTGCCGTCAGTCGTGATGTAGAGCGCATAGTTTGGATCGATCTCAAGACCAATCAATCCGTTCGCGACCGAATCGATCACGATGGGGTAGCCCTCGGGCACGCGCGGTCGATACTCCTCGGCGACCAGCCGCAACATCGGCATCATTCGCCCGCGCACCTGTTCCAGCATTTCTTCAGACAAAGCGTCCCCCAGATCTCCGTGTGTGATCGACAACTCCAATCGCCAGACAAATTATACGGAATCCGATTGATGCCTTCCCGATCAATATGATCCACCACGTTGAGGCGACGAGTCACCACCCTGTTCCACAAAGGCGCATGTTTCACGTGAAACGCGGGATGAACGCTGATTCCAAATCCAACGCCGGCGTCCTCACCTCGCCGAATGGAACGAATGCTGACTCAAGGCTCACGCGTTAGCCGATTCTCCTCGGAGAGCTGGCTGGCGCGAGGCGTCACTTGCCCCGCGTACTTGTTCCCAACTTTCAATCGATACGGCACGGAGACCGGCGAACTCACCTCTTCAAACGAAAACGCGCAGATCCGCATGCCCGGATAGAGCGCCACCGGCATCCTGCCCAGATTGCTCAACTCCATCGTCGCCGTGCCGATCCACCCTGGCTCGAAGACCGCGGCCGTGGAGTGCACGGTGATGCCCAGCCGCGCGATGGACGAGCGGCCTTCCAACCTGCCAAGCAGATCGTCAGGCAGCTCCAGATTCTCGACCGTTGAGGCGAGCGCAAAATCCCCCGGCTGCATGATGAACCGCTCGTTCTCGGCGCACTCGATGGTGCGCATCGCGTCGCCAATCGACTGCGGCTGCCGGGGATCGATAAAGGAGTGACGACTATGCTCGAACACCATGAACGTCGTGCCAAGACGGAAATCGACCGAAACCGAACCGAGCGCGGTTTCCAAGTCGGGCAGGGGATCGATACGAATGCGCCCCTCATCGATGGCGCGGCGAATGTCGCGGTCGGACAGAATCATGAAGGTCCTCACTGCCTGACATGTGTCGCGCGGCGGAGGACACGCGATAACGGACGAAACGGCGCCGGCGGATCTCACCGGAACGCTATCCCACCCTTGACCAGTGGTCAAGGGAACGGAGTTAGTGTCACCTTGACAATTACTCGGCGCCTCTCTACACTGGCGGCATCCAGGGAACAGAAAGCCTCTCCGTCAGGGTGACGCGGGCACTGGCTCCGGGACAAGCGTCCGCCAGGCCGGTACGACCGGATCATCATGCGGACGGGAAGGAAACGAACTCGCTCATGGTGCTCCACCTGCCGGTCGCGCCCACATCGGCGCCCTCCACGAATGGAAGCCTCGAGGCCTCCGCCCCCTGGCTGGCGAAGCCGCAGCTGAAACCGGCCAATTGCGTGCCGGAGGAATCGGTTGGCGCGTATAGCTTGCTGCGTCGCTACGGCGTCACCGCTCCCCGCCAGGAGCGGATCCCGCGCGAGTACTTCAAAATGGCCGGCCCCGAGCGCGATGAAAGAATCTGGGCGATAAAGCGCCAGCTCGGCGATGATCTCGTCATCCTCGGCCATCACTACCAGCGCGACGAGGTGATCCAGTTCGCCGACTTTCGCGGCGATTCGTTCAAGCTTTCGCAACAGGCCTCCGGGCGGAGCGATGCCGAATACATCCTCTTCTGCGGCGTCCACTTCATGGCCGAAAGCGCCGACATCCTCTCCCAGCCGCACCAGAAGGTCATCTTGCCGAATCTGGAGGCCGGCTGCTCGATGGCCGACATGGCCAAGAACGACGATGTCCAGGCCGCCTGGGATGCCCTGGCTGGACTCGGCATCACGGACGTGGTTCCCATCACCTACATGAACTCCGCCGCGGCCCTGAAGGCGTTCTGCGGCCGGCACGGCGGCATCGTTTGTACGTCCTCGAACGCCGGACGCGTCTTCGACTGGGCGTTTGCCCGCGGCGAGAAGCTCTTCTTCTTCCCGGACGAGCACCTGGGCCGCAACACCGGGTTCAAGAAAGGCATTCCGACCGATCAGATGGTCGTCTGGGATCCGTTTCTGCCCCTCGGCGGCAACACGCCCGAGGCGTTGCAGGCGGCCCGGTTGATCCTCTGGAAGGGCTACTGCTCGGTTCATGCCCGTTTCTCGGTCGAGCAGATCGAGCAGGCGCGCCTCGACTATCCCGGCGTGAACGTCATCGTCCACCCCGAGTGCCGGCTGGAAGTCGTGCAGGCCGCGGATTGCGATGGCTCCACCGAGTTCATCATCGACACCATTACGGCCGCACCGGCTGGCACAATCTGGGGGGTGGGGACCGAGGTCAATCTGGTCAACCGCCTCAACGCGGAGCTGCCGGACAAGCATGTCTTCTGTCTCGATCCGGTGATCTGCCCCTGCTCGACCATGTACCGCGTCCATCCCGCCTACGTGCTCTGGTCGCTGGAGCACCTGGCGCGGGGCGAGGTGGTCAATCAGATCACCGTCGATCCGGAGACCGCCCGCGATGCACTGGTCGCCCTCGATCGCATGCTGGCGGTACC
>JBBRVX010000343.1:0-3673 GCA_038246475.1 Thermomicrobiales bacterium | reverse complement strand
TTCGCCGACCATGGACGCCGAATCCCCACCGCGCGCGCCATGGAATAGCGCGCCAGCGCCCAGATGGCATGCATTTGCCCCAGGCGCGGCCCTTCGTAATGCAGGTAGCCCCGATCGAAGATCTCGCCGTAGTCGCGTGGGGATGCACTCACGCCGCGGTCCCCCGGCGATTTTTCCTCGATCCACGGCCTGCTTTTGCGTCGCGGGACACAGTGTCATTGGCGCCAACGGAATCGACATACAAATCTTCGAGCGACCGCGTCGCGGAACGCAGCAAGCGCAGGGAAGATTTCGACTCGGCGGCCGCATCTCGCACCAGATCCAGCGTGCGGTCACCGTCGCGCTCTACGACGAATTCGTCGCTGGCGAACTCGATTCCAGCCGAGTGCACCGCTCCGCCAAATCCTTCCAGAGCGCGCAGGAATGGGCTCGGGTCGCCATCGACCCGAACATGGAGATCGGCGGCGGCATCTTCTGGCACGTGCAGCGGCTGGGATGCCGCCACACGCCCGCCGTCAAGGACAACCACGTAGTCGCACACGCGCTCCACGTCGTCGAGAATGTGCGATGAGAGCACAACCAGAATGCCGAGTTGCCGATGAATCCGGTCGATCAGCGTGAGCATCTCGTCCCGCCCGAGCGGATCAAGCCCATTCGTCGGCTCGTCCAGAAAGACGAGCTCGGGATCGTGCACAATTGCCTGAGCCAGTTTCACGCGCTGCCGCATGCCGGTGGAGAACCCTTTGATGAGCCGGTAGCGCTCCTCATTGAGGCCGACCTGATAGAGCACATCCGCGGCGCGTTGGCGTGCCGCTCGCCTGGGCAGTCCGCTCATCTCCGCCATGTGGGACACGAAATCCGCGGCTGTGGCCCCCTCTGGCAGCGTGTCGGCCTCCGGCATGTACCCCAGCCGCGCGCGGAGCTGCCGGCCATCACGCACCGCGTCCTTGCCCAGCACCATCGCCTCGCCGCCGTTTGGTTTCGTCAGACCCAGCAGGATCTTCAGCAATGTCGATTTGCCAGCGCCATTCGGGCCCAGCAGGCCAACCGCCGCGCGCGGCACGGCGAGATCGACCCGATCCAGGGCGACGACGTCACCGTAACGTTTGATCAATCCCGATGTCTGAATGCTGAGGGGAGGATCTGGTTCCTGCTGCATCACCATCCCGAAGCGCGAACGGCACGACCCATGTCGCGCAAGAGTCTAGCAGCGGGCACTCCCCGAACGGCTAGGGCATCTGCCGCCCGCATCGGCGATGGCGAGCCACCGGGCGCACCGTAGCATGTCTCCATCGCCCACGTGATGGGCAGGAAATTCCGGTCACCTCGCTGATCGGAAACCCGATCTCCGGAAAGGAACTGCAATGGAGTCCACAACAGTCGCCACCCAATCGGTCTTGACATCGGTCTCAACGGAGCTCGCGGATACCGTCGAACGCGCCGGAGCCGGCGTCGTCACCGTTGACGCCCGCCGCCGTCATCCCGCCAGCGGGATCGTCTGGAGTAACGACGGGTTGATTGCCACCGCGAATCACGTCGTGGAGCGGGACGAAGAGCTCGAAATCGGACTGGCCGACGGCCGACGGCTGACAGCCACACTCATCGGCCGCGATCCCGGGAGCGATCTCGCGCTGCTGCGCATCGATGCGTCAGGTCTCGAGCCCATCGCCCGTTCGACCGTTGACCCGCGCGTTGGCCATCTCACCCTCGCCATCGGCCGGCCTGGCCCGAGTGGCGCCATGGCCTCTCTCGGTGTCATTACCGCGGTCGGCGGCCCGCTTCGCTTCCGCGGCGGGAGCGCTCTTGAGAGCTACGTTCGCGCCGACGTGGCGATGCTTCCCGGCTTCTCCGGCGGGCCGCTCGTCGATAGCGCGGGAGATCTCATCGGCCTCAACTCATCAACGCTCGGCCACTCCGGCCAGCTTACCGTCCCGGCGGCGAGCATCGACGCCACCATCTCCACCCTTCTGGAGCATGGTCGCGTCCGTCACGGGTATCTTGGCGTCGGAGCACAGGCTGTCCGGCTCCCCGAGGCTCTCGTGCGTGCCCTTGGCAACGATCAGGAGCAGGGACTCCTGCTCGTTTCGGTCGAACCCGGCGGCCCTGCCGATGCCGCGGGTCTGATTCTGGGCGATGTCCTCCTCTCAATTGACGGCGAAGGCGTCAGCCAGGTCGAACAGTTGCAGGAGCGGCTCACCGGAGAGCGCGTCGGCAAGGCCGTCGCCGTCCGTATCGTTCGCGGTGGCGAGCCTCGCGAAGTCACGGTAACCATCGGCGAACGCCAGCGGCAGGCCGAGTAACGAGCAAGCAGAAAGACCAACGATGTCCACGACCCTCGAAGCACCTCCATCCATCAGGCCAGCCTTTCTCGGGCTGGCGCTCTCCGACGCGATCGCCGATATTGCCGCGGCGATCAAGCCTTCCGTTGTCCTCATTGGCCAGGGGCATAGCCACGGCGCCGGGGTCATCTGGCGCTCGGATGGCATTGTCGTCACCAATCGCCACGTCCTGCGGGAAGATCGCGTCGACGTCATCCTCGACGATGGGCAGAAGCTGACCGGCATTGTTGCGGCTCGCCATCCCGATCGTGATCTCGCCATCGTCAAGGTGGCGGCAGATAATCTCCCAGCCGCCCGCCTCGGCGATTCCACCACCGTGCGGCCTGGCCAGATCGTAGTCGCGGTGGGCCACCCGCCCGGCCTCCGCGCCGCCGCCACGGCCGGGATCGTCGTCGCGGCTGGTCAAGCCGCCACGCTGGAAGGCCCGCGCACGGGAGATTGGCTGCAAACCGACGTGACGCTGCGGCCGGGCAATTCCGGAGGACCACTGGTCGATGCGGCCGGTGGGGTCATCGGCATCAATACCATGGTCAGTGGTCGCTTGGCTCTCTCGATTCCCAGCTCGGCGGTGGAGCGTTTCGTCGCGGGTGAGCGCCCAGGCGACCCCCGCGCCTGGCTTGGCGTGAACGGGCTGACGGTCCCGCTGCGACAGCCGGGCCATGCGGCCGGGTTCCTCCTGTCGGAGGTTGCCGAAGGCTCTCCCGCCGATCGGGCCGGACTCATCGTCGGCGACGTCATCGTCGCCATCGACGATCTACCGGTCAGCGACGCCGAGTCCGTTCCAGCCGCGGTCTTGCGCATGGATCCTGGCAAGGCGGTAGTCGTGGCGGTTCTCCGCGGTGGCGAACCGCGTCACTTCACCCTCGTCCCCACGGAGCGCGCGTGACCGACGCGGGCAGGATGCGCCAACGAGTTCTCGTCGTAGCGGCGTATCCAGCGTTGCGTGCGGGTTTGCTGGTGCTCCTGGCCAATGACAATTCACTCGATGCCATCGCCGCAAATGGCGTCGATCTTGGCCACGACGCGGCGGAGTTTCCGGCCGCGATCGTGGTCGATTACTCCGGCGGGGAGCCGGGGGCCATCACTGCCGTAACCGATGCGTTTCCTGGCGTGCCCATGGTAATGATCGGCGCCGATCCCGCGACCGATGGCCCCGGTCTTTCCGGGGCGCCTGTGGCGTATCTTCCGGGCGATGTCGATGCCCCCGCGCTCGCCGCCGCCGTTCACGCGGCGGCGGCGGGCCTGATCGTGCTCGATCCCACCATCGCGGGCGCAACTGGCGTCCACACCCACGCGGCGGTTTCCGCGGATGGCGAGTTGCTGACAACGCGGGA
>JBBRVX010000342.1:0-3695 GCA_038246475.1 Thermomicrobiales bacterium | reverse complement strand
GGTCGGATTGCGCACCTGGAGCACCTGGGCCGGGAAGGTCGATGGATCGTCAAACCCCGCCGCGGCAAGAAGCTCCTTCGCCTTAGCGACATCGAAGTTCTGAATGCTCGACAGCGCCTCGCCATTGGCGGCCGGGAATCCGGGCGCCAACCAGGAGTAGGCGGGAATACCGGCCGGGCCCAGGATTTGCGACTTCAACGCATCGCGATCGATCGCATGGCTGAAGGCTTGCCGCACTTCGAGCGAGTCGAACGGCGCCTTGGCGACATCGAAGAAAAGATAGAAGGTGCGGAAATCGCCGACCGAGGAATAGATCTCGTCGGGGAACTCCGACTGGGCCACCAGCAGATCGGCGGGCGCCGGATACTGCATGTAGTCGATTTCGTTATTCTGGTACATGATGAAGTAGGTGGCCAGATCGGCCAGCTTGACCACGACCTTGTTGATGGGGACGGCCAGCGAGCCCGTGTAGTCGGGGTTCTTTTCGTAGACGACTCGCTGATCGACCAGCCATTCGGTCAGCTTCAGCGGCCCGGACGTGACCGACGTTTCCGGTTGCGAGTTGTAGAGCGATCCATGCTCGTCCAGCGCCGCGGCGGAGAGGGTGTTGGAATAGAGCAGCATGGCCGGCAAATACGGGGCAGGGACCTGGGTCTCGATGATCAGCTCGTTCTCGTTGGCGCCCTGGCGCACGCCGAGCTCTTCCAGGGGGATCTTCTTGCCGATGGCCTCGTCCCAGCCCTTGATGACCCCTTGGAAGTACCAGGTGAAGTCCCAGGCGTGGGCGGGGTCCGCGCCGTAGCGGAACGTCGTCACCCAGTCGTTCGCGGTGACCGGATTGCCGTCGCTCCACATCAGCGCCGGATCGAGGCTGAATGTCCAGAGCGTCCCTTCGTCGTTGGAGGACCACTCCAGCGCCCCCGCCGGGGTGATCTCGAAGTCGCGGTTGAGGCGAACCAATGGCTCCGACAGGATATCGAACGCGGCTTCGGAAAGGCGTTCGTAGACCGACTCGTAGAAGTCAGGGGTCTTGTCGGTCTGGACATTGTTCGCCATGACGAAGACTTGCTGATCGGGCGGCGCGGCGTCTTGGGCGCGGAGCGCGGCAGCGGCAGGCGAAGCGCCGCTGAAGCCTTGCCCGCCAAGCGCCAGCGCGCCAGCAAGCCCTATTGCGCCGCCGAGGAGCGACCGCCGTCGCACGCGGCTATCCATCAGCGCCATGCGTCGCTCGATCATTGATGATGCTCCTTGCCGGGAATCCTGTTTCTGTTGCACGTCGATCCTCCTCGGTACGTCACCGGAGCGCCCGCGTCATCGCGGGACCCTTCCAAATGGCGGCTAATTCTGGCGCGGGTCCAGGGCATCGCGCAGTCCGTCCCCGACGAACGTGAATCCCAGCATCGCCAGGGCGATCGCCAAGGTCGGAAAGAACCCGAGGTACCAGTAGACCCGAATGTACTGCGCGCTGTCGGCGACCATTTTACCCAGACTTGGGGTCGGCTCGTTGATGCCGATGCCGAGGAAGCTCAAGCCCGCCTCGGCGAAGATCGCCGTGGGGATGGCGAGCGTGATCGCCACGATCAACGGCGCCAGGGCATTGGGCAACATGTGGCGCACCGCGATGCGGACTTCGGGCACGCCGAGACTGCGCGCGGCGTGCACGAACTCCTGCTCGCGCAGGGTGAGGAGCTGCGATCGCGTCAAGCGGCAGAGGGTCACCCAGGTCGTGACGCCGATGGCGAGGATGATGTTGCGCACCCCGCCACCCGTGACTGAAACCAGGAACATGGCGAAGAGAATGCCGGGAAAGGCGACCATGACTTCCACCAACCGCATCACCCCGAAGTCGACCCAGCCGCCGCGCAGTCCGGCGGCCAGCCCCAGCGGGATGCCGATGGCGCAGGCGATGGCGACAGCGGAGAAACCGACGATCAACGACGTCCGCGTGCCGAAGATGACGCGCGTGAGGACATCGCGCCCGATGGCGTCGGTGCCGAATGGATGGGCCGCGCTGGGAAACTGATTGGAGGCCATCAGATCGGCGGCCTCGATCGAGGTGGGGGCGATCAGCGGCGCCAGGAGCGCGACCGCGACCAGGAACCCGCTGACGACCAGGCCGAACATGGCCAGACCCTGTTTGAGAAAGCGACGCAGCGCGCGGCGAGTGTTGGACACGGGCCGCGTTGTCATCCCCTGCAGCGTTTGGGTGGGATCAAAAACCGAACTGACTTCAATGCCTGGCCGCGTCGAGACGGAGCTGCTCATCGGCTAGCGCAGCCTGATGCGGGGGTCAAGCAACGTGTAGAGGACATCCGTGAAGAGGTAGGTGATGCCCCACACTATCGCCACCAGCAGCACCAGGGCCAGGATCATCGGGTAGTCGCGCGTCAGGGTCGAGGTGACGAAAAAGCGGCCCAGCCCAGGGATGCGAAAGATTTGCTCGATGAAGATCGAGCCGGTCAGGATGTTCGGGATTTCCGGAATCATGATCGTCACAAACGGGATCAGCGCATTGCGGGCGACGTGCCAGGTGAGGACGCGTTGATCGGCGAGCCCTTTCGCGCGCGCCGTGCGGACGTGATCGGCGCCCAGGCTTTCCAGCAGGCTGACCCGGGTGTAGCGGGCCACGAGCGACGTTGGCAGCAACGAGTATGCGATCACCGGCAACACAATGTGCGCCGGCGTCCCCCAGCCGCCGGTCGGCAGCCAATCCAGACTCACACTGAACAACAGAATGAGCCAGATGGCAACGACGAAGTTTGGCAGCACCATGCCCAGCGTCGAGCCAAAGGTCACCGTGTAGTCGATCCAGCTATTGCGATGCAGCGCCGCCAACAACCCGAGCGCCATGCCCAGTGGATACGAAATGCCGATCGTCAGCAGGCCAATGCGCACCGTGACCGGCCAGGTCTGTTTAATCAAATCGACCACCGTCTGGCTGGGGCTCTGGAAGGGGACGCCCAGATCACCATGCAGAACGCTCCAGACATACCGGCCATATTGCACCAGGATGGGCTGATCGAAGCCATATTTCTCGGCGCGCGCGATGCGCGTTGCTTCCGGCAACTGCCGCTCGCCGCCGGCAAAGGGATCGCCCGGCACCGCGCGCGTCATCAGGAAGGTGATCAACGAGACGGCAAAGAGCACGAAAACGAGCCCGAGCAACCGCCCCAGGATGTACCGCCCCATTGCGCCTCCCGCGCCGCCGCGCAGAATAGAGAAGGATGTGCGGGTAGACTACCAGAACGATTCGCTCTCCCCGCGCATGAGGCGCCACGCGCGGAATGATCCAATGTGGAGTGCACGACCATGGGACTTTCCAATCAGCCTGGCACGATCGTCCTCCGGGGAGCGTGCCCGCATGACTGCCCGGACACTTGCGCCACGTTGGTCGAAGTCCGCGACGGCCGCGCGGTCGGTTTTCATGGCGACCCGGATCATCCCTTCACGCAAGGGTGGCTCTGCGCCAAAGTGCGGCCCTACCTCGATCGGGTCTATGCGCCCGACCGGCTCAAGTATCCGCTTCGCCGTGTGGGGGCGAAGGGCGGCGGCGAGTGGGCGCGCATCTCCTGGGATGAGGCCATCGCCGAGATCAGCGAGCGCTGGAAAGCGATCATCGCCGAGCATGGCGCGGCGGCGATTCTGCCCTATTCCTACTCCGGCACCCTTGGGCTGCTGCATGGCGGCGTCGCCGC
>JBBRVX010000341.1:0-3745 GCA_038246475.1 Thermomicrobiales bacterium | reverse complement strand
TGGCCGGCGTCCAGACCGGCGAAAACGATCGCCTTGCGGACCGCATCCTTTACGACCGCGCCCGCCAGGTCATGATCTTGCTTCGCAACAACATCGTCCTCAACGTCCGCGTCGAGGAGGCCGAGGCCCGCGCCGCCGACGCCGAACGACGCCTCGCCGAGGCGCTGATGCGGCAAACCACGGCGGCACTGGCTGCTTCGGCGCCGCAGTCCTCTCCGGACGCTCCCGTTGAGCAGACTGATGCTGCCGTGGCGTCTGACTTGGAAGAAGCGAATGCCGAGCCGCCCGGACTTCCCCATCAAATTGTCGGGATGGTCGAATCACCGGGCCGGCTGCCCGACATCATCACCGATGGTGTGCTCGTCGTTTCCGGCTGGACCCTCACCGATTCCGGCTTTGCCAAAGTCGAAGCAATCGTCAACGGCGAGTCAAGAGGAACAATTCCGTATGGAGAGCCCCGGCCGGATGCCGCGGCCCTCTATCCTGGTTTTCCGGCCGGCGTCAATTGCGGCTTTTTCGCAGAGATTCCGGTCGGCGATCTGCCCGATGGGTTCCATGACGTCACCATTCGCATCACCTCCACGGCAGAAAACCACGCCGAGATCGCCACGTCCTTCGAAGTCGACAATCACGCCTTCGAAACCGGCCGCGTGATCGGGCGCATCGACATCCCCGTGCGCGGCGCATGGTTCATCCCGCGCGAGCTAGCGACCGTGACCGGATGGGCCATGGCCCCTTCCGGCATTCGCTCGCTCGAAGCCCTGGTCGATGGCGAACCGAGAGGTCGCGTCGATCCCGGCGCTCTCCGGCCCGACATCGGCAAGCGCCGCCGCCAGTATGCCAACGCCGATCACAGCGGCTTCTCCGGCTCCGTGCCAATGCAAGGCCTGGAGCCGGGCAGCCACGACCTCACCGTACTGGTTACGGCCAACGACGGCCAGCAGCTTGAATTGAGCACGCGCATCGAGCTGGACGGCACCTATACCATCGACGGCGGCATCCCGATCATCAACCGGCATTATCGCGAGTGGCTCGACAAGCAGGCGGAACGCGCCCTTTCTGCACCGCGGCCTGCCGCGATCCTGGATGCCGAAACCTCATTCGAGCTCATCGTTCCCCTGAAGGACGGCACGCAGGCGGCGCTCCAGTCCCTGGTCGCCTCGTTGCAGGCGCAGTCGCACCCCTCCTGGCATATGACGTTCGTTGGTTCCGCGAAGATTACCCGGGGCCTGCGCACGGCTGCCCAGCACCTTGTTCAGAGCGACGGTCGTCTGTCCTATCTCGACGCCCACGATGCGAACCTGATAGCGACGATGAACCAGCTTATGGCCTTCAGCGATGCAGACTGGGCGGGCGTCCTGATGCCCACCAGCATTCTCGCCCCTTCCGCCCTCGCCACGAGTGCGCGGGCCATTGCCGCTTCGCCAGACGCGACCGTGGTCTACGCGGACGATGATCGCATTGACCCCGATAGCGGAGTGCGCTGGAACCCCTTCTTCAAGCCCGATTGGTCGCCAGACCTCTTCCTCGCGTTGAACTATCTGGGTCCGCTCGTGCTCTTTCGGCGTGACCGAGCCCTTGATATCGGCGGACTGCGCGAGGAGTTTTTCTCGGCGGAAATCTTCGATCTTGTCCTTCGCCTCAGCGAACAACCGGGCCAGATCGTGCATCTTCCGGAAATCCTGGTCACGACCATCGACGCCGCGCCGGACGTCGATCAACCCTGGCACCTCTCTGATTGGAACGATGCCCAGTGCCGGGCCGTGGAGGACGCGTTACGCCGGCGGGGCATCGCCGGCGCCGTCGAGCAGGCCCGGCAGCCCGGCGCCTGGCGGGTGCGGTACGACATCGATTCGGCGCCCGGTGTGACTGCCGTAATCCCGACGGGCGGCAAGCTGCATCTGCTCCGACCTTGCCTCCAAGACCTTCTGGAGCGGACCGATTACCCGAACCTTGAAATCCTCCTGGTCGATAACTCGCCCGACGACGGGGTCGCGCGGCTCGTTGCCGAGCTCTCCGCACGGCACGCCAACATTCGCCGCATCACCGATAACCGCACGCCATTCAACTACTCAGCGCTGATCAATGGCGCCATCCCTCATGTCCACACCCCACTCATCCTGATGCTGAACGACGACATCACCGTCATCGAACCCGACTGGCTGAAGGCCATGGTCGAGCATGGACAGCGTCCCGAGGTCGGCATCGTCGGCGCAAAGCTGCTTTTCCCCGACGACACGATCCAGCACGCCGGGGTGATCCTGGGGCCATTCAGCGGCTCGATTCACATCTTCAAGCGGCTCCCCGGTCGGCAACCGGGATACTTTGACTTGCCTGATGTCGTGCGCAATTACAGCGCCGTCACCTTTGCCTGCGCCCTGATCGACCGTGAGGTCTTTACGCGAATCGGCGGCCTCGACGAGGAGCGCCTGCCCATCGCCTTCAACGACACCGACTTCTGCCTGCGCGCGCGGGAAGCCGGCTTTGAAGTCATCTATACCCCGCACGCCGAGCTTTACCATCATGAATCGGTGACCAAAACCGTCATCGCCAACCCGGGCGAAATCGGCTACCTGCGCGAGCGCTGGGGCCATGTGATCGCCCACGATCCGTACTACAACCCCAACCTCACGCGGACGGGAGAGGATGCTCGCCTCAATATGGGGGTAAGCGGTGCCGGCTGAACCGAACGGCGCATCGCTCACCAACGCCGGCAACGCCCCGCATGCCGGCTGCAACTGCGGCCGTCGCCAATCCGCGCCGCAAGTCCTTCCCCTGCTCACCGGCGACCTCGTCATCGCCGCGCGAGATCGCGCCCGCGAGCCAGAGCTGCCGACGGCCACTGAGCAACGCGCCCGCACCACGCCGGTCACGTCCCGCCTCGCCAGATACGACCTGCTGATCCTGGCCAATAACGGTCCTCTCCCGGAACGCGACGCCCGCATCGCGGCCGAGTTCGCGCGCCACGAGCATCGCGTCTTCATCGTTGGTGGAGACCCTCCCTCAGCAGGGCGGCGCGAGGCGCCGTCGATCACGCGCATCCCCCTGCCCGCCTCCACTCTTGGCACGGCGAATGATTCCCTTGGCGTGTTGCATGATCTGCGCGGCCAACATGGCATCGAAGCGGCGGTCGTCGTCGCGCCAACCGATCTAAACCCCGAGCCGGTGTTCCAGATGCGGGAGCGCTGGGGATGGCGAATCATGGCCTTTGCTGACGCGCCCAAGCCGCTATGGGGCGCTGCGGAAGTTCTTGTCGCCTTCGATGCCGAACCAAGCGATGACCTCGGCCCTGACGTGGTTGTGCTCCCACCCGCGCTCTCCTGGCCCGCGCGCTGGGCCGAACTGGATCGCGCCTTCCGCGCCGCCTGGCCTCGGGCCAGCATCATCGTCCTGAGCCACGACAATCTCGCCTTTACCCGCATGTGCGTTGCCAGCATTCTCGAAAACACCGACTATCCGAATTTCGAACTGCTGCTCATCGACAACGCCTCAACAGACGGCAGTGCCGAAGAAATCCAACGCCTGGCATTCGAGTACCCGAACGTCCGCTCGTTCCTGAACGACCAGAATGTCGGGTTCGGTCCCGGCAACAACCAGGGGCTGCGCGAGGCCACCGGCGACATCCTGGTCTTGCTCAACAACGACACCATGGTCCCCCGTGGCTGGTTGACACGCCTGATACGTCATCTCCAGGATTCTGCCATTGGATTGATTGGTCCCGCCACGAACCGGACCTGCAACGAAG
>JBBRVX010000340.1:0-3747 GCA_038246475.1 Thermomicrobiales bacterium | reverse complement strand
TGGACAGACCACCCCATCAGGACCGACACACTGCGTTCCCGTTTTCCCCGCGCAGCCCGTCGGACACTGCACACACGCCGCCCGCGGCCCGCACACCGCCTGGCAATCGGCGTCCTTCGTGCAGTCGAAGCAGTCGCCGCCGCCCGCGCAGTAGCCGGCGTTGCCAGTGGTGGTCTCGCAGCGTCCAAATACCCCCGAGACGGTCAGGCATGACAGGGTGGCGCCGCCGCACTGACCGGAGAGCTGCCCCGCAGGACAGCCATCCTGGTCATGCGCTTTGCAACGCTTCCGGCCCTTCTTGCCCTGGCAGATGTCTGAGCAGCACTGCTGGTTGTTCTGGCACGCCTTGCCCACGTCGAGACAGCCAAAGGCATTCGGTTTCGGCTTCGACCTCTTCTTGTGCCGCTTTCTCGCTGTCGCGGGATCAGCGCTTCGCGCGGCGACGATCTCGAACACGCCTACTGCAACGCCGCGCAGCAGACCCCGACGGGAGGGACGCGCGGTCAACGCGCGAGCCAACGCATCGAAGCGAGAGGGAGCCATGGTCACTCCTTGCCTTCGCTTCCGAGACGATTGCGCGTCGGGGAGAGGCGGGCAGCATGCATCTCTGTTGGCGCCAGCCTCACCCCGGACAGAGCGAAATGCACCGGTTGAACGGCGCGGTGAGGCAGAACGTCGTCATGCAATGTTGGCCGATGGGACACTCCGCGTTGCTTTCGCAGCCCTGGGTAAAGAACTCACAGCCGCCCTCGCTCACGATACAAAACTGGGGGCCCTCGACGCTGGCGAGACCACAGCCGCAGCCAGGGCCGCAGTCAAACGATGCTGGGCAAAGCCGGGCGCAACTCCCATTGGCGAGGCACTCCCGGTCTGAGGGGCATGCCTGCTGGCACTCGCAGCGGCCACTTCGGCAGATCTTCCCGTCGGCGCAAGGAGTGCCTTCCGCATCCGGTTTGCATTTGCCGTTCTTGCGCTTGGCACAAGGCCCACACGCTTTCTTGGTCTTGCGGCGTTTCCTCGCCTCCCCGGCGCCCACCTGGAGGAGGGGCGCCATGCCCGCGATGACCAGGGCGAGAAGCTGGCGACGCGAGGGAGCGCGGGCGATCGAGCGAGCGACGGCGTCAAAGCGAGATGCATCCATGAGTGACTCCTGACATAGCCTGACGGCGGGCGCGTACCGGCGGCCTACACGGGAACGAGATCACACGGGAGCGCGCAGACGAAGGGCTTGTCGAGGCATTGGATGCCGCCCTGCACACAGACCGTGTCTGGGAATTGCTCGGCACAAAAGGCACAATCGTCCGCAATTTCTATGATGAATCCGCAGAAGCTCGCGCCCTGGGCGGTCACGAGGCACGAACAGATTTTGTCAGGATCGCTGCAGTGGTTGTTCAGATCCCCTTGCAGACAGGAATCCTGGGCGATCGTGCAGGTGAATTGGGAGAACGCCGGCCGGCACTTCTTTTCGTGGTGCTTCCCGTTCTTCTTGCAGATGCCCGAGCAGCACTGCGTCTCTCGCTTGCAGGTCTTGCCGGGCTGGCGGCACACGGTTGACGCCGCCCGCGTTTCACCCAAGGCGAGCGGCCCGGCGAGGGCCAGGGCCATTGCGGCGCGCAGCGTCGTGCGGCGCGACGGGTTCACCCACCACTGGGTCAGCGAATCGAAGTTCCTGCCATCCATGATGTGCTCGCATTCGTGTTGCAGAAAGGGCGGCCATTCCGACGGCATACCGCCTGGCGCACCGCGCGCGAGCTCTCATCTTCCCGGTCCTGGTCGCCCGCCGCATCCTCTGAACTATGTAGTGCACTATGTAGTTTGCAGGGGGCGATGGGACGCGCTCGGGACGCGCGGCCGGCGACGGGAAGGGCTGGCTAGGCGGGGGAGACGCCGCTCGCCAGGAGATCGAGGTCGTGCCGGAGCTGGGCCGCGACGCGATCCCAGGTCCACTCACGATGCACGCGGGCCGAGGCCGCCTTCCCCATGCTCGCCGCCTCTGCGCGGTGCTCGTACAGCCAGCGCAACAGCGATCGAAGATGCGCCACATCCGGCTCGGCCCACTCCCCGAAGTAGCGGACGCCATTGGCCTCCGTGGCGGCGGCATCGACGAGGCAACAGCGCAGCGGCAGGCTGTCCGCCAGGTCGAGGTAGTCGGCCGGGCCACTCCAATTGGTCGCGATCGTCGGCAGGCCGGTGGCCATCGCCTCCAGGCCGCAGAGCCCGAACCCTTCGGCGCGCGAGGGGAGGACAAACGCGTCCAACTCCCGCAAGAGCTCGAGCAGCGCATCATTGCCCCAGAAGCCGGTAACCACGCGGATCCGGCGATCGTAAGCCGGCACGAATGGCAGCGGATCGACGCTCTTGAGGAGCAATTGCACCGGCTCCGCGGGCGAAAACTCCTCGCGAAAGGCGCGCACCAGCACGTCGGCGCCCTTCCGGGGCGAGAGCACGCCAAAGGCGCCAAAGGTGAACGGCTCGGCGCCGGTACGGGTGCGCTCCAGATAGGGGAAGCGGGCGGCATCGACGCCATAGGGGAGGACGCTGATGGGCACGCGGACGCCGCTGTCCGCGAAGGCCTCGCGATTCTGCCGGCAAGGGACATAGAGGAGCGTGGCTGTCTGATTGATGGCATTCACGCGCGCCTTGGGCACGAATGTCCCCTCGCGCATGGTGGCGATCACCAGCAGCTCGGCGGGAAGCGGGTCGGGCCGATGCCAGTAGTCGTAGCTTAAGCCGATGCGCCCGCCTCCTGCCTGGTTCACGGCAAGACGCCGCCAGATCTGCTCGTCGCGAGGGGGAGGCGAGGCCAGGGTGACATCGATCCCAGCGCGCTCGACCGCGGCGAGGAGCTGCCGTCCGACCAGGCCGAAGCTCTGGTAAGGGTTGAGCGGCGACTGCCAATGGAGCTCGCGCCGGGGCGGCTGCCAGGTTGCGGGAGCGAACGGGACTGCTACGCGGAGAACCGGGAGGTGATCGCGGCAGGGCCGACGCCGTTGATGGAGCGCCAACAGCCGCCCCCGTTCTTCGGTCTGAAGCCCTGGGCTGACGGTGTCAGATCGACGGTCGCGAATTGTGACGGCGACCGGCACATGCCGCAGAAGATGGGCCTCGTCCATGCGCAGCCAGAGGTCGATATCGGCGTAAACGCGCATCGAGGGATCGAAGCCGCCGACATCCCGGGCCGCTTCCGCGCGATGGAGGACGTTGCTGGCATGGATGCGATCCACGACGATGCCGTCTCCATCGCCAACCCGAAGCTCAATCGCGGAGTCTGGATCACCCTTCACGACGCTTGGGTCTCGCCAGACAGGATCGCTGTATACGAGGCTCACCTCCGGCTGTGCTCGCAGCGCATCGAGCAAGACCCTCAAGTGGTCCGGCAGCCATTCGTCACCGTCGTCGCAATAGGCGATGAGCGCGCCTCGCGCGGCGGCGAGCCCGGCAGCACGCGCGGCGCCAACGCCGGCGCGTGGACCGGACACGGTGACCACACTCTCGCCCTTGAGCAGCAGGTGGTCGATTGGCTCGGCTCCGTCATCGACCAGCACGACCTCGATCGTCTCCTCCGGCACGTGCGCCGCGGCTGCCGCCACCGAGGCCAGCGCCCGCGCCAGGAGCTTCGCCTGGCCGCGGGCCCAGACGATGACGGAGACGGTGGGTGATGGGTGATGGGGAGGAAAGGGGATTCGGGTCGTTCGCTGGGCGCCCATAGCCGATAGCCCGTCATCCATCACCCATCACCCATCACCC
>JBBRVX010000339.1:0-3812 GCA_038246475.1 Thermomicrobiales bacterium | reverse complement strand
AGCCGCGAGCCAATCTGGTCTTCGGCAAGACGGATGCGCATGGCTTCTATTTCGCGCGCAATATCGAGTTGTTCCGCAAGGCCGGCTCCGGCCGATCTTTCGGCCTCCATGGCGGCGTTGATAGCGTCGATCTCAGCGGTAATCGCTGCGCGGCGCGCCTCCAGGACGGACCGACGTTCGCGCAAGAGCGCTCCTTGAAGTACACTTTCCGGTCCTGCGGCGGATGTCCATGACCCGTCTCCCGCCAGCTCGGCTTCCAGCCTGTCGCGGTGCGCCACCAGAGTGCGGCGCTGCGACTCGAGCGTCTCGACATCCGCTGTCGTGAACGTTTGATCGAGGACCGCCACCACTTGACCAGCGGCTACGGCGTCGCCGGGCTGCACATGAACCTCGCGCAGGATAGCGTTTCCGAGTGGTTGCAGAACGACTGGCGGCACGTCCGAGATGAGCCTCCCTCCTGCCGTGACCACGACGTCGATGCGCGTGGCAGCTGCGGTCCCTACGAGCGCAAACAGAAGCGCCCCTGCCAAAGCTGGCCACAGGCGAAGAAACACAGGCACCGGTTCGCCCATAAGGGCGTCCAGATCGTTCTGGAAGGAGAGCACCTCCCTGGAAACCGGGGCTGCGTCTCCGCCCTCTTTACGTTGCCGGTTGAGAGACCACGCCATCACGCCATGTGCTCCGTTTGTTGCCGCCAGAGTGAGCGATAGATTTCGCAGCGCTCGAGGAGCACGGCGTGCGGTGCGAAATCGGCGACCTTACCCTGCTCAAGCACCAGAATTGCGTCCGAGCGCACCAGCGAGGACAGGCGATGGGAGACGATCACCATCGTACGTCCGCGCGCCATGTCCACGAGGTTGCGGTTTACAAGCGCTTCGCTCTCGGGGTCGAGCGCACTCGTGGCCTCGTCAAAGACGAGGAGGCGCGGGGCAGTCAGAAGGGCGCGCGCGATTGCGATGCGTTGACGCTGGCCGCCGGAGAGGTTGGCACCGCCCTCCTCGACCTGTGTCTCGTAGGACATCGACATGCGCTGAATGAATTCGTCCGCTCCGGCGAGACGCGCCGCTGCAATCACCTCCTCTAGGGTCGCGGCTGGGCGTGCAGCTGAGATATTCATGCGAATGGTGCCCCGAAATAGCAGATTTTCTTGGAGCACCACGCCAATGCCACGCCGAAGGTGCCCGAGATCGATATGACGGATATCGACGCCATCGAGTTGGATCCCACCGCCCTGCGGACCTTCGATCCCCTGAATGAGGCGTGTGAGAGTAGTCTTGCCGGAGCCCGAGCGACCCACGATACCGACGACCTGTCCAGGCGCTATCTCAAAGGAAACCCCGTCCAGAGCCGGCCCCGTTGCCCCAGGGTAGGTAAAGGAGACATCGTCAAAGCGCAGATGACCCAAGATTTGTGGGTGTGCCGGACGGGCCTGGCCTGATTGCTCGGAAGGGCTGTCCATCACAGTGGCGAGCATTCTCACGGACAGCGCCGCCTCCTGATACTCGCTGATCAGTCCGACCAACTGGACCAAGGGCCCGCTCACGCGCGCCGAAAGCATGGAGAAGGCAACGAGGGCGCCGAGGCTGAGCGCCCCGTCGAACACTAGAACTGCGCCCAGACCAAGCACGGCAATTTGCATGAGTTTTTCGAGCCAACCCGTTGCGGCCGATGCAAATGCGGAGACTTCGCCAACCGACCACTGACGCCGCACTGCATCGACGACGCTCGCGTCCCAGGCTTCGCGCCGATTGGGCTCCAGAACGAGCGCCTTGACCGCCCGCATGTTGTGCAAGGTCTCGACGAGTTGAGCCTGCTTCTCCGCGTCCGCGCCATAGAGACTTGTAAGCCGTCGACGAAATGTTGGCAGGAGTGCCCCGATACAACCCGCAATCGCGAGGGCGAACCCAAGCACCACTGCGGTCAGAATGCCGGAGTAGAAGACGAGCAATGTGAGCAGAATCGGGAGCAATGCCGCGTCGAGCAACGTCTGAAACAATCGTCCTGTCAAAAACTGTCTCAGTTTTTCAGTCTATTGCATGTGTCGGGTCAGCACGCCCACGGCCGTCTTCTCGAACACCGAGAGAGGCAGCGAAAGAAGGTGTGCAAAGGCGCGGGCACCAAGACGGGCATCCACCTTGCCTCCGGCAATTGTCATCAACCTATGACGAACAAAGGTGAAACCCGCATCGAAAGTGGCCAGCACGACGAAGATGGTCACGACGACGCCAAGTGTGCTCCACGCTTGATGCGCTATGACCTTGTCAATCAGCACCTGCAACAGAAGGGGGATCGCAAAGGCAATCAGATTGGCAATGACCGCCGCGGCCGCCACGCCGCCAAGGAGATGCTTCTGATGGAGCAGTTCGGGGATGAACCAGCGAAGTCCGAACGGCTGGTTTTCCGAAGTCAACTTTGGTGCCCTGCGTGCGAGCACGAGAACTCCGCTCCAGCAGGCTTCAAAATCGGCACGAGCAATCAGCTTGACGCCCTCATCTTCCTTCTTCGGGTCGAGCACCGCGACGAAAAAACCATCTGCGGTCTTCAGGACTTGGATCACGATGACCCATTGTCCGTCCTGCAGCACCGCCAATGCGGGACAGGCGGAGCCAAGCCCAGAGAGCGTCCGCCAGCTTCGGCTCTGAAGAACTTTTACCCGGAATCCCGCTTCAATCAACGTGTCGCGGACTGAGGGCACCATGTCGCCCTCAACTAGATTTGGCAGGGCTTCCGCAGCGAGCGAAACGCCGTGATGCGTCACAAGAAGGAAGACGCAGCGCAGCGCCGACAGTTGCGGAGCCAGATTTGTGAGCAGCGGCGAAAGCCGTGGATCAAGAATTGTCATGCCGTCTTCAATGCCAAAGTCACATTAGACTCGCGTAAAGCACGTCCCTTCGAAGCCCATTGAAATAAAGAAAAGATGAGACAAATGTTATTGGCGGGCCGGCCCAGTCCGCTACAACGAAGACATTGGCATCCCAGTCGCACCCCTCCTGCGGGCGCCATTCCTGGGCGAAATGCAACCGCGTCAGGGTCGTCGCACCCTCCTCGAACGCCTGCCCGATCGTCGTAATCACGGTCTCCACCGTCCGGCCGAAACGGCACCGGCTGGCATGTGTCAGAAGGCTTGGCAGCGCGTCTACGAAAGCGACCACAAATCCGGTACGCTCCGCATACATCCGCATAATCTGCTGGACGTAATCCTCGCTGGCACCCGAGATCAGCGCCTCAAGACTATCCGGGCCAAGCGCCGGTCCACCAGCGAATCGCGGGTGTCGATCCCGGCGAGCCGGTCCGTACCACTAAAGATCAGCACAACGGAAATCTCGTCCTGCATCAGCGATCTAAGCACATAGAGTATCTCATCAGTCTCGCCCGGGCCCTCGCTGTGGAAGAGGTCGTGGGCCTCGTCGATCCAGAGCACGAGCGGCTTTTTTTGGTTGGAACCGCAACAGCCGGTTTGACAATTTCCGCGCACGTTTTTAATCTGCCGTCATGGGTTCGACGCGCCGTGATCTCGCAAGTGCTTGTGTTGCTTTCAATAACACCAGATCAAGAATCTGTACTTCTGCGGTTCAAATCTGCCCCGGGCACCATTTTAGAAAACTATCAGAGCCTGTTTCAAAAGTTCATGCGACATGGCAGTATCTTGCGAGACGTCGCGTCATGAACCTGATGCTTGCGATCAAGGTCCATGCGGTGGCGCACTCCAAGGTCTGCTCCCAGTCCTTCGCCAGCCTTCGGCAACGGCCCAGCCAGGCGAAGGTCCGTTCGACGACCCATCGACGCGGCAGCACTTCGAAGCCCCTGGCGGT
>JBBRVX010000338.1:0-3824 GCA_038246475.1 Thermomicrobiales bacterium | reverse complement strand
GCGTGTTTCTGGATGCCGATAATGGGAACTGGGCAGTCGCTGGTGCGGGCGAACGTCTACATCGACGGGTTCAACCTCTATCACGGGTGTTTCGACGATCATCGAAACCGTCCGCACTGGCGAAACTATCGTTGGCTCGATCTTGATGCGCTCTGTCAGAAACTTTGCCGGCGAGCTTCCGTCAACCGGATCAGGTACTTCACCGCCCTGGTAGACCCATACCCAAACAATCCAGATAACCAGGCTCGCCAACTTACGTATCTGCGCGCGCTCGGGACGATCCCTCAACTCAGCATTCATCTCGGGCGGTTTGCGACGAACGAGAAGGAGCGCCCTCTCGCAATACGCAATGCGCCCAGGCCAACCGCCTCCACGCCGCTGCAGATGGTGCCAATCATCGAGCGGGAAGAAAAGGGATCGGACGTAAATCTCGCGAGTTACCTGCTCTTGGACGCGTTCAAACAGGAGTATGACCTCGCCGTCGTTATCAGCAATGACTCCGATCTCGCCGAGCCAATCAGGCTGGTTCGGAGCGAATTCGGCCTGCAAGTCCGCATCGTCAATCCTCGCAAGTACCTTGCATACGACCTCAAGGGCATTGCCGACTTCTATAGCAACATCAAGTTCGGGATGCTGCAACAATCACAATTCCCGCTGACGATGACCGACTCCGTGGGGACGTTCAGAAAGCCCGCACGGTGGTAGACGCGGCCGCTCATCTTAGTGGCGGCTGATGGTGCATTCCCGCGACTCGCCCCGGCAGGGGGTTGAGCACCGCGCGGGTTAGAGCTGGCCGAGGTCGGCAATCCACCCGGCTAATATCGCCTTTCTTCTTGCCCTCAACCGCGCCCACGGCCTGTCCATCGACAAAGAGCAGGTAATCGGCAAAGCCGTGCCCCGACTTGAGCGGAAACTCGCGAACGGCGATGCCCTGGCTGGCATAGAGGTTCATGGAGGCGATGTCCTGCACCACCCAGCCCGCGTCGACCAGATCGGCGTCGATCGCTTGCCGGGCTACAACCTCGGGGGCAACAACCATCGGGTCTTCCTTGAGGCGGTAGGCGTGTCAGCCAGAACGATGGCGTTCGGCCATCATCGCACATAACGACTGGTCCGGGCCAATGCGGCGTCGCGTCGCCAGCCAAGTTGCTCACCCCACCCCCTCCCCCACACGTTGAGCAAGTTGAGCAAGTTGAGCAAGTTGAACACGTTACTCGCCTTCTCGAACGCCATCCGGTTGAAGACGACCTGCCCACATGGGGTCCCGGCATTGTCCCCCCTCTCTGCATCGCGGTGGGCCACGCGCCATCCGGGTGGCGGGCAGGGGGGCGAATGGGGCGGTGGGTCTGGCGTAGTACGCTTTGCGCTCTCGTTCGTGTGCGAATGGCACGATGAGAAAACGAGGAGAGACATCATGGACGCATTCAATGCAGCATGTCTGGTTGCGACGCCCATGGAGGCGCCCACACGATGGTGAAAGCGGCAAACAGAGCCACAAAGCGCATCCCGCATCAGGTTGTGCCACACGCGCATCCATCGCGGGACGATCAGCCAGACCGGATCTTGACGCTCCTGGAGAATGCGCCGGTCGATGACGAGCCAGTCACGGAAGACGATAGACTCCAGATAGCCGAAGGTTGGGAAGCCTACCGCACGGGCCGGTTGGTTTTGGGTGAGGAAGCAACGCACGCATGCCTGGAGGCCGACGAGGGCGCAAACGGCACGGTGGAAGGTCAGACGAATCGCGCGTAGGTAGTGATTGGCGATGGATCCTCACGCCGGCCGCCAACCGAAATCTGGAACGGCTCAGCGAGGAGGTCCGGCGGCGAATCAAAGCCGAATTGGACCTCCTTGTCGCGGGCTCACCAACCGTCGATATCAGAAAACTCGAAGGGAGTAGTGACGAGTATCGCCTCCGGGTTGGCGATTATCGTGTTCTCTATGGAGCCGACAAGGCTGAGAAAACATTCGTGGTCTTCAAGATCGCGGATCGGAAGGAAGCCTATCGCTAGTGCTGTCGTCGAGCAGCAACCTACTCCTTCCCGCCCGGCTCGCTCTCCTGATACAGCGTATCCAGCCGATCGAGCAGCGCGTTGGCGGTGTCCCCCTCGGCCAGCCACTGATGCACCAGCTCGCCCGAGCGCTCCTGGGTCTCCATGAAGCCGTGGTAGCGGGGGCGGAGGTAGGCCTGGTCGAGGTTAGGCAAAGTGTCTTTGTAGAAGTCCGATGAGGCGGCGTTGACTCGTTCGTCGAGCCAGGCGGCGCGGTGCCCCGGCTGGCCGCCGCCGTCGAAGTAGACGCCGCTCTGCACTTGGGGGCTGGCGACATACGAGGCGTAGGCGGCTGCCGCCTCCGGATGCTCCGTCCGCGCCGAGATGGCCACCCCCGCGCCGCCGAGAATGCCGCCGCGCGGTTCGCCGCCGCCGATGGTCGGGACGCCAGTGAAGCGAACGATGTTCGGGCGGAATCCGGGCTGAGCGTAGTTCGAATAGCCGAAGAGGAGGGGGACGAAGGCAATATCGTCGGTGTTGCTCATCAGGTCGAGGGTGCGCGGTGGGTTGCGCTTCATCGATTCAGGATGCGCCGCATTCTTCAGCGCCCGCAGCATGCCGAGCGCCTGCCGCCCGGTCGAGCGGCTGACTACCTGGTCCGGCTCCGCGTAGGGCAGCTCGCCGGCGGCGGCGCAGATGGAGCAAAAACTCATCAGGGCGTCGATCGGGATGAGGGGATTGGCGACCTGGGCCCGTTCCTGGCCGCGCCGCCGTTCCGCCAGGGTCAGGGTCTCGTCCCACGTCTCGGGCAGGCCGCCAAGCTCCTCGATCAGGTCGGGGCGGTAAGCGGTGACGTGCCCGGCGGCGTCGGTGGCCAGCGCCCACTGATGACCGCCATAGTGATAACTGCGATGGCCGGGCCCGACGCTGTTGGCGGCCTGATCGGCCAGCACGGCGGGATCGATGACCTGATCGAGCGGCAGCAGGCAGCCATCGTCGGCGGCAAAGCCGACGAAGGGATGGTCGATCACGAGGAGGTCGTACGTTTCGGCCAGCTTCTGCACCGGGAAGTCAGCAAAATCCTGCAAGCTGCGGGTCTTCCAGACGATGCGCACGTCTGGCTGCACCGCCGCGTAGGCCTCCGCCGTTGCGACCATGCAATCGTGACCGCGCGGGTGATCCCAACTGATGCCCCGCAGCTCAATTCCCGGCATGCCCTTGTTCCTTCCCGATGGCCATCATCTCGGCGATGGCCGCTTCCTCGCTGGCGATCAATGCCGCCAACAGCGGGCCGCGCTCCTTGCCGGCCACGAACTCCAGCCGCCGCATGCCCAGCGGATCGACCTCGCGCCGGATCAGCGCCAGCTCCTCCGGCGTCGGGCTGTCGGTTTCGTGCAGATCAGGCGCGACGCGGAGCGCGAACCCGGTCGCTTCCTGCACGTCGCCGATGGTGACGCCGGGATGGAGCGAGACGAGCTCCAGCTCCCGACCCTCGGGGTTGACCACGAAGACGCCCAGATTCGTGACGAGCTTGACCTCGCCCGGCTGGTAGCCGGCGGCGATCCGCTCTTCGGCGGTGAAGAGCCCGCGGGCGGCGCTGATGTACTCGACCCGCTCGACCAGCGAGAGAGGCGAGTGGCGGGTCAGGTAGAGGAGGAAGTGACGGTGCATGTTCGCCACGTCGGCCATGCCGCCCTGACCCGGCAGGCGAACGCGCTTGCCGCTGGGGGAGGTGACCGCGATGTTGTTCGTGTTGGCGTGGCGGTCGATCTGCGCCGCGCTGACCACCTCGTGCGTGACCCGCCCACTCTGGTAATACCAGTGGTAGCTCTC
>JBBRVX010000337.1:0-3828 GCA_038246475.1 Thermomicrobiales bacterium | reverse complement strand
GGCGATCGTGAGGCCCGCGAGGGCGGCCGAGGAGAGAGCGGCGACGTCGGCGGTCTCGAGGGCCGCGATCTGGTCGGTGCCGAGCGCCTTGATCTGGGCGGAGGTGAGGGCTGCGGCCTGGGCGGTCGTCAGGGCGACCACCTGGTCAGTGGACATGGCCTTGATGTCAGCCGTAGTCAGCGCAGCGATCGTCTCCGTGGTGAGGGCGGCAATCTGGGCGGTGGTGAGGAGAGCAATGATCGACATGACGGGCCCCTTTCTGGAGTTAAACGCCGAAATTTAGTGTTCTTGCGTCGACAAGAATTTGCGCCGCTCGGAGAGGGACAGCATTAGGCCCCGACAACGACTAGAAACTTGCATCATGCTATTACCGAGAGTTTAACGATATCGTTGGTTTTCGGTTAAGACTGGACAAAATATCTCTAAATGTTTCGTTAACTAATCAGCACGACGGTATCGCTCATTCAAGGCTGGAGAGGCCGCATGGAACTCGGATTGGTTTCTCATCCTTCGACGCCTGCCGGTTCAGCAAACTGGCTGTCCCAGACCCTTCTGGCTCTTGGACGTTGTCCTGACTCCATCTCGGACGAAGGGCGACTGATAAAGGAACTTTTTGAAACGGACGCCGCTGGACTCGTCGTACTGGCCGAGCGTCTCGACGATGACGCTGCTGTCAAACTATACAAGATCTGGCTCGGCATTCGCGTTGCGGTGCCGGATTCTTTCGCGGCATGGTTCAACCTCGGTGTCATCCTGATGCGCCAGCGTAACTTCGCAGAGGCGAGGATTGCCTACGAAAACGCTCTGGTTCTGAAGCCTGACCTGCATGCGGCACTAGTCAATCTTGGCCTTGCACACGACGCCGCGGGCCAGAGGAACGCGGCACTGCAGGTCTGGCGCCGTGCCCTCCCGGATGCCCAACACTCGCGCCTATTGCATCTGCATTCGGGGCGACTGCTCGAGGAGGATGGCAGGCTCGAAGAGGCAGCACGTGAACTGACGGCCTCCCTTCGAATCACTCCCGACCAACCCGATGTTCAACAGCACTTTGTGCATTTGCGCCAACGCATGGCCGAGTGGCCCGTGACGGCCAGTCCCATAGCGGAGCTCGCCGATACCGAGCTTGCACGAAACTGCGGCCCCCTCGCGACGCTCGCTCTCCACGATGATCCGGCCTTCCAGCGGCAGGTCAACGCGACCTGGATTGCGCGCAAGGTTCCCCCTGCGCCGGAGCTGCTTGCGCCTCAGTCCGGCTACGCACACGACAAGATTAGGATCGGTTACCTTTCCTCGGACTTCTGCCGTCATGCCATGAGCTACCTAATTGCCGAAGTGCTTGAGCTGCACGATCGTGAGTTGTTCGAGGTCTTTGGGTACTGCAATTCACCCGAAGATGGCAGCGAGACCCGCGCACGGGTACGGGCAGCTTTTGACAGGTTCATACCGATCGGGGGAATGGACGACGAGACGGCAGCGCGTCAGATCCGTGCGGATGAAGTGGATATCTTGATCGATCTGAACGGTCTGACCAAGGGTGCGCGTCTTGGGGTTCTGCGCTGGAAGCCAGCTCCGGTGCAGGTCACATACCTTGGGTACATCGGACCCATACCGCTCCCGGAACTGGATTGGATGCTCTGTGACGACGTAGCAATTCCAGCCGACTTGGCCGAAAAGTATGCGCCCAGACCGCTCCCTTTACCGGGATGCTACCAAGCTAACGACAGCCGTCCCTACGAAGTGGTCTCCGTCAGTCGCGCCGAGGAGGGCTTGCCAGAAGCGGCGTTCGTCTTTTGCTGCTTCTCCCATCACTATAAGATTACTCCTCGGATGTTCGGTGCCTGGCTCGATATCCTGGAGGCGACCCCAGGATCGGTCTTATGGCTGATCGACGACGGAGCCGTGAGCCAACGTAATCTTACCTCGCGTTGGACCGAGCGTGGGTTGGCTCCAGAGCGATTGATCTTCGCGCCGCGCGTGGAACCTGAGCTCTATCGCGCTCGGATGGCGCTAGGGGACCTGTTTCTCGACACCAGCCCCTACAACGCCGGCACGATCGCATCGGACGCATTGCGCGAAGGCTTGCCAATCCTGACCCTGAGGGGGCAGGCCTTCGCGGCGCGCATGGCGACAAGCCTGCTCAATGCAATGGGGCTTCACGACCTGATTGCGGATTCGATAGAAGACTTTGTTGAGCGTGCGGTTGGCCTGGCCCTGGATCGAAAACGGCATGCGGATTTGCTTGAACGTCTTGGCGAAGACCTCTGGCGCCGCACTCTCGGCGACACGCCGAATTTCACAAGACGCCTAGAAGCGGCATACCGAAACATCGCCCTGTGATCTCATTGAGCCCCGTCCGCCGAACATTTTCCTGAACTGCTTTCCGAGACCATCGCTTTCCCAGCATGATCCAGAAGGACCAAATACCATGGCTGTTGATATTCTCGTCGAAGGTCCGGTCGCCAAGCCGCCTGAGACCGTTGAGCTCGGATCAGGCGTAGTTGTCCGTGATTTGCTCCACGTCGGTTGCGGCGCGGCAAATCCCGACAAGATTCCAGTAGAATTTTTTACGCCGGGCGAGTGGCGCGAAGTCCGTCTCGATATAGACGCCGGTGTCTCCCCGGATATCGAGGCCAGCATAGTGGACATGTCTATCGTGCACGACTGCAGTTTTGACGCGGTCTGGTCTGCTCACAATGTGGAGCATCTCTCCGCCGACGAAGTACCGATCGCCCTTAGGGAGTTTTACCGCGTCCTGCGTCCAGGCGGTTTTGCGATCATCACGCTTCCAGATCTCCGGAAAGTCGCAGAACTCGTCGTTGCGGATCAACTTGAGGAGACCGCATATGTATCAGGCGCAGGCCCAATCAGCGCTCTCGATATGCTCTATGGCTTCGGTGTCGCGATTGCGGCCGGAAACAAGTTCATGGGGCATCGTACCGGTTTCACAGCAACGACACTCCAACGTCATCTCCATCGCGCCGGGTTCGAGATCGTGAACGTCGCACGAAGCGGCTTCAGCCTCTGGGCAAGTGCATTGCGGACAAACTGAAGCGTTGCTTCTAAGCGGCCGGTTGCCTCCTCAAGGCTCGCGCAGGCTCTCGTTCAGACCTATGATGAGCGGCTCCAAGAAAAACCCAAGTACGGTTCGCGTGCCGATGTTGATGTCAGCGGAGAGTGTCATTCCCGTCAACAGGGCGGAGCCAGGTGCCAGGTTCATAAGAGTTTCCGCTGATACGGTGATTTGACCGCGATGCATCGCCGGTCCGGCCCCGCCTGCTCCCTCCGGGGTGTAGGATTCGCGGCTTACCGAGCGCAGGATGCCATTCAAAGCGCCGTGTCGCCGCCATGGAAACGAGTCGATCTTGATCTTTGCATGGTCCCCGGGCTGCAGCCGGCCAACATCGGCAGACCTGAGCCGGACCTCGGCGATAAGCGGCACGTCCGTCGGAACCAGTGTCACGACCGGTTCGCCTTCACGCATCAGCGAACCCGGCGCCCTTCGCGCCACCTCGAGAACCACGCCGGCCCGGGGTGCACGCAGCTCGGTCTGCCGGTCGAGATGTGAAGCCTTGGCCAGTTGCTCCTCTATACGCCTCAGTTCGGGACGCAATCGGGACAGGTCTTCCAGAGCCTGGCGTGTCCAATCCCGCAGGAAAGCGTCCAGGTCGGCCCTCCTTGCGTCCTTGCGATGCGCAAGCTCTTCGAGCCGTGCTGAATGGCCCCGCAGGTCTTGTTCTGCCTGAAGCCGCGTGATGAGTGCGTTGTCGATCACGGCCTCGGGGATGCCGGTCCGGTCGTCGAAGAGGATCAGCGCCCCTTGTACGGTCG
>JBBRVX010000336.1:0-3871 GCA_038246475.1 Thermomicrobiales bacterium | reverse complement strand
CGCGCCCGGCGACTGCGGCGACCCAGCGGCGATTTCGGCCAGGGGTCGCACATCGGTGAGGCGCAGCAGATGGTCGGGAGCCAGCGCCGCGGCGGCGACCGCCCCCAGCGGCCCGCCCGCGCCGAAGATGACGACGCGACGAGGTCGCTCACCCCGTTCAGCATTGTTGACCTGGAGAGAGCTGGTCCCCGTAATCTGCTCGTCGAACCGCCAGAGCCCCTCTCCCACCGCAGTGGGAGAGGGGTTGGGGTGAGGGTTCTCTGTCGACACCGCCGACCCAGTCACCCGGTGCCGCGGCCGGTAGCCAAGCTCCTCCTTCGCCGCGGCTGTCTCAGCAAAACGCGCTCCGGCCCCGCCATCGACGATGTGAAAGAGCCGCCACCGCGCCCCTGGCTGGTCTTCGGTAGCAAGGGGCAAATCCAGTGCCAGCTTCACCGCCTGTACGGCGTCGTCGATGTGCAGCCAGCGGGGGTCCGCCGGCCTCGCGGCAATCTCCGCATCGTCGACCACCTCACCGAGCCTCAGCACGATTCCCATGGTGCGGCGAACCCGGCAGACTTCGCGCACGGTCAGTTCCGCCAGATACGGAACGAGATCAGCAGCGCCGGTCGTCGGCCGCGGCGCCCATTGCTCGTCAACCGCCCAGTTGGCTGGATAGCGCACGAAAGGCCGCAGCGAGCTGATCAGAATCAGGCGGGGCAGGGCCGCCGGCGGATCGAGCGCGGTCAACAGGTTGTATGTCCCGCGCGTGGCGCGGTCGAGGGGATCGGATGACGCGTCCTCCTCAATCGGGGGCAACGCGATTTGGATCGCGGCGTCACAGCCAGCCAGCGCTTCGCCGGCAGCCCCGCGATCGCGTGGATCGGGGAGCATGCGCAGCTCGTGATCGCCCCGCAGGGCATGGGCGAGCGCGCGTCCGAGGGGGCTCTGATCGTCGGTCAGCAGAATCCGCATGGGGGTCCATCATCCAATCGTGAGATCATGTCAGGTCGAAGGGTGGCGCGATGTCGATGCCGCTGTCCGGAACCTCGGCCACCGGCTCGTAGTGGACGGACAGCTCCGGCGTCGGCAAGCGGATGCCGCCGAGATGGCGCGAGCGCATAGCGGCCTCCAGAATGCCGGTGGTCAAGAGCGTGCGCGCCGCCGGATAGGGCGACCGGCCGGCGAGCACGAGCGCTTCGATCTGCCGCACCAGGAAGGTAAAGTGGCCGTAGGGCCGACCCGGTTCGAGCGCGAAGCGGCAGGCGGTCACCTCGTCTCCGTGGCGGCCGGCGAACGCTACATCGCTCACCCCGCTCTCGAACCAGAGCACCGCCGCCCGCAAACCATCCTCATACTCGACCAGAAAGGCATGGCTGAGGGAAGCGCGAGCCCGCCGCAAGGGGAAGCCGTCGAGGCCGAGGGCGGTCAGCGCCGCCACTTCCAGCGTCTCGCTCCAGCGCCCCGCGGCCCGCGCCTGGCTCAGCTCGGACGGCGGGATGTCCTCGACCGCCCGAACGCCCGTTTCGCCCCCAGCGCGGCGCTCCGCCATGCCCTGCAACCCTTCCAGGGCATGGAATTCGTAGACCTCCAGCGGGCCGTAGCCAACCACGACCGCCTCCGTCAGTGGCGCGCCCAGCGGCCAGGCCCCGGGCGGCGTGCGCCAGGCGATGGGAACGGTCGACCCGGCGAGCAAAGAGATGCGGAGGCGCTCCGCCGTATCGACCATCCGCCGGGCCTCGACAAAGGACCAGGAGAGGTGCTTGTCGATGAAGACGGGCACGACTCGGCCACCCGCCATCATCGCCGCCACGGCGGCATCGAAAAAAGCCCGCCGGGGATAGAGTATCTGCCCCCGCTCATTGACCGGGTACTCGCCATGCTCGCCGATGATCAGCACGCCATCGACGTTGACGCCCGTTCCGCCCAGAGAGATGGCCTCGCCGATCGACTCGAACACCGGGATGCCATGCTTCGCGGCCAGCGCCCGGCCGGTGTCGTCGAGGGAGGTCTGATCGAGGTAGAGGGAGGCCACCTCCACTCGCGGTTCGGTCGAAACCCCATGCAGGGTGTAGCCCGCGATCAGCTTGCCGGCGATCACATCGGCGTGGGAGTCGGGGAAGTACGTCGTGGCAAGCACGGCCACCCGTGGCCGCTGGCGAGTGGTCATGCGTTCCATCCTGTCCCGTCGCCGCGCCGGGGTGCAAGTTTCGGCCAGACCAGGACTTCGCTGGCGTGGGGGGCTAGTTCGATTTGGCAGCATCCGTCGACAACAGGGATTTCCCCGCCGGTCCAGAACGACTGGACCGGCGCCACCCGCGCGGCCCCTTGCTCCCCGGCGGGGACGGTGCGAACGACCGGGGAGTCCGTCCAGTTGATCACGGTCAGCCGATTTACGTCGTCGCCTTCCTGCAGCCAGAGCGAGGCGCGCGGTCCGTCGCCCAGATCGAGAGGGGTTGCCGCGACGCCGGTCGGCTCCAGCAGAGGCCGCACGATCTCCAGACCGATCTCATTCAGCATGCTGAGACGATCGCTCAGGAAGACGCTGCCGCCCGAAAGCGCGACGATGTTCGCCCAGGTCCGCGCTTCCGCGGCGTTCGCGAAGACGGGCCCCCGGCGCCACTTCGGCGGCCGCGGATTCTTGGCCTCCGGGTTGAGCACCGTCGTCTCGGCCTCCCGCGAGGTCTCCTGCCCCCGCACTACCAGAAAATCGGCGTCGTTGATCCAGATGCGCCTGTGCATCCAGTACGTCAGTTGGAGGTAGTCAAACGCCCACTCGACGTGCGACCACTGATTGTGGATATCGACCCCGGTGCGGCCCGAATCGACAACCCCGGGGCCGCAACCGGGAGGCAGCGAGCAGCCCAGGATGTGGCTCTCGTCGCCGGCGCACTCCCGGATCAGCGCAAAGAGGTCCCGCAGCGCGTCGTAGTGTCCCTTGGTGGGGTCGTGAAACCGCGTCGCTTCGAGCAGGCAATCAACGAAGTCGACTTTGAAGAAGGTGTAGCCGAACTGCCGTAACCGGCGGTAGAGATCGCCCAGGAAGGCTTTCGCGCTCGGGTGGGTGGGATCCACTACGTACAACCCGCCAGAGGTGCGCAGCGGGTCCCCATGCTCGTTGCGGACAAACAGATCAGTCTGGCGCAGCCCGGGAGCGCTGAGCGGATCGACCAGCAACGGCGCGGTCCAGATCCCTGGCTCGTACCCACGATCGGCGATCGCGCGGGCCAACGACTCCATGCCCTCGGGAAAACGATGGTTCGGGAACCACTCGCCCCAATCGTGGTTCCAGCCCATATCGACGACGACATACCGGATCTTTGACGCCATCACCGGGTCGCGCTCGATTTCGGCGACATTCTCGGCAATGTCGGCAGCGCTGACCGAGCTGTAGTAGTAGTCCCACGAGTTCCAACCGACAGGCGGTTCTTGGGGAGCGGCCTGCAGCGGCAGATGGTCGGCATAGACGGCGATGGCTTCGGCGAGCGGGCGGCGAGCGTCGATCCAGACGGCCTCGGCACGTACCTCAGCTTCTTCTCCCAACCCCACCGTCAGCTCCGTCGAGCAGGTCAAGGACAGCCTCGTGACCGCGACCTGCTCGATGCGATGGATCTGCACGCATCGCTGGGGGATGCGGGTTCCGACGAACAGACCCGGCGCATCGTGAGCGGAGAATGCGCCACGGAGCAGCGTCCCCGTGCGGGCGCGTTCGGTCAGATCGCTGACCCGCATCAACCCGGCATCCTCGACATGGCGGCCAATAGTGGGGATCAGCCAGTCACGAATGTCGGGGCCTGGAGCATAGGTCAGGCAGAGACTGTCGATCTTCGTACGGCCCAACCCGCGCTGACCGACAAGGTCGAGGGTCACCCAGAACCCGCCGTGCCATGGG
>JBBRVX010000335.1:0-3914 GCA_038246475.1 Thermomicrobiales bacterium | reverse complement strand
GGATCGTAGCTGCGCGTCCCGGCGTGGTAGACGTAGGCGTGGTCGGCGATGGCCAGATCGAACCCGGCTTTCGTGGCGCGGAGACAATAGTCCTGCTCCTCGCCGTAGCCATCGGGGAAAGCCTCCTCATCGAAGTAACCGACGGCGTCGATGACCTGCCGCGTGATGCCGAAACAGAAGCCATTGAGCATGCCGACGCGGGAGCAGGCGCGCGGCGCGATGGCGGCCACCGCCGCGGCGACATCGTTGGGGGTCCAGCCGGGAGGGAGGGGGTTTGTCGCCCATCCGCCCTGTGCGTCGTGGCGTTCCGGCACGGACTGGAAGGTGGCGGCGTTGGAGAGCGGCCCCACGATGCCGATCCTCGGGTCACGCGCGGCACATTCCAGGAGCCGTTCCAACCAGTGGGGCGTGACGATCGTATCGCTGTTGAGCAGCACCACGAAGCCCGCCCCCGCCTGGCGCAGGCCGAGGTTCGCCGACCGCGTGTACCCCTGCCGCCGGCTGTTGCGGATGAGGGTGACGCGGGGCTGGGCCGCGGCAAACTGTTCGAGCTCCTCGCGGCAAGCAGCCTTGCTGGCGTCGTCGACCAGGATCAGGCGCCCGTACGACGGCGACTGGCGGACAATGGCGGCCAGGCAGCGCCGCACGTGTTTGCGGGCGTCGTGGACGCAGACGACGATGTCGGCATCGAGGCCGGGGCTCGGCATGGGCGGGTTTTCCGTCATCCGTGCTGCCAGACCCGGGAGGGGGCGGCGATCACCATCGGCTGCATCATTTTCCTTTCAGGATGCGCGCCAGCGCCTCGCCTGCCCGGTCGATGCCATCGAAGGGGAGGGCTCCCGGGGTGGGCGCGGGGCGAGCCAGCTCCGCCACGATGGCCGCCGCCAGGATATTGGGGGTCAACGATTCGGGTGGCAGGAGCGTCGCCAGGCTGAGCGCCTGCAACCGCTCCGCGCGCAGGGGCTGTTCGTCCGACCCGCCGCGGCGGGGCACGATGATGGGGCGCTGGCCGGCGCCGACGGCTTCCCAGACGCTGTTGTACCCGCCCATGGTCACCTCCACGTCAGCGGCGGCGATCAGGCTGTCGAGGTCGGCGCGGAAGCGGACAAAGGTCAGATGGGGAATGGGCGCGGCGCGGGCGGCCAGACGTTCGAGCTCGGCGGGCGGCATCTGGGGCCCGGCGACGGCGAGGGCGACGAAGCCGGGCAGGAGCCCCTGCTCCATCGCCGCGATGAAGGCCCCCATCAGCGCCGCTCCGTCCTTTCCCCCTCCGGCCGACACCACCACGAGCGGTTCATCCGTCGCGCGGAGCTCGTGGCGGATCTCGGCGGGGGAGCGTTGCGGCTCGGGGCAGCGGAAATAGCCGGTGAAGGTCGTCTTCGCGGCGACCGCCGGCGAGAGGCCGTACTCCCGAATCGGATCGAAGACGAGGGGCGAGCCATAGATGAGGATGGCGTCGTAGACCTGCTCGATCAGCTCGCGCGATCCATTTCTGGCCCATTCGCGGTCGGTGCGCTCCGGGCCGTAGGTGATGTCGCGCAGGCCGAGCACGAAGAGGGGCCGGGGGCGCTTCCGGTAGCGGCGCTGGAGGATGGGGAGGAGCTCGCCGGCCAGCCCGGCGGGATCATGATCGACGACGATCAGGTGAGGAGCGAAGCCATCGACCGTGGCCTTGATGAGGCGCGTGCGCAGGGAGAAGACGCTGGCCGGGGCGCCGGGCTCACGCTCGGGATCGGCGGCGAAGAGCTTCGGTTTGTCGAGGCCCGGCATGCGGACGTAGTCGAGCGTTTCCGGGATCGGGAAATCGGCGGACGATGGGAGCGCGGTGAGGAGCAGACGCGCGGCCTTGGGCACGTGGCGGGCCAGCCCCTCCGCGACGGCCATGGTTATGCGGAAGTGGCCGAGGCCAAGCCCGTCGTGACTGTAAAAGAGGACGCGCGGCCTGATATTCACGGCGTGCCTGGTGGCGCCTCACGAATCACGATCGCCCTGGGTCTGCTGACGGGCGGCGGCGCCACCCGCGGCACGATCGGGGTACGGGTCACGTCCTGTCAACCAACCCGGAGCCCGCGCGATGATAGACGTTACGCGAAGAGGGTGGGCTTTGGCCCACCCTCTCCGCTGTGACGTTCGTCTACGACCTCATCGCTCGTTGAAGACGCGACCAGGCGGGAAACGCCTACGTGACGGTCTGACATACCCTATCGATGCACTGCTGATCGTCATCGCACCGAATGTTGCAGCCGCCACAGCGCCGGTTGTTGTCAATGCTTCGGCAGTTGCCGCCGCACCGCTTCTTGCCGCGGCCGCATTTATTCCTATTCTTCTTCTTGTTCTTGTCTTCGTCGGTGACATCGTTGCCAGCGCGCTGGGCAGCGCCGCGGCCATTGTTCTTCCGGCCCTTGCCTTTGCCCTTGCCCCGGCCTTTGCCCTTGCCCTTGCCCTTCGCATCGGAGTCATCGATCGCGGCGCCAATGCCGACCGTTGCCAGCGCGCCTCCGACGATGCCCTTGAGCGCGTCACGACGGCTCGGCCCTTCGGCCAGACGAGCAATCAACTCGTCAAACTGGTTAGCGTCCATAGACTGCGCCCCTCCTGCGACGAACCGCGATGCCATTTTGTCATTGCTATTGACGAGATTCGGGTCGAGCGTCACGCAGCATGCGTCCTCGCGAGCACAGCTTCGTCAGTTTCGTGAGCAGAATAGGACGTGGAGTCGGGACGACCGAGGCAAGCTAACGTAGCGCGAACCGCGTATTGCGACAGATAGAATAGGAGATGAGACCTTGCCGGAGAAACAATACATTTCGACTTCAGAGATGATGGAGATTCGCAAGGCGTACCTCGATCCACGCCTTGCACTGTTCCAAGCTTTTGTTCGTCCTCCAGCCTATCGTGAAGCAGTGGAATCAATTTTCGCCGAAAGCTTTCCCGGCGCAACGGATCTCAGCGCTCTTTCACTGCTTGCAGCCATGTGCATGTTGACACAGCCCAGCCGAGTTCTGGAATTTGGCACGTTTTATGGCTTCTCTACGCTTATCCTTGCTGATCTCCTTTCTTCGAACACTCGACCGGGCCACATCGTTACAGTCGATCCTCACGAAGAGGGCCGGAAAAGTGCATTGAAATCCATTGAACGAGCAGGGCTCCAAGACATCGTCACATTCATTCCCGGATATTCGACGGATCCTGAGATTGCATCAAATCTTCGAAAACTCGGACCATTTGATGTGATGTACATAGACTCATCACATTCGTACGAGGCGACGTATCAGGAGTTGGACATGTACCTAAGCCACGCCCCGATTGTGCGATCTGGTGGCCTGGTGCTCTTGCACGACATTACGCTTGATATGGGTGAAGACCGCGGGGTTGGTGCAGCCGTTGACGATTGGTTGGCCGAACATACGGATTTCCATTATCTGCCGCTCACGAAAAAGGGCATTTGGCCCAACGCCTGCGGTCTGGGCATTATGCTGGTGCCATAACGGCCAAATTGCCTCACCTATTGAGTGGGTGAGCCGGAGCGCGGGAGTCGTTCTCCACTCGGCACGGAATTCAGCGCAGTTCGACTGCGAGTTCGTGGGTTCCGGCGAACTCGCTAACCAATGCCTAGCGTTTTCAGAAGCGCCTCGATCGAAAACATCGAGAGATCGACGCTCTTGGGCGGGTCGAAGTGGCCGTTCAAGACCTGCTCTACCTTTTCTCTGAGATCTCCCGGAGATTGGAACAGTATGTAGTCACGACCGGCGACCAAATAGTCGCCTGTGAGCTGTTCGCTCAGCAGGGGCCGTTGACAGCGCAGCGCCATGACGTTGCGTGTCTCGAAGCTCGGGTAATCGTGCGTATGAATGTTCACGACCATTTTCGATCGATTCATGAGAATGCGGGCGTCGTCGTCGGTCAGGCCGTGC
>JBBRVX010000334.1:0-3914 GCA_038246475.1 Thermomicrobiales bacterium | reverse complement strand
CGCGCAGGCCGAGCATCGAGTAGGGCGCGGCGCGTTGGTGAGCAAGGTGATAGACTGTCTCGGGCGCTATCTCGCGGAAAAGCGCGGTCATCTGACAGGAGTTTGCGCAGTCGATCTCGCGGAAGAACAGGTTGTCTTGGCCGAAGATCGTGCGGAAGGCGTCAAGCCGCTCCGTCATGTCCCCGATCGGCATCAGCGGCTGGCCGCCGACCTTGATCGCATTGCGACGAGTTAGGAAGTTGTCCGCGATGAGGACCGACTTCTTAGGGTGTGCCAGCGCGAGATCGACGGCCAGTGGCCAGCCAATGTATCCGTCACCGCCGAATACCACGATTTCCACTTTCATCTTCCCCCTTTAACTTCCTATGGCGTGGCCGCGGCGTACCGCGCCACATCCAGACCTGTTCCAACTCCGCTCTCGTCCATCTTTCCCACCCGTACGACCGCGGCGTAGCCATGCGGGTTAAGCGACTGCCAGCGCCAGCTGTCTGCGCACATCTCGGCTAAGCCGCGCTCCGCCCGCCAGTTGAGCATCCGTTTCGCGCGAGTTGGGTCTGCGTAGAGACGCGCAACGTCTCCCTGCCGCCGCGGAGCGAACCTGATTGGGATCGCCTTTCCGCTCGCCTCTGAGAAGGCGCGCGCCACTTCCATAACCGAGTGGCCTCGACCGGTCCCCAAGTTGAATGCTTCGCAGGCCCCGCTCCCAGCAACCGTCCAGTCCATCGCTGCAAGGTGAGCCCGGGCGAGATCGACGACGTGAACGTAGTCGCGCAGGCAGGTGCCGTCGGGGGTGTCGTAGTCGTCTCCGAAAACGGCGAGCTCGTGTCGCTGCCCGCCTGCGACTTGGGCGATGAAGGGCATGAGGTTGCCGGGAACTCCGATCGGGTCCTCACCGATCATGCCCGAAGGATGGGCTCCTACCGGGTTGAAGTACCGCAAGAGTACGATGGACCATGTGGGGTCACTGGCGGCGATATCCTCCAGGATCCGCTCCATCATCAGCTTGGTCCGGCCGTAGGGACTGGTCGCGCTTCGTGGCGCCGTCTCGACGATGGGAGTCGTGGCGGGATCGCCATAGACTGTCGCGGATGATGAGAACACGAAGCGGCGGCAGTCGGAGGCCGCGAGCGCCTCGAGGAGTGTGACAGTGCCGGCGACGTTAGCGCTGTAGAAGGGCAGAGGCGTCGCGACCGACTGTGGCACCGCCTTCAGCGCCGCGAAGTGGATGAGCAGTTCGGGGCGGAACGCAGCTAGAACGCGGTCGAGAGCGACGCGGTCGCGCACGTCGGCCCTCGTTACCCCGAAGTCTCGCCCTGCAAGGTCCCGCGCCCGTGCGAGCGACCCTGGGCGCGCGTTCACAAAGTTGTCGAGCGCGTGGACTTCGTGGCCTGCAGCCAACACTTCTACAACCGTGTGGCTACCAATGTAGCCGGCCGCGCCGGTGATCAGGACCCGCATGGCGCGGTCTCCAGGATAAAAATAAAGGATGAAGCAGCATCAGCGGAACTCGCCATGGGAACCTTATTGGACATCATCCGCATGCTGGTCCTGCTCTCCGGAGCGATACTTGCCGTCGGCGCGCTTCGGGCGATCGCCCGGGACGTCCGGGGCAGGCCAGGCGCGCTCGACCTCGGCATGCTGGCCCTCGCCTTGGCCGGGATCACGCTCGCCGTGCGCGGTCTTCTCTGATCGTTTGACACGCCGAAATCATCGTTGGTGCGGACAATGTCGTCCTCCTCGAGGGAAGATCCCGAGTTAAACCTGGTCATCGCCACGGGCATTCGTTCCGGGCTCGATAAGCGGTGATTTGAGCCTGTCGGCACGAACACGGATTCGTTCTCGCACACCTTCAAAGTTTCGTCGTCGCGAATGACTTTGGTTGCACACGCACCGCGATCCAGTGTTCGGACCGGGCCCAGATTGACAAAGTGGAGCCCACGGCCTCGGGCCGCGGTGGAGTGGGGCGAAAGGGGGACCGCTGTTTCCAAACTACTTCCCTGTAAGGCGCAGGACGGTGAGCGAGGTGCGGGCGACGATCTCGACATCGACCAACAATGAACAGCCTTGGGCATAGCCTACATCGAGCGTTACGCGGCCCTCATAGGAGACGTCATTGCGGCCATAGACCTGCCAGGCGCCAGTCAGTCCGGGACGCATCGCAAAGTAGCTGGCCGCCTCCACGCCGTAGCGGGGGATTTCCTCGGCGATCACCGGGCGGGGGCCAACGAGGCTCATTTCGCCCCTCAGGACGTTAACGAGTTGGGGAAGCTCGTCGAGACTGGACCTGCGCAGGAAGCCCCCGATCCGTGTCACGCGTGGATCGATTGTGAGTTTGGCGCCATGCGCCCATTCCGCGGCCGCGACCGGATCGGAAGCGAGGATCAGCTTGAGCTGCTCCTCCGCGTTTAGTCGCATGGTGCGGAGCTTGAGGCACTTGAACTGTCGGCCGCCCTGACCCAAGCGGGTGTGGGCGAAGATCGGCCGGCCGCCGTCGAGCGCCACAAGAGCGATCAAGAACACCAGCAGCGGCGTCGCCGCGAGCAGCATCAATGAGCCTAGCAAGAGGTCGAAACAGCGCTTGCCTCGCGCCCTGTAAAAGCCGTTCCGCGCCTGCCCTTTGAGAGAGCCGGGCACTCGCGCTGGCGACGAGCCAGTCATCCTGTCGGACGAGTTATCGAGGTAAACCATGCCAGAACCCCCCGGCGTTCACGAATGGTTGATTGGTTAATGGTTTGATTGGTGCATTGCGGCATGTCAACGATTTTTATGCGCCAAGGACGTTGAGTTAAGAACGTGCTAATTTTGCGATTAAAACAAGCAGACTGGCGGATAAAGCGGCATGCTTGATCTTTATGGCGGGCGCATGCGGCTCGTAGCCGGCGAGGGTTTTTGCAAGCGCAATGTTCGCTTTTCGTCCTGCGCCTCGATCATCTCATGCAGTTAGTCAATGGAGCGCCAATGGGAATGTCGCAGTCGATGTTGAGATCCAGCTGGTAAAGGGCGGTGCTGCTTCCCTCGATTAGTACTTCTCGTTGACGATCCAATGTATGCGGCGTCCCTGACCCATTGATTTGGCCTGTTTCTGCAGCTTGGCGGTTCTGCCAGAATGTCTTCGTGATCAAACGGAGGTTTCGATGGCGGACGGTGGGGATGGATTGGTTGGGCGTTGTGAGGTTGTCGAACCTCGGCGCGGGAACCGGCGCTGGCCTGATGACTTGAAGGCGCGGATTGTGGCTGAGAGTTTCCAGCCCGGAGCGCGGGTTGTGGATGTCGCCCGGCGGCATGGGATGGTTGCCCATCAGCTTTCGGATTGGAGGCGTTTTGCGCGTCAGGGTCTTCTGAGGCTGCCGCATACGGTGTTGTCAGTCTTGCCGTCACTGATGAGCCTTCCTGTGGATATGGCTGCCGAGCCTGCGTTTGTGCCGCTGGCGATTATGCCAGAGCCGAGGGATCTTGCGGATGCACCCTGCGTTCCGGAGGTGGCCGAGGTGGCCACGGTGATCGTGCCCACGGGGATGATGATGGTGGAAATTGGTTTGGAGATTGTGGTTCGGGTTCCGGGCGATGTGGCGGTAGAGCGCGCGGCAGCTTTGGTGCGTGCGTTGCGAGGACTGCCGTGATCGTCGCCGGACAGCGGTTGCCGATCCTGATCGCGACACGGCCCGTGGACTTCCGGTGCGGCCATCAGGCTTTGGCGTTGATGGTGCAGACCGAGCTGAAGCTTGATCCGCATTCCGGGGCGACGGTGGTCTTCCGGTCCAAGCGCGGGGACCGGCTGAAGATCTTGGTCTGGGACGGCACCGGCATGGTGATGGTCTACAAGGTTCTGGAACAAGGCAGCTTTGCTTGGCCCAAGGTACAAGACGGAACGATGCGGCTGTCGCGGGCGCAGTTCGAGGCGCTGTTTGAAGGCT
>JBBRVX010000333.1:0-3987 GCA_038246475.1 Thermomicrobiales bacterium | reverse complement strand
CGAAGACCCGCGCGTGCTCCACCGTGGCGGCGACACGCTCCGCGCTCTCCCGTGACCGCGACCAGACCCGATACTCGCGGATGTCGCGCACCAGCGGCATCAACTGCGCGTGGGCCAGACCCTGCACGCCGGCGCCGATCACGGCCAGCGTGCAGGCATCGGGCCGGGCCAGCAGGCGCGCCGAAAGAACGGCCCCGCCCGCCGTACGAAACGCCGTGACGTGGGTGCCGTCCATGACGGCCAGCGGCGTGCCCGTCTCGGGATCGAACAGGCAGATCAGAGCCTGATGGCCCGGAAGCCCCCGCTCCGGGTTGCCGTGGAAGGCGGCCACGAGTTTCACGCCGATCGGCGCTCCCGGCAGCCAGCCGGGCATGGCCAGCAGCACGCCGTTGTCCGTGGCCACGCCGTCGCGTCCCGGCGCCACGACTTTGCCCTGGCTCAGATCGGCAAAGCCCTGCTCCAGCACACTCAGCATGGTCGCCGCATCGAGCAGATGCTCGACGTCTTCCCGGCTCAGGAGCAGCAGCGGCATCTCTGGTTCGCCTCCTTTTCGAGGGTGATGGGGTGATCGGGTGATAGGGTCATAGGGAGAACGACGGGACCCCGGGTGCCGATCGCTCGTCCCAACACCCTATCACCCTATCACCCTGCGTACGCCTCCCGCAGTTTCGCAATATCGATCTTCGTCATCTGCAGCATCGCCGCCATCACCCGGTTGGCCCGTTCGGGATCCTCGTCCTGCAACAGCTCGAGCAGCACGCTCGGCACCACCTGCCACGACAGCCCGAACTTGTCCTTTAACCACCCGCATTGACTCGTCTGCCCGCCCGCCGAAAGCTCCTCCCACAACTTATCGACTTCCTCCTGGGATTCACAGTCGATGACGAACGAAATCGCTTCCGTGAACCGGAAATGCGGGCCGCCATTGAGCGCCACGAACTCCTGTCCGTCGAGGCGAAACGAGGTCGTCATGACCGTGCCCGCGGGTCCGGGCCCTGCCTCGCCATAGCGGTTAATGCTTAGGATCTCCGAGTTCTTGAAGATGGAGACGTAGAAAGTCGTGGCCTCTTCGGCGTTGTCGTCGAACCACAGAAACGGCGTGATTTTCTGCTTCACGATGGCTCCTCAATGCGTTTTCCGGCACATTCAGGGCTGCCCATCGGCAACCCCTGTTCCTGGTCGCTTGGCCTGGGCCAGGATCGACAGCGTTGGCTGATGGGGTGATAGGAATGACGGGAGTCGGGAGTCGGGGGTCGTGGGCCGATAGCCGATAGCCGATAGCCGATAGGCAATAGCCCATCACCCCGTTTGACCACGTCGCCTGATACGCTCTAAACTCCGCTTCGCGTCAGTAAGGTTCCTCGACCAGTGAGACCTGCTGCGCGCGCCGAACGTATCGATCCCATCCACCCATAGAGGGGAGCCGTCTTTGTTCGCCATGGCCACTGTTCTCCGCTCGAGCGCCGCGACGACGGCGGATCGGATGGCTCGCTAGCCCTCGTTCCTCTTCCGTAGCTGAGCGCCCTTCGATCGGTTTTGGCTCGTCCCTCGGCTTGCCGAGCGGATTGCGCCGCTGGTTGAGCGCGTTTCGCTGACTCCCCTCGGTTCCAGCGTCCACCATCCCTCCCGCGTCATCGCGCGGCGTTCGAGCGTGCCTTGCCGGTGAGCCAGCTGGCCGTCTCAGACCGCGGCGCGGGCGCTGCCCCGACCGCTAATCACTCCAGATACGCGCAAAGCTCTGGTCTCACCGGCGTCGCTCGCGACGCGGGATTGTCCCGCGCCGCCCGTCGCACGCCTGGAGGGAGTTCTGTGAAGACCGCGACTGTGTCCCGATCGATCCACGCTGCCCATCGTTCAGCACCGATCCCGATCGGAGGACATTCTTGTGCCACGTGTAACGCCAGACGAGCTGGCCCAACTCATGAACGACGACGATCCCACGCTGGGGAAGGAGATCCGCTCCCCCCGGCCAAAACCTCAATACAAGCGAGAGGATGTCCCGTTTCGCCCGCGCACCCGCCGCAACGAGCGCGATCCGTTCAAGTGCGGGCGCTGCCGCGCCTTCGTCGGCCCGACCCTCTCCGGAGGCCGGCACCGCAATCACTGCCCCTTGTGCCTGACCTCCCGCCACGTCGATCTGCGGCGGCCAGGCGATCGCTCCAGCCCCTGCCAGGCGCTGATGCCGGCCATTGGCGTGGCGTATCGGCCGGATGGCGAGCAGATGGTGGTCCACCGCTGCAACGGCTGCGGCGTCGAACGCCAGAACCGCGTCGCCGCCGATGACAACCCCATCGCCCTGCTGCGGCTGCAACCGGTGACGCTCGCACATCCTGCCGCATCGTCAGAGGAGGAAGCCATCGCGTAACGAGGGTGACGGGTGACGGGTGATGGGGTCGTAGGGTCATGGGGTGATAGGTGGGACGACGAGAGATCCTCACCTGGCGTCTCGTCGTTCTCCCTATCACCCGTCACCCGTCACCCGTCACCTCCCTCGGCACGCTGCCGAGCACGATCATGCCGGCGGGACCGCCGAGGGCGATGTCGCCATGCGCGGAGATGACGATATGGGCCTCGCGCGGGGCGAGGCCCATATCGTGGATCAGGAACTCGAAGAGGAGGCGAATCGCCTGCCTCCGCGCCGTGCGGTAATCGCGCCGGGGATCGATCCCCAGAACATAATGCCGCTCGGCCGTCTCGATGCGCGGCGTCTCCAGGCGCAAGCCGGAGCGGACATCGAGCCGCACGGTGGCGCTCCCCACGCATTCCAGGGCGATGGAGGCACCTTCGTTCTCACCCATCGCCGCGTGCAGATCGCCGAGGGAGAAGAGGCCACCCTCGACCTGCGCGGGAAGGAGAATGGTTGAGCCGGGACAAACCTGCGTCAGGTCGTAGTTCCCGGCCCAGGGCATCGCTGGCGCCAGCGTCGATGTCTCCCCGCTGGCCGGGGCCAGACCCAGGCACCCGATCATTGGACGAAGGGGGATACGCAATCGTTCCGAGACGACCACTTCGCCGCCACGAATCGGCAAGCGTTCCAGCATCGGCCCCGGCATCAGACCATCAAGCGGCCCAAAGCCAGGCAGGAACGCGTTCCAGGCCCAGTCCGCCGTCTCGATGGCCAGGATCTCAACCGCAACCGCGTCGCCCGGCTGCACGCCTTCGATGAAGACCGGACCGCTGACGGCATTGATCGCCCGCGTGTCGACGGCCGCGAGCCAAGCCTCCCTGGCGGCGAAGAGTCGTTCCACCGGCGCGGCCGATGTCTCGAAGCGCACGATCTCCCCAGGTTGCACCCGCAATACCGGCGCGATATCCGGCCGGAAGACGAACGCCGTTTGGCGAGCATCGATCACGTGCATGAACCCCTCCTGTAATCAATCGTCCCACTCAAGATCGCGAACTGATGCGGTAAACTGTACGTACATCGCGAAGTGATGAGGGTGTGACCAGGAAGAGGCCGTGCGGTACGCGGAAACGGGAACCAACGCGGGAGGCACGGCGACCCAGGTCGACGAGCGCATCTGGGCGATCGACCTCGGGTTTCAGGGCTGGGACAAGGTCGTCCATAGCTACCTGCTGGCCGCGCCGCACGAGTTGGCGCTGATCGAAACGGGACCGGCTTCGACCCTCCCGGCGCTACGCGCGGGCATCGCCGCGGCCGGCTTCGACTTCAGCCAGGTCCGCGAGATCTACCTCTCTCATATTCACCTCGATCATGCGGGCGCTGCCGGGGCCATTGCCCGCGAGCTGCCCGAGGTCAAGGTCTTCGTGCATCCCCTCGGCGCTCCGCACCTAATCGACCCCGCCAAACTGGTGAGTTCGGCGGGTCGGCTCTACACCGACCGCATGGATGCCCTCTGGGGCGAAGTCGTGCCGATCCCCGGTGAGCGCGTCATCTCCCTCTCCGATGGGGAAACGCTGGAAGCGGCCGGGCACGTCCTGAGCGTCCTCTTCAGCCCCGGCCATGCCTCGCATCATGTCGCCTAT
>JBBRVX010000332.1:0-3999 GCA_038246475.1 Thermomicrobiales bacterium | reverse complement strand
CATCACCCCCGCGCCAGGAGGCCGCGGGGCAGCGGGAGCCGGGTTCGTATATCTGGAAGTTAGCGCGTCAGCGCTCGGTGTCTGCCGGTCATGGTTTGGTTGTCCTCGTGGTCTGCTCACGCATCGAGGCCGCCATTGCCTCGCGCTTCGAGGCCGCCATTGCCTCGCGCATCCCGGCGCCCGCTGCCCCGCGTCCTGCTCCGCGTCCGTGTCGCACGTCCGCGCCGCTCACCGTGCCTATCACCCGATCACCCTATCTCCCTATCACCCTATCTCCCTATCACCCTATCTCCCTATCACCCGTTTCCCGTCCTCCGTCACCCGTCACCCGTCCCCCATCACCCATCACCTGCGCCCTTGCCGGCCCGATTGGCGGCTGCGGCCCAATGACCGCCTGCCCGCCCAGGTAGGGCCGGAGCACCAGCGGCACCTCGATCGTGCCGTCCTCCAGTTGATACTGCTCCATCACCGCGATCATCGTGCGCGGCAGCGCCAGGCCCGAGCCATTCAGCGTGTGCACAAAGCGCGGCCGCCCGCCTTCAGTCGGACGAAAACGGATGTTCGCCCGTCGCGCCTGGAACTCCTCGAAGCGGCCGCACGAGGTCACTTCCAGCCACTCCTCGGAACCGGGCGCCCACGCTTCCAGATCGACCTTGTCGGCCGCGGCGAATCCGAGATCACCGGTGGCGAGCTGCACCACGCGATAGGGGATGTCCAGCCCGCGCAGCGTGTCGGCGGCCTCCTCGATCAGCCGCGCGTGCTCCTCCTCCGATCTGTCCGGATGGACGAACTTCACCAGTTCGACCTTGTCGAATTGATACCCGCGCTTGATGCCCCGCACATCCCGCCCCGCCGATATCTGCTCGCGGCGAAAGCAGGGCGTATAGGCCACGTGATAGATGGGGAGCTGCGCCTCCTCCAGAATCTCGTCGCGGTAGAGATTCGTCACCGGCACTTCCGCGGTCGGAATCATCCACTTGTCTTCTTCGGCATCCCGGAAGAGGTTCTCGGCGAACTTGGGCAAATTCCCGGTTCCCACCAGCATCTCGCCGAGCACCAGGTAGGGCGGATAGACCTCCTGATAGCCATGCTGGTTGGTATGCAGATCAAGCATCCAGGCGATCAACGCCCGTTGCAAGCGGGCGCCGTCGCCCCGCAGCACATAGAAGCGCGTGCCGGCGATCTTCACCCCTCGCTCGAAGTCGATGATGCCCAGATTCTCGGCCAGCTCCCAATGCGGCTTCGGCGCGAAATCGAAGGGGCGTTTCGTGCCGAATTCGCCCTTCACCTCATTGCCACTCTCATCTGGGGCCACGGGAACGTGCGCCAGCGGCATGTTCGGCACCTGCAGCATCAGCGTGTGCAACTCGGCCTCGATGCTCCGCCCCTGCTCGTCGAGCCTCGCGATGCGGTCGCCCAGCTCGCGCATGTTGACAATCAACGCTTGACGTTCTCCGGCATCTCGCGACTTGCCAACCTGTTTCGATCCCAGATTGAGCTCGGCTTTGAGCGTCTCGACCTCGCTCAACAGAGCCCGGCGTCTCCCGTCCAGCGCCACGATCTCGTCGATCGGCGCCTCGGTATACGTGGTGGCGACGGCCGCCTTGACTTGTTCTGGATGTTCGCGGATCAGCCGCAAGTCAAGCATGGAAACCCTTTCGTGCCAGATGGCGATGCCATCATTCAGACATAGCAAAACGCCCCGCCGGGGCGGGGCGCATGGGCCAAGGTCCGAACCGGCGAAGAATCTGAATCAGCGAGCGGCGCGGCTCCCGCCGCGCTCACTAGAGCCGTTCACCGGAACCGGGGCAAATCCGGGCAGAAACTTCGACCATTGGTGTGTCACGGCGCCCTCGATCCGTCGCTCGATCGTGTAATAGCGGCCAGCGCGTGGCTCGCGTGGTTCCTGCCGCAGCGTCATCCGCGTATCGATCAGGAGTTTACCCCCTTTGCGATGGTTGCACGGCTTGCACGCCGACACCAGGTTGTCCCAGGTATGCATCCCCCCGCGCGATCGTGGCACGACATGATCGATAGTCAGGTCATGCACCTGTCGCCCGCAATATTGGCAGGTGTAGCCGTCACGAATGAAGACCTCTTTTCGCGTCAGCTTCACGCGTGGGCGTGGTCGATGGATGAGGTAAACCATGCGAATCACCGAGGGCGCCGGAAACGACCGGGTGGCCGAATGCACGTGGCGGCCGTTCGCCTCCAGAATTTCCGCCTTCCCATCGAAGATAAGCAGAATCGCCCGGCGGACGTTGCAGATATTCAGAGGTTCATAGTTCTGGTTCAGAACCAGGACAGCGCCATTCACCCTGCCGATGCCCTCGCGGGATCAGGGTTGCCGCGTTCACCCTCGCACCAGGTTCCAGCGCAACCGCACCGAGTTGCCGCCGATGGACCCATCCGTTCAACAGATCGCACCTGTCGCGACATGTGGAACGTCGAGTCTGGACCTGCGTGGACTGTAGCACGGCTGATTTTTTGCGGGCAAGGCACATGAGCTCCTTTGCCGATGCATCGCCCACCAGGATCGCGCCCGAGGCGTTAGAGCAATCGCGATGCCCGTATGCTACCGTTCGCCGACTCGTTCAGGAGACCGTGACATGGGCTGCGCCAAAGGCGACGGAGGAGAGTGCGCAACATTTCTCCATGGGGCAACACAACAAGTCCTGCTCGACGGCCTCTTCGTCTTCGCCGGCATCGTCGTGATCATTCTCGCCACCGGCTTGGCCATCCGCACCTTCATGGTTCCGGACGGAGCTCCCCCCCTCTTCAACCGATTCGTCTTCCGCCTCACTCAATCCGTCTTTGACGCCGCCACGCGTTTAGCGCGTTCGGACGCCCGGCGCCCTCAGATCCTGAGCCTTTTCGCTCCAGTTTCGCTGCTGGCGGTCCTCGGCGTCATCCTGTTTCTCATCGGTTTCGGCTATACGCTAGCCTTCTATGGCGCCGGCGTGAAGCCCTTCATTCGCGCCTTTCTTTTCAGCGGCTCGGCCCTCTCCACCCTCGGTTTTGAATCCCCCGGCAACAACTTCTGGGTCATCATCTTCTCCGCCGCCGAGGCATTGACCGTCGCCACCATTGTCGCGCTGCTCATCGGCTATCTGCCGAACATCTACTCCTCGTATCAGCAACGCGAACAGGCAGTCAGCAACCTCGATGACCTCACCGGCACGCCTCCAGATGGCATCAAGATCATTGATGGCTACAACGAATCATTCGGCGCAGCGAAGCTTGGTGATCTCTGGCAGAGCTGGCTGCAGTGGTTCAACGACCTCGGCACATCCGGGGCGACCCTCTCCGGCGAGCTCTACCTTCGTTCGTCACACTGGAACCGCTCCTGGGTCTGCGCTGCCGGCGCCATCCTCGACGCGGCCGCGTTGGCAGACGCCTGCCTCGACCTCGCCACCGATCCCGCGGCGGACCGCCTGGTCCGCTTCGGCTCCCGCGCCCTGCTCAAGACCCTTGATCCGCTCCGCCTGCGTTGTCCCGAAAATCCCCAATGGCCGGGTACACCTATCAATGTGACTCGCGCCGAGTTCGACGAAGCCTTCGATCACTTTCAGAGCGCGGGCCTACCAATGAAATCAGACCGCGACACGGCCTGGCGGACCTACGCCCGCCTTCGCGTTCAGTACGAATGTCCACTCATGGCGCTGGTGCGGCTGAAAAATCCACCACGCGGCGCCCGCTGGACCACCGATCGCGACGATGGCAGAAAGCCGCTGGCCATTCCCGTCTTCGGCGACAGGCACGTCGGGTGCGACCCCGCTAAAGAAGACCACCCTCCCGCCGCCTGACCTGACAGGGGGAGGTATTCGCTCCAAGCGCGTTCGTGCACCCGGAAACGTCGCCTGGCAACGCGTAAAGGCCCCTCTCTCCACCGCAGTGGGAGAGACACTGTGTTGGCCGTCAAGCCGCAACGGGTAGGATCGGGGGGAGAAGGTGGGGGCACGCCTCCTTGAGTTTGCCCATCAGTTGGCGCAGCAGCTT
>JBBRVX010000331.1:0-4012 GCA_038246475.1 Thermomicrobiales bacterium | reverse complement strand
TCCACTCATCTTCCTCACAGGTTGAACGCCTACGGTACAGGTGCAGGCGACCGGCGATGTTCGCCGGCACGGCGACAACGGGTCCGCGGGTGGCGCGGACCTTTGGTTTGAAAACGGCTTCTCTATGGGAATCCTTGACGCCGATGCGGAGGTGAGCGCGCGGCGTTCCTTGCCCAACACTTCACTGACCACCCAGCTTCCCCATCGACTCTCGTTTCTGCCGGGGGAAACTGCACCGCGCTCGTAAAAGCATCCCGCCCACGAGTGTGGCGCCAGCCCGGACCTACCTCATCGCGACTTCATGTCTGACCGTTAGGTTGGGAGCGGGACAGAATCGGTCCGTCCCAGTCGTTTTCGTCAGGAGGTCGAAATGACCAAGCTTCGAACCGGTGTCGTCGCGCTCATGGTGGGCACGGCGGTCCTTTCCAGCGGAGCGCTTGGAGTAAGCGCGCAAGATGATGAAGGTCCCAACGAGGTCGAGTCGCCCGTGGCCGCGGGAACGCTCGATGACGGCGCGGATCTGCTGTCTCAGGCGGGCATCTCGATCGATGCGGCGATTCAAGCCGCGCAAGGCGCCGCGTCCGGCGCCGTCGGTGAAGTTGACCTGGAGCGCGCGAGCGGCGTTCTGGTCTTCAACGTCGATGTCGGGAATCAGGACGTGGCCGTGGATGCAGCCACCGGCGCGGTTCTCTCCACAAGCGCCGACGACTGATGTCGGTTGAACGGAGAGACCCGTTCAGCGGGGCGCCGGGCGCGAATGCCCGGCGCCTCCGCCTTTCCCATGGGCCGCGGCCTATTGGTCACGTGACGACAGGCCCAGGAGACCACCATGCTCCGCTCGACATGGCGCCGCATTGCGCTGGCCACCGCGGGTTCGCTCACCCTTGCCGCGATTCCTATGATGGCGCCCGCCGGCGCCCGGGGCGCCGCTTTTGAGCACGAATCACCCTGCTCAGGGGGTGGTTCGGGGCAGGAGGCATTTCCTGATGGCCGTCCTGGGCGCAGCGCATCTACCACCGCCGGGCCCGCCGATGGCGATGATCGTCGCGAGCGCGGGAGACGCGCCACGACCCCCCCACGTGATCCGGTCAGCATTGATGATGGGCAAAGCCTTCTCTCCGCGGCAGCCATCACGGTTGAATCCAGCATTGCCGCCGCGCAGGCCGTGGCGACCGGTGACGTCGGAGAGGTCGATCTTGAAGTGGCCGATAGCGGCATCGTCTTCGTCGTCGACATTGGCGGGAGCGACGTCCACGTCGACGCGGAAACGGGTGACGTTCTCTCTGTCAACGAGGAGGAGTAGCCCCCGCCGGCGCGCGTCTGTTGTGACCGCGACAGCGGCTCCGCGCCCTGGGTCAGCTGGCGAATGTCGTGCTGTTGTTGCCGCCGTTGGCGCCGCTCGTATCGGAGTTCGATGCCCCTGGCTTCGCCTGGTTTCCGCCGGTTGTGGCGTGGACGGTCCCCGTTGCCGCGCCCGGTCGCCCAGATTCCGCGGTTGGTGTGGAGGCTCCGGAGACCGTAGCCACGCCCTCGCGCCCTGGCAGCACGAGGCGAGGAAACGGGGTCGGAGTTGGTGTTGGCGGCGCCGTGTAGCTGATGTTGCTGGTGTGAATCTCCACGCCATTCGGTCCAGACGAATAGGAGATGCCATCCGTTTGGGAGCCGCCGCCATCGTGGTGACTGAAGTCTTTGGCGCGGCGCTCGGCCTTGGTCGCGAGAGGGCTGTCGAAGAGACCGCTCCCGGCGTTGCCATGGTTGTTGCCCTGCGTGTCGTTGTTTCCTCCCCCACCGCCATTCGACGAGTTGCCGTGGTTGTTGTTGCCCGAGTTGGGCGTCGGGGTGGGCGTCGGCGTCGATTTCGCGGCGGCCCCCACATCCGATTGCCGGGCGTGATGGGAGCCATCCCCGTGCTGATGATGCCCCTGGTGCTGATCCTGCTGCCGCGCGCCGTCGCGATGATGCGACTGCTCATGCGCCCCATGACGGTCAGCATGCCGCTGTTCGTCGGCAGCTCGGTCGTGGCGTGCGGCGCGCTTGCCGTGATCGGCATCGGGCCCGTGCCGCTTACTGGCGACGTTTCCGGCAAGCCCCGCGATCATCAGCGCCGCGGCCGAGATGGCCGCGCGCGGACCGCCGATCCCTCGCACGCGTATTGCTGCCACGCGAAAATGGTCTGTCCATCTGCTCTGGTCGTTCTGCATCGATCTTCTTTCCGTGGCTATCCAGGCCGTTCCACCGCGTCGTGGCACGGACAAAGGCTGAGACGGACCGCGCCGCCGAGTGCAATCTCACTTCGCTCGCCGCCATCGACGCTCCCGCCTCCGCACAACGCCGCCCTCCATAATGAACGCACCGCCGGCCTCAACCAGGTCATAGGGAGGCGCACTGCTGGCCAGAACCAATCACCGAGGGCGGCTTTGGCCGCCTGTCGCGCTCATCATCGTCCTGACGTTCTCTACCGAGCATCACCAGTATGATGGGTCGTGATGAATTCGCGGTGAGGCGCCCGCTCGCGCTCAGCAATTCCCCCTTCCCAGTAGGATAATGCGGGCAACCGGCATTCTGGCGACGCCGCCAGCACTGCCATGCGTCAGCTCGTAACCAGGAGGACAGGCATGGATGCACGCAACAGCGGTAGCGTGGAGGCAGCGGCACTGTCCCGGCGGGGTGCGCTCCGCGGAATCGGTTGGACGCTCGCCACGGCGTCGGGCATCGTGCTGTCTCAGCAAACGGCAGCAGCGCGGGACACCACGCCGGCCAGCACGCCGACCATTCCGCCTGACTTTAAAGTCGTGCTGCACGCCGCCCAAGAGCAGCACTGGGACTACGTCCTCTCAAACCTGCGCAACTTGACTCAGGAGTGGCCAAAAGCTTACCTGCGCGTCGTCGTCGATGGCTCAGCGGTCCTCACCTTGCAAGGAGAGAATCGCCTGACCCGGGAGCTGGCCGAAGCCGTCGCGGCGGGCGTGGTCGTGCAGGTCTGCCCGAACGCCCTGCGCGAGCATGGAATCGACCCGGCAACTGTGCCCGCCTACGCCGAGATCAGCCTGGGCGGCGTCGTGCAACTGGTGCTGGCGCATCAGGAAGGATTCGTCTACGTGAAGCCGTAAACGGAGTCGGAGGTCGGAAGTCGGAAGTCGGAAGTCGTTCACTGGAAGTCGTGAGCCGTGAGTCGTGAGTCGTAGCCCATAGCCCATAGCCGATAGCCCATAGCCGATAGCCCATAGCCCATAGCCCGAAAGGATCCACCACTGGTATGACTGATCGCGATCCCCTCCAGGCCGGGCTCGACGCGATGGTCACGACCGAGGCCGCGGCGGTTACCCTTCTCGGCGTTGCCTTGCAGCGCGGGCTCGACGGTGAGCTTGACCTTGGCGAGGACGCCACGACGGTGCTGTCCGCCGCGCAATGTCAGGACGAGCAGCACTACCACGCCTTGATTGCCGCCGGAGCGGCGCCTGCCGTCGATGCCTTCACCCTCCCGGAGGAGGCGCTCGCCGATCGCACGTATCTGATGGTGACGGTTCTCGAGCTCAAAGCCATCACCATCGGCGGCTATATGGCGCTCAACCGGGAATGGGCCCGCCAGGGCAACATCGAACAGGTGGAGATCACCTATCAAGCCGGCCTCGTTGAAGGGCAGCATCTGGCGCTGGCCCACGCCCTGGTCGGCGTGACGCCGGCGAACGACCGCGCCTTCGCCCGCTGGCTCTTCGCCAGACCGGCGGAGGCACTCGGCGCACTGAACTCGCTCGATCTCCTCGAAGGACCAGGCAATCTCGTCTCTTTTCCCGGCCCGCTTGACCGCATCTGCCGGGGGATCTTCGGATTGACGCCCGAGACAACCGGGATGATGACCCAGCCGCGCCCGGCCGCGGGTAATGGGAGGAGTGGTGGGGGGGGGGGGGGGGGGGGGGGGGAGGGGCGGGCGCGCCGCGCGGGGACGCAGGCGCAGAGCAGAGGAGGCCCCACGAACAAACACCCCGGGCAGCGAGAAAGGGAAGGCGAGGTA
>JBBRVX010000330.1:0-4025 GCA_038246475.1 Thermomicrobiales bacterium | reverse complement strand
TGCTGGCCCGCACCGATCAGGGACGTGCTCTGGAAAGGGAGCCGGTCGATCTGGTTCGCCTGGCCCGCGAGGCGGCGGGCGATTTCGCCGCCGCCGACCCTGGTCGTCCGCTGGAGCGCGATCTGGACGGCGCGGCTGTCGTGGTCGGCGATCCGATCCGCCTGCGCCAGGCCATCGACAACCTCCTGACGAACGTGCGCATCCACACCCCTGCCGGAACGCCCGCGCGGGTCAGCGTGGGGCGCAACGGCGCCTGGGCGGAGGTCACCGTCGCCGACGACGGTCCCGGCATACCCAGCGAAGATCAGCCCCGCATCTTCGAGCGCTTCTGGCGCGGCGATCCCTCCCGCGGCCGCACGGCGGCCGGCGGAGCCGGCCTCGGCCTCAGCATCGTCGACGCCCTGGTCCGCGCTCACGGCGGCGCTATCGCGCTGCGCAGCGCCCCCGGTGAAGGAACCGCCTTCACCATTCGCCTGCCCCTCGCTCCCGCCGAGGTGAACGCCTGAGGCGACCGCCAAAGCCACCATGCCGTACCTCGATGCCTTCGCTGGTCACCTTCGTCGTGATGGCCTTCGCTATCCGAGGCAACTGACCTCCGACTCCGGCTCCGAAGCGCCCTGGAAAAGAGGCCACGCCGCACCTCATCGTCGTACTCAGCCCCGTTCAGGGGGCTTTCGTCGATCCAGCAGGAGGATTTATCCTCCTGCGGCAACGCCAGCGACGTTCCCTCCCTCCCACCGTACATGGGCCATCATTGCCCTGAACGACTGCTGAGCCTGGATATCTGTCAATCGGCATGCCCAAGCCCGAATGCGCGACAATCTCTCTTGAATCTGGCCGGGAAGGAGAAGCGATGACCGCAACACCGACGACCACGTTGTCCTACGCATTCCGCCAACCGGTGACCTCGTTGGACGACGTACGCGACATGATCGGCGAACCGAGCGAGCTGGTGCTGCGCAAAGAGCTCTCCCGCCTTTACGCGCATTGCCGGGCCTTCATCGCCCATGCCCCCTTTCTCCTGCTCGGCACGGCCGGGGCCTCAGGACGATGCGATGTCTCGCCCCGTGGCGACGCCCCCGGCTTCGTGCTGGTGCTCGATGACACCACGATCGTCATCCCCGATCGCCCTGGCAACAAGCGCATCGATTCCTTTCAGAACATCATCGAAAACGGGCACGTCGGCCTCCTCTTTGTCGTCCCTGGCGTCGAAGAGACCCTGCGCCTCAATGGCCGCGCCCTGCTGGTGCGCGATCCGGACATCCTGGAGCGGCTGAGCGCCCAGGGGAAAACCCCGTCCATCGCCATCGCGGTTGAGGTGGAAGAAGTCTTCCTGCACTGCGCCAAGGCCTTCCGCCGTGCAAAGCTCTGGAACACAGAAGCGTGGCCGGAGCGCTCCGCCTTGCCAACCCTCGGCAAGATGCTCACCGACCAACTGCACCTCGACGAATCCACCATCGCGGACCTCGACTGCGCCATCGAAGAGGCGTATGTAAAGAGGTTGTATTGAGATGAGGGGGCATGGGGTGATGGGTAGTACGATGTGAGAGCCACGGGCCGCGACCGGTCGTTCTCCCTATCACCCTATGACCCCATGACCCTATCACCCCGTCTCGTCCCCCTCATTTCCCAGCCCCCTCCCAGCAAATCGTAAGCCTGACCCACGATGATGGATTCAGGCGGCCACCGGTGGCCGCGGAACCGCCCTGAGGGGCCAGGAGAATCGTGGTGAGCCAAACGCTGAATCGCAAATCGTTCGTGACAAAGGTTGCCGGAACCGGGCTTGGCCTGGGGTTCATGGCGAGCGCCCTTGGCGCCGCGCCGATCGCACGGGCGCAGGAGGAGAGCACGACACTCCCGGCGGTCGCCGTACAGCCGGGGATGGAAGAGTTCGGCCAAAAGCGCGCCGAGCTCTACAACGAGTTCACCGCGGCCCTGGCAGCCGAGCTTGGCAACGCCAGCGCCGACGACATCGATGCCGCCATTCGCAAGGCGATGATGAAGGTGATCGACGATCAGGTATCCGCGGACGGCCTGACCAAGGGCCAGGCGGAGGCGCTCAAACTCCTCGTCGCCACATCGGATGCGCCGCTCGGCCCTGGCCCGATGTTCATGGGTGGCCATGGTCCGATGGGCCGCGGCGGGATGTGGGAACACGGCCCCGCCGACGGTCGCATGGGGCCGGGCCAGCATGGCGGCCGTGGCGGCATGAAGGGCGAAGATGCGTGGGGTCCCGGCTCTGGCGATGCCAAGGATGCTAAGGATGCTGACGATTCGGACGCCAACGAGTCTGAGCAGGCGCCGTCCGCGGCTACCCCGACCCCGTAATTTCCCTGGCTCTGCCATCCCGGAGCCATCATCCCTTCCCTTTGATCACCGGTGCGATGGGAGTCCCAATACCCCATCGCACCGGTTTCCTGTGCATGTTCGAGTCGAACCGGAATGAGTCTCACGGAGCGACATAGCACGGACCTGGCCGCATGAATCAGGGACGAGCATGGCATGACGCGTGCACGTTGGGCGCCGAAATGCGGCCCCGGTGGCCCTGCCTCGGGTAGAGTTGCATGAGTACAAGCCCGAATCCGGAGACCGTCATGACCCATCCGTTGTTCGATCGCCTATCCGCCGGACCGATCCTCGCCGATGGCGCGATCGGCACGATGCTCTACGCTGCTGGGGCATCGCTCGACGAATCGTTTGACGCCCTCAATCTGAATCGGCCCGATCTCGTGCTTGGCGTCCACCGCGCCTACCTCGACGCCGGGGCAGAGCTCCTCGAAGCAAACACCTTTGGCGCCAATCGCTTCAAGCTGGAGTCGTTCGGGCTCGCCGATCAGGTGAAGGCCATCAACCGCAAGGCCGTCCGCTTGGCGCGCGAGGCGCGGGAGATTGCGGGATCGGCGGCCCTGGTGGCCGGCTCTGTTGGCCCCCTGGGACGGACGCTTGCTCCCTATGGCACGCTGGCCCCGGCCGTCGCCCGCGGGGCCTTCCGCGAGCAGATCGAGGCTTTGCTGGAAGGCGGCGTCGATCTGCTGGTCATCGAGACGATCGGCAATCTCGATGAAATGACCGAGGCGGTCAACGCCGCGCGTGAAGCCTGTGACCTGCCCATCGTCGCCTCCATGACCTTCGCCGAGGATGGCCGCACCATCGGCGGCAGCTCCCCTGAGGAGGTCGCGGAACGGCTCTTGACACTTGGTGTCGCCGTCGTCGGCGCAAACTGCTCGGTTGGGCCGCAGCGTCTCCTCCCGGTCGTTGCGGCGATCCTGCAGCGGCTCTCCGAGGCGGACGGTCCAGTTCCGGCGGTCTCCTGCATGCCGAACGCGGGGTGGCCGGCGCATGTCGCCGGGCGGGTCATCTATCCCTCGTCGCCGGAATACTTCGCCGAGTTCGCCCGCCGCGCCGCCAATGCCGGTGTCCGCATCATCGGCGGCTGTTGCGGCACCACCCCGTTGCACATCGCCGCCATGCGCGAGGCGCTGGACTCCCGGCAGTCGAGCAATGGCGCCCCGGCGCCTTCGAGGGAGGACGGCACAGACGAGATAGCCACCGGAAGCCGCCGCACCCGCATCGTGGCCGCTCCCGAGATGGACCTGATCCCGCCGGAAGGCCCGACGCTCTTGCAGCAGAAGCTCGATCGCGGCGAGTTCGTGGTCAGCGTCGAGATCGACCCGCCCAAGGGCCTCAACCCCACCAAGGCGCTCGACGGCGCGCGCCTGCTCCAGGAGGCCGGCGTCGATCTGATCAACGTGGCCGATTCACCGATGGCGCGGGTGCGTATGAGCGCCCTGACGCTCTGCTACCTGATCCAGCATCAGGTTGGCGTAGAGACCATTCTGCATCTGACCACTCGCGACCGCTCGTTGATGGGGTTGCAGTCGGAGCTGCTGGGGGCGCACGCCGTGGGTGTACGCAACATCATCGCCCTCACCGGCGATCCGCCCAGCCTGGGCGATTACCCCGACTCCTCGGCGGTCTACGACGTTGACTCGATCGGGCTGATCCGCGTTTTGCAACGGCTCAAC
>JBBRVX010000329.1:0-4076 GCA_038246475.1 Thermomicrobiales bacterium | reverse complement strand
TATATGGATGACAAGTTATATGGATGACAAGGCTTTGGCCGAGCCTTTTAGGCGCGGTTCAGGTGGTTCAGCCGGAGACCGCTCTGCGTTGGCATCGCGCTGGGTTCAAAATGTTCTGGCGTTGGAAATCGCGTCATAGGGCAGGGCGGCCAAGAATTGATCGTGGCCTGCGCGATCTGATCCGGCGGATGAGCAGGGAGAACCCTGTCCTTTCCGAAAATTCCGTCCGCTAGAGATTTGGCCTGCGATTTTCCCTGCTCTGCGGGAAACAATTCCCTGTTAGCTCGACAAAATTCCCTGTTCAGATGCGTAGGGAATTTGGGTGTAAGTAGCTGACTTATGGTCCGAAAACCTAGCCGTCTTCTCGCCTTCGCGGCTAGATCCGGAAAATTTCCCTGTATTTTCCCGTGTATCAGGGAATTTGAACTTAGAGAGTCTTTCGCCGAGGACTGCCAGCACAGCCACACTAACCAATTGATACGGAGTTATTTTTCGCTGACTAAGTGTGACCTAATGGTCAGGGTGTCCTAGAGATGGTTGTTACGCGAGATTTATCATTCAGCGAGCGGAACGACCCATTCTCCCCGTGCGTATTCTCGCACAGAAGCGACGACGTCTGGCCAGGGTCCGATGAGCAGCTGTTGCTCTCCACCTTCGTGGACGACGACCAGATATGCGTGCGGTACCAGGCAGGCAGCAATCCGAACCTAACAACAAAGCGGACATCAGTCGAGCATGGCGGCTTCGTGCCACTAGGCGACAATCTAGCCGAGTTCAACGTTTCTTGACCAAGGGCGGGATTACGAGGGATGCTTCAGCGGTAGATGTCGAGATAAAGGAGCCTTCCAGTGCCAGCGCCCGGTCGCTTCATCGCTTGGTGCAAGCAAGAACAAGCAAGCATCGAGCAGCAGCTTGAACTTATGGAGTTAGGCAAGGTGCGAACGGGCGAGGACCAAGGCGCCGGCTGGATTGACACTACCGCCGAGTCTATCAAACGGTGCAAGGCAAGGCTCGCAGAGCTTAATGAGCTTCTCACCGAAGCCGGCAGTGCCACGGTCTCGAGGCCAGGCGCCAAATAACCAGTCCAAAACCTTCAGACGTCAAGCCTCTTTGGCCGAGCCTGCCCTAACAAGTAGCATCCTGACTTCCTTGCCCAGGGCTTCCGCTGGAGTCAGTCTGGTCCACTGAAATGAAGGCGTAGGAGGGGTGTCATGTTTGCGTCAAAGCACCGAGGAACGGTGATCGCCAAGGGCCTCAAGATTGTGGGCAGCGTGACGGCTGAGGGGCTGGTGGAGCTCAATGGTCAAGTCGAGGGCGAGATCCATTGCACGTCGCTCATTGTTTCTCGCGAAGCTCAAGTTGTAGGCACCATCCAAGCCGAACGAGTCGTCGTGGATGGGTCGGTCGAGGGTCCTATCCGAGGTGACCAAGTCATTTTGAAGTCTCAAGCCCACGTTGCGGGCGACATTCACCACCACTCTCTTGCGGTTGAGAAGGGCGCCATCTTCGATGGGCGTTCGGTGCAGACGCAGAAAAAATTGGAGAGGCTTGAAGAGCCCGAGAAAAAGCCCGCAAGGCAAATTTGAGAGACGCATTATCTCAGGCGTGCGGTAGATCACGAAGGCGAGCTTGAGGTCTTCGCGACGAAGCGGGGGATCGCAGGGCTGCGCTGAGATTCCTGAAGCGCACGATGAAGCGTTACGGCAGACCGCGATCAATTGTAACCGACCGGCTTCGGTCGTACCGATCGGCGATGAAAGTAATCGGCAATGCTGCCGATCAAACGTGCGGTCGGTGGCTCAACAATCGGGCTGAGAATTCCCACCAGCCGTTCCGACGACGAGAACGAGCTATGGCGAAGTTCAGGCCGTCAGGACCCTACAGAAATTTGCCGCCGCCCATGCCTCGATCCACAATCACTTCAACAATGACCGTCACCTCAACCGCCGCGACATCTTCAAACAGAACCGTTCTGCCGCCCTGGCCGAGTGGCGTCAGCTGGCGTTCTGAACGCCTCAGACCAGCACCTTTCGTGAGGCCCGTTCAGGTTTGTCTGACAATGCCCATTCAACTCTTGCTATCGACGTGACTATTTAGCGCGCATAGCTTGTAATACCCTCAGGCAATGCCCACATATTTCGCATTGGCGCGCCACCCGAGGCGCTGACGGTAGAGACTACCGTGCCAACTACGTGCACGCCCCCTTTCCCGAAAATTCTCAGCAGTTGAGCGCTCTCGGAGCCTCAGGTTTGCGCCTCCAGCCCGCGAAACACCGCCTGCGTGCGATGTAGCCCAAGAGGCACTGTCATGGCCGCTACCTTCAACCCCCAAGCTGCCGCCGACCAAGCCCGCAACGCCTACCGCAACGTTACCGCCCAACTCGATCTCTTAGCTCTCGACACCGCCATCCCCGAGGCCCTGGGACCCGTTGCCGAGAAGACCGTGAGCCAGACGCGCGAGGCCTATGACCGCTCTAAGGATGCTCTCGAAGCATCAATTGCGACTTTTGAAAGATCCTTTGATGCGGCGGGGTGGGGCGCTGCGGCGTTCAACCATAAAATCATCCACATCGCCCAGCGGAACCTGAATTCCGGCTTCGACCTGGCCAACAGCTTGGCGGGCGCTAAGAACCTCGCCGAGATCGTGGAATTGCAGGCGGCCTATTGGCGCAAGCAGTTCAGCGCATTGACGGCTCAAGCCGAGGAAGTCCCCCCGCTTTCGCCCAAGGTGGTGGCCGACGCGGACGAACCGCTCAAGGTTCATCTGATGAACAGCATGGATAAGCCGCTCAAGGCGAACTGAACGGCTTGCGCCGCGATGGAAATTCGCCACGGGCCAGTCCTGATTTAGGACCAGCGCAATTTAGGAGTACCGCAATGACCATTCCCCATTACGTCAATGAACGCCAATCGGATATTCGGGCGATCAAGCCTGGGTGGTATGGGATGGAGAGCAACGGCAAGCTCTCGTCCGGGCCGTTTCCAAACCAGGAGAAATGCCTCACCGGAATCACTCAGCCGAGGAGCAATTTTCGATCGCCCTGGCGGCGCGCGACCCACAATCCTGAAGTTGCCGCCAACAAGAAAGCGGCCATGGACTACGTGGCTCACGCGCAAGTTGCTATGGACGCTCAGGACTAGAAGAAGGGGAAGGGAAAGGGAGCCACACAAAATCGGATATTCGGGCGATCAAGCCTGGGTGGGATGGATGGAGAGCAATGGCAAGCTCTACCAGGGTAATGCCTCATCGGAATCACTCAGCCGAGGAGCAATTTTCGAGCATCGCTTCGGCGGCGGACCCCACAAAGGATTGACAACTCTTGCGAGACTTACGGACACAAATTCAGGAAGCGATAGGCTGTCACATTGTGCGCGAGCCGCTGTCGTGGACGGAAGTTCCTGAGGGGCTGGAGGAAAATGAGATGAACGTCGCGGCAATTCTGAGACTGAAGGGTAGGAGTGTCGTTACCACTACCAAAGACAAGTCGTTGCTCGATATCGCAAAGCTGCTCGAGCGGCATGGCATTGGCTGCATCGTCATCGAGGGAGACAACGGCAGTGTCGCGGGCATCGTGTCAGAGCACGACCTCATGCGGGCGATCGGCCAATCCGGTCCCAAGGTCTTGAAGGAGCCGGCCTCGGACTTCATGACCAAGACGGTGGTCACGGCGCGGGAGGCCGACCCGATCGACCGGCTGATGTCGGAAATGACGACGCACCGGTTGCGCCACATGCCCGTGGTGGAGAGAGGTCGTCTGATCGGCCTCGTCTCCATCGGCGACGTGGTCAAGATGCGGATCGCGGAAGTCGAGATGGAGACGACCGCGACGCGGGAGTACGCAGGCTATTGCCAGGAGGAGGGGTATCATGCGATCCGATTGCCGCAAAGCATGCCGCATACAATCCCCGGTCTTGGCACTTAGATGGGGTAATCGGCGGCGTACTTGTGGATAGCTGAGGATTTGGGGTGCTGCGCTTCAGGCTGATGGTGAAACGAGGTCACCATTACGGGCCTCAAGCATCAGAAGGAGAAGCGCAGCATGGACCATTTTGCTGGACTCGACGTGTCGGTCAAGG
>JBBRVX010000328.1:0-4115 GCA_038246475.1 Thermomicrobiales bacterium | reverse complement strand
ACCGAGCAGGAATTGAAGGATGGTTTGCGCCGGCGCACGATCGCGGGTGAAATCGTGCCAATGCTGTGCGGCTCCGCGTTCAAGAACAAGGGTGTGCAGGCGATGCTGGACGCGGTTATCGACTACCTGCCGTCCCCGGTTGATATACCGCCGGTCAAGGGCATTCTCGACAACGACCAGGAAGGCTCGCGCAAGCCGGAAGATGCCGAGGCGTTCTCTGCGCTCGCCTTCAAGATCATGACCGATCCGTTTGTCGGCCAGCTGACGTTCATCCGCGTCTATTCCGGAACATTGAACTCAGGCGACACCATTTATAACGCCATCAAGCAGCGCAAGGAACGTATTGGCCGCATTCTGCTGATGCATGCCAATCAGCGCGAAGAGATCAAGGAAATTTTCGCGGGCGATATTGCCGCTGCCGTGGGCCTGAAGGATGTGGTGACCGGCGACACGCTGTGTGATCCGACGAAGATCATCACGCTGGAGCGGATGATATTCCCGGAGCCGGTGATTCACGTTGCCGTGGAGCCGAAGACCAAGGCCGACCAGGAAAAAATGGGTCTCGCCCTCAACCGGCTCGCCCAGGAAGATCCGTCGTTCCGGGTGCGCACTGACGAAGAGACCGGTCAGACCATCATTTCGGGGATGGGCGAACTGCATCTTGAGATCATTGTTGACCGTATGCGGCGCGAGTTCAGCGTTGAGGCGAACGTCGGCGCACCGCAGGTTGCGTATCGCGAAACAATCCGCAAGTCCTGCGACAAGGTCGAGGGCAAATTCGTCAAACAGTCGGGCGGTCGCGGCCAGTATGGCCACGTCTGGCTGAAGGTCGAGCCGAACGAAACCGGCAAGGGTTACGAGTTCATTGACGCCATCAAGGGTGGCTCGGTACCCCGCGAATATATTCCAGCAGTACAGAAGGGCATTCTGGAGGCGCTGCCCTCCGGCGTGCTTGCCGGGTTCCCGGTGGTTGACGTCAAGGTCACCCTGTTCGACGGTTCGTATCACGAGGTGGATTCGAACGAGAACGCGTTCAAGATGGCCGGTTTGATGGCTTTCAAGGAAGGCTTGCGCCGCGCCAGTCCGTCGCTGCTGGAACCGATCATGGCGGTTGAAGTCGAGACCCCGGAAGACTTCATGGGCAACGTCGTGGGCGATCTTAACTCGCGGCGCGGCGTCATTCAGGGCATGGATGACATCCCTGGCGGCGGCAAGACGGTGAAGGCGGAAGTGCCGCTGAAGGAAATGTTCGGCTATTCCACCACGCTGCGTTCCCTGTCACAGGGCCGCGCCACGTACACGATGGAATTCAAACACTATTCGGAAGCGCCGCGGAATATCGCTGACGAAATCATCAACAAGCAATCCGGCAAAGACGAAAAGAAATAAAGGAACAGCAATGGCCAAGGGTAAATTTGAGCGGACGAAGCCGCACGTGAACGTGGGTACGATTGGGCACGTTGATCACGGGAAGACGACGCTGACTGCGGCGATCACGACGGTGCTGTCGAAGAAGTATGGCGGTGAGGCGAAGGCCTACGACCAGATTGACGCGGCGCCGGAAGAGAAAGCACGCGGGATCACGATCAACACCGCGCACGTGGAGTATGAGACGGAGAAGCGCCACTACGCGCACGTCGACTGCCCGGGACACGCCGACTACATCAAGAACATGATCACGGGGGCTGCGCAGATGGATGGCGCGATTCTGGTGGTGAGCGCGCTCGACTCGGTGATGCCGCAGACGCGCGAGCACGTTCTGCTGGCTCGGCAGGTGGGCCTGAACCACATCGTCGTGGCTCTGAACAAGTGCGACGCGGTGGAAGACCCGGAGATGCTGGAGCTGGTGGAGATGGAAGTCCGCGAGCTTTTGAGCAAGTACAAGTTCGACGGCGACGGCGCGAAGATTTGTCACGTGGCAGCACTGCCTGCGCTGAACGGAGACGCGACGTGGGTGAAGAGCATCAAGGGTTTGCTGGACACGTTGGACACGGAGATTCCGGAGCCGACGCGTGAAGTGGACAAGCCTTTCTTGATGAGCGTCGAGGACGTTTTTTCGATCAAGGGACGCGGCACGGTCGCGACGGGACGTATCGAGCGCGGCGTCATCAAGGTGAACGACGAAGCTGAAATCGTTGGCTTCGGCGCAGCGGGCAAGACAGTGGTGACGGGCGTGGAGATGTTCCGCAAGCAGCTGGAGCAGGGCATGGCGGGCGACAACGTCGGCTGCCTATTGCGCGGCATCGACAAGGAGGGCATCGAGCGAGGCCAGGTGTTGGCCAAGCCGGGCAGCATCACGCCGCACACGAAGTTTTTGGGCGAAGTGTACGTGCTCAAGAAGGAAGAGGGCGGACGTCACACGCCGTTCTTCACGAACTACCGTCCTCAGTTTTACATCCGCACGACGGACGTGACTGGGTCATGCATGCTGCCCGAGGGCGTGAAGATGGTGATGCCGGGCGACAACATCCAGATGGAAGTCGAGCTCATTACTCCGGTCGCGCTCGAGGAGCAGATGCGCTTCGCGATTCGCGAAGGCGGCCGCACCGTTGGTGCGGGCGTCGTTTCCAAGATCCTCGTGTGATTCGGAATTTCGTCTAGATGGGTCGGGGTCGCAGCAAGGCAACACGAATTGCCGTGGCCCTCAGCTGTACGGTGTGCGGGGCCAGGAACTTCAAAACCACTCGTTCCCGTACGGCAGTCGGGCAGATCGAACTCAAGAAGTTCTGCCCGACTTGCAACACCCACACGCTCCACGTGGACAGCAAGTAACTCCCAGAGCCTCGACGCGTCCAGTCCGACCGATTCCAGCAAACGACAAAAACACCGTTGGCCGGCCCCTTTTCCCGAGGTGCAGGCCTTCGTGCCCAAGGAGAACCAAGCTCCGCGGGCTTCCTGAAGGGGTATAGCTCAGTCGGTAGAGCAGCGGATTCCAAATCCGCAGGTCGGGAGTTCGAGCCTCTCTGCCCCTGCAACCCAGTCTTCCGCGCCTCTTCGGCCCCTCGAAGTTCGGCTCTCTCTCCCCGGTCCCCCTTTTTCGACCATGACCCAAGAATCCGACCGTCCCAGCGCTCCCGACGAGGGAGAATCGAGTCAGGAGGCCGCACAGGCTCCCGACGAGGCGCTCGCACGTGCGCAAGAAGACGAGCTGGAAGGCTTGGCTCCTGCGCAGATCGGCGTCGAAAAGTACGTCCATGCGGCCTTCTTCCTCGTCGGCATCCTGGTCGCCTACTTGGCCGGCAAGGTGCTTTTCGCCGCTTGGAACAGTCTGGGCGATTGGCCCAGCGCCGTGCGCATGGTCCCAGCGCTCATCTCGTATTCCGAGGAGCAACGGGGCTCGCTGACCCTGATCGTCGGTGCAGTTGTGGGACTTCTGATCGTTTTGCGCTACTACCGCCGGCCCGCCGTTAGAAACTGGGCCACCGAAGTGGCCGGCGAACTCGCCCGAGTCACTTGGCCGAGCAAGGAAGCAACCACGAACGGAACGCTCGTGGTGCTCATCGCTGGAGCTGTCGCGACGACTTACGTCACGCTGCTCGATCGCTTCTGGGGTTACCTCACGAACTTGGTGTACGGAGCATGAGCTCGGAATCCGCAACGAAAGACGAGATAGTATCGCTGAAGTGGTACGTCGCCACGACTTACTCGGGATACGAGAACAAGGTCAAAGCGGCTCTCATGGAGCGCATCCGTCAGTACAAGATGGAGTCACGCTTCGGCGAAATTTTGATCCCGACGGAGCAGGTCACCGACGCGACCAAGACGGGCAAAGCTCGCACGCGCAGTCGTACGACGTTCCCCGGCTATATCTTCGTCGAGATGATGATGGGCGAAGAGGCGTGGCACTTGGTCAAGGACACGCCCAAGGTCACCGGCTTCGTGGGCAACAACCGCCCGCAAGAAGTGCAGCCGCCTAGCATCGACGGTCTGCGCAAGGGCATCAGCGAAGGCACGGCCAAGCCCAAGCCCAAGTACGAATTCCACGAGGGCGACGAAGTTCGCGTGGTGGTCGGCGCGTTCGCCAACTTCTCTGGCACCGTCCAGGAAGTGAATGCGGACAAGCAGAAGCTCAAGGTCAAGGTGAGTATTTTCGGCCGGCCCACCCCGGTTGAGTT
>JBBRVX010000327.1:0-4121 GCA_038246475.1 Thermomicrobiales bacterium | reverse complement strand
GATCTGAGTGTGCTCCGCATCGGTCGCACCGCCTGCCTCAAAACCCTCGATCGGGATCATCTCCCGGCCTTACCCTTCCGTCACACCGCGCTCGGCTGGTCCTTTCCGTGGCTGCGCTGAAACTGTCCGGGAGTGAGGGGGGCAGGGGGTGAGGGAGCGCCGCCGCAATCGTCCTCTGTTTACCCGGATCCGGTATGAGGTGGACATGCTCGCCGTGGCGAGCACTCAGGGAGCGGGAATCGGCCCGGCGCCCTGGTCGAGCTGATCCAGGTCAAGCCGCGGCCCCTCATATCCCTCCAGGAGAGCATCCACCGTCAAGACCTCCGCGTCGTAATCCAGGGCAGGAGCGAGGTGGATGAAGGTTTGCATTGCGCCGTTGCTGAGGCCGAGACCGCGGCAACTGACATAGGCGTTCATGGGGGCGCCATCGGCGGCGGCGAAGCCGACTTCCGTCCAGAAGAGATCGGGCTCGCTCCCCTGACGCGGCGCTCCCGTCTCGTCCCGCAGCGGGACGGGTTGCGTGCCCGGACGTCTCACAAGTGCGGCAAGAGAGTGCTGGACGCATTGCTCGGGTGTGGCGATAAACCCGGTGGCCCCCGCGAACCCGGTCGTCGCCGTCAACGCAACATCACTGACGCCGTTGGAAAGAACGAGGGCATCGAAACCGGGCCGCGAGATCGAGCGATCGAGCCGCCACGCCTCATCCCAGGATAGGGCGTAGCCGAATTGCGATGAGACATAACGTTCGTCCGAGACGCCGGGGAACGACTGGGCCGCCGTGGGGGTGGCCAGGAGAGGGGCAAGAAACAGGAACACGGCGGACGCAACGAGCAGGCGCATGGGGTGCCTCCAGAGTCAGCAACTCGGTTACGTGCAGTCTCCCACACCTGGCCAGCGCGCGTGGCCTCAATGTTTGGCAGGAAGAGACGCGGTGCTGGCGCTTTCCCTCAGGGTCCCGGTGTGACATCGCCACGAAACGCCATCGCGGCAACCGGCCAAAGCGGATCGTAACCATGCGGCGGTTTCCGGGGAGCCCTCTCACCCTGCCAGCCAACGAACCCGCTAATGACGGACTAATGGCCGCTGCGCAGAGTGGGCCGTGCACGCACGCGGTGGCGTGGATTGACGATCTGGTCGATCTCGATGCACTATCGAAAGGAGACGCTGATGAATACTGCGGTCTTTGACGCTGTGGCGCGGACGTGGGGATGTGGGACACGGCGACGTGTCTTGCGCCTGGTCGCGAGCACCGCTGCTGGCGCGGTCGTGCTCGGCCAGTTTGGCATCGACGACGCGGCCGCTGGCTGTGTCGCGCCGGGCAAGAAGTGCAAGAGCAAGAACGGCGGCAAGAAGAAATGCTGTGGCGGCGCCAAGTGCCAGGGAAAGCGGTGCACATGCCCCAGCAGCGCGATTGCCTGCGGAAAAACCTGCTGCCAACCGGGCCAGCTCTGTCTGGGCGAAGAATCGTGCGTCAACGGCGACCTCACGGCAGGCGACATCTGTAATCCGGAGACGCCTTTAGAGTGCGAAACCGGAAACTGCCAGTGCATCAGCAACGGGGAGATCACGCAATGCACCTGCCGCCAGGAGGCCTGCTTCGGGTTTGGCGTGCCGTGCGAGAACACCAGCGAGTGCTGCACCGGCGGCTGCGAGGGCTTCACCAATACCTGCCTACCGATCGAGGCGTGATCCCGCGCATGCTCCTGCTCGATGGATCCTTATGGATCCTTCGCTTGTCTGCATTGGGAAGCATCCCTACCCGAAAGGAAGCCCCCATGGATGGAACGCGATTCGATGGATGGACGCGACGGCGCTTCGGGCTGGCCGCTGGCGGGATGATCGTTGCCTCAGGGTGGCCTGAAGTCGCCAACCAGGCCGCTGCCAGGAAGGGCAAGCACTGCAAGGGCAAGAAGAAGCGGTGTGGCAAGAAATGCATCGACAAGAAGGCGTGTTGCGGCGGCTGCGGCCAGGGGACGTGCTGCGATGGGCGCTGCGTCGACCTGGGGAGCGATGTCGCCCATTGCGGCGTATGCGGCAACGGCTGCCGGAGCGGAGTCTGCCTCCATGGCGTCTGCACCTGCAAGAACTTCTTCAGCGATGGCCCTCCCGGCTCGCCCTGCTCGTGCGGCGCACGCAAAGAGGGTGGGCTGCGGTCTGTTATGCCCTGACACTTCAGGGAGCGTGCGATGTCGATGACGACTGCCCGATCGGCAGCGCCTGCCTCGTGAACGGGCAATGCTTGGGCGCATGCCTGGGGTAGGCAGGGGCTCGCCAGACGACCGTGGTCGACGCGAGTCCACTGGCTTTCTCCCCGGCTGCTCTTCGCGCTGTCTAGCCGGCTTGCCGTCACACCGGCAACAAGGGCGGCGTGCCCGAAAGGGGACGCCGCCATGATCATGCGTCAACGGGCCGCTGCAGTCGGGCGAGATCTGCGACCCGCAGGCGCCCCTGGGCTGCCCATCGGGCAAATGCGTCTGTGTAACCGTGGGCGAGCAGACCGCCTGCACCTGCCGGGTGGCAACGCCCGGCTCCCATGCGCGCGGCTGCAGGCGGACATGACCCTGCTGTGGCGTATGAAGCCGGCAGCGGGTGGTACGCATGCTAGCGTCACGGCGGCATCGAAGGACCACGAGGTTTCTTCACCGGACACGGTCACGGCGTGGGCGATCAGCATCCGGCTTGTCTGACCGGAGATGGGGCTCTCCCGGTGGCCAGCCCTCGTGCTCCCGACTCTTCATGGCCCGACCGCCTGAATCTTCACGCTGGATGTGTCGGACACTCAAGGTGCGGGAATCGGCCCGGCTCCCTGGTCGAGCTGGTCCAGGTCGAGGCGTGGGGCTTCATGCGCGTCGAGGAGCGCATCCACCGTCAGAACCTCCGCGTCGTAATCCTGCGCCGGGGCGAGGTGGATGAAGGTTTGCATGGCGCCGTTGCTGAGGCCGAGACCGCGGCAACTGACATAGGCGTTCATGGGGGCGCCGTCAGCGGCGGCGTAGCCGACTTCGATCCAGAAGAGATTGGCCTCGCTCCCCTGGCGCGGCGATCCGGTGTCGTCCTGCAACGGAAGCCGGTAGAGTGCGCGGTGGCGCACCCCAGACCGCCACGGTCAGCAGGGCACATCGTCGGCCGCGTCGGGCAACGCATCCAGGTGCCGCGAGAGGCGAGCCAGGGGGCCCGCCAGGGCGACGAGCTCGTCCGGCGTTAAGGCATCGACGAAGAGGCGCCGCACCAGCGCCACATGCTCCGGCGCGGCGCGCTCAAGCACTTGCCGGCCCTCGGCCGTCAATTGGATGACCCGTCCGCGGCCATCGTCGGCCGTGGCGTGCCTGGCCACCAGACCGCGGCCCGCCAGGCGGTCGATGCGGTGCGACATGCGACTATTGGAATCGGCCACGAGTTGAGCCAGATCGCCGATGCGCAGATGCTCGGCTGGCGCCTCCGACAGATGGTGGAGGACCTCGTAGTCGGACCCGCTGATGCCATGGCGGCGGCGCAGATCACGATCGAGCACGGCCAGCACCCGCGCCGCGTTCTTGACGTACGGGAGCCAGGTGGCCATCTCCTGCTGGTCCAGCCAGCGCGGCTCGCTCATTGACAATCTCCTCACGCGCTCGATCGGGCGTAGCATGGCCCACCGCCACGCCGGCTTACGGCATCATGCGTCATTCGCATATTGTTGAAATTTCAAATATATGATAGGCTGCGGGCAGCCAGTTCATGCTCTGGCCTCAGCTCGCTCGTACGGAGAAAGTTCATGCCCTACCGCCGCACACGGGTGGTCCCCGCCCTGTTGTTCGTTACCGCGCTCCTCAGTTTCGGCCTGACTTCACCAGCCGTCTCTGGCCAGGACTTCGCAAGTACGCCGGAGGCCTCATCTTCTCTGGTCTCCCCGGAGCGGCTGGCAGAGCTGGCGGCCCAGAAAAGCACAATCGCGCCGGTTCCGGCCAGCGCCCTTGGCCCGCGGATCGACTATGCCCAAGGCTACGTCGTCGAGCCAGTAGGGCGCGATGCCTACTGGGTGACGAACGGCAACGAGCAGGTCGTCTTCTTCGTCACCGGCGAGGGGGTCATCCTCGTCGATGCGCCGCCGGACATGGCCGAGGCGATCACCAGCGCGATCG
>JBBRVX010000326.1:0-4165 GCA_038246475.1 Thermomicrobiales bacterium | reverse complement strand
GGGCTTGGGCCAGGGCTTGTTCATAGAGCGCCAGACCGAGCGCATGGTCGCCGGTCATCATGGCCAGCACGCCGCGAGTCGATCGCGCATTCGCGGCCCAGACCCGATCGGTGGAGGTTGTGGCGTGCTCGAACAAGGCGAGCGCGTGATCGAATTCACGTGCCGCCACATCGGTGGCGCCAGCGCAGAGCTGGGCGATGCCCACCATCCAGCGCGCTTCGGCTTCCACAACGCGGTCGCCGCCTTCTATCGCCAGCGCCACGGCTGCCTCAGCCCATGTCTGGGTGAGCGCATAGTCGCCCGCGAGACTCGCCAGCGCGGCGCCAGTCTTCAGCGCTCGCGCGCGTATCGGCGGTGACCCCGCTCGCGGATCAGCCAACGCCAGGGCGAGCCAGCGGCGGCCCGTGGAGAGCTCTGCCCAGGCCCAATAGGCCCACAGCGATCCGCCGATGCGCAGCGCCACGTCAACGTAGTGGGCCAGTGACCAGGTGAGGGTCGCGCGCAAATTGCCGAGCTCCGCGTCGAGCAGCGCGTGCCAGTGGCGCTCCTCCGGTCCCAGCAGCATCGGTTCGAGGCGCTCCACCAGAATCGTGTAGAAGGTGGCGTGCATGGCTTCGATGTCAGCCTGCTCCCCGCTCTCCGCCAGCCGCTCCAGGGCGTATTCGCGCACCGTTTCCAGCATGGCGAAGCGCGTCGCCGGGCCAATCGGATCGAGCGGCTGCACGAGGCTCCTGTCGACCAGGCTGGCGAGGATCTCCAGCGGTTCCAGGCGCGAGCCCTCCACCAGGGCGGTCTCGTCGGAAGGAGCGGGGCGATCTGCCCAGACCCATTCGGCGGCTTCCAGACCGAAACCACCAGTGAACACGGCCAGCCGTCGGAAGAGCCGCTGTTCGTCGTGACTGAGCAGCCCATGGCTCCAATCGATGGCGTCGCGCATGGTGCGGAGACGTGGCGGCTGGTCGTGGCCCCCGCCTTTCAGGAGGGGCAGACGCCGCTCAAGTCGCCCCGGCAGCGCCTCCGGGGAGAGCACGCGCACCCAGGCGGCGGCGAGCTCGATAGCCAGGGGGAGTCCATCGAGCCTCCGGCAGATCTCCGCCACGGCCTGTCTATTTGTGGCATCGAGCGAAAAATGGTGATCGGCCGCCCGCGCGCGATCGACGAACAAAGCAATGGCCTCGTACTCCGCGGGAACGAGCTGGCTGACGGGCGTGCTGGCATCGGGCAGCGCAAAGGGCCGCGTGAGAAAGCGTTGCTCGTGGCGCATCCGCAGGGGGGCACGACTGGTAACCATAATCGAGAGCTTGGGGCATCCCTCCAGGAGTGCAGAGACGCCTGCAGTTGCCGTTTCGTCAATACGCATCAGGTGCTCGAAATTGTCGAGCACCAGCAGGAACTGTCGCTCCTGGAGCGCTGCCAGCAGGGCATCGACGAGTGAACGACTCGGGCCGTCCCGAACGTCGAGAACCTGCGCGACCGTGGACAGCACCAGCCCAGGGTCACTGGTGGCAGCCAAGGGCACGAAGGCCGCCCCATCCGGGAACGATGCGTCAAGGCGTTCGGCGGCCTCCAGGGCGAGGCGCGTCTTGCCGACGCCGCGTGGCCCGGTGACGGTAATGAGCCGGTGTTGGGGATCAAGCAGAAGATCGCCCAGCGCGCGCAGTTCGCGCTCCCGACCGATGAAGGGCGAAAGCGTGGTCGGGAAGCCGAGCCACTTGTGCCACCAGAGGGGCGTCAAGGGGCGGGGAAGGGGATGAATGCGTTCTGATTGCGCGCTGACAGGAATGGTCTCCGCCACGAGAACGCCTTTCTCGGCGGCAAGATCACGTCATACAAGGATGGAGGCCGGCGTGAGCCAAAGTCAACTTCGGCGCATTTCGGACTACGGTTGCAGGATCTCAACTCCGGCAGCATTCGCGGCCTCGGCCAGCCGTCTATCCTGGGTGGCAAGCGGCAGCCCGCGCCTAAGTGCAAGCTCAACGTAGCTGGCGTCATACGCCGTCAAATTATGCGTGAGTCCAAGTTCGAGAACGTTCGGTTCGAACACTATTCGTGAGTTTGCCCGATCAATCTCCAGGGGAAATCGGTCCATAACGCCGATGAGGCGCGTCGCCGCGGCGCGATCGATCCTTGCTTGCCGAATCGCCAGGAGAAGCGCATTGGCCACTTCCAATGGCCAAATAGCAGGCGCCACAGCGCGTCGTCTATCCAGCGAGCCAATGACGGATTGGGCGAACGGCGAGTTTTCGTCGCGGAATGACCATGCGAGCGCCACCGAGGCATCGAGCACGAAAGGCGTCACCTGCGTCCTTCCTCAATCAGTTCTTTGATGGTGATGCCCCCACCGAGCGTGATGTTTTGTTCGTCACGATAGGTTTCCCATTCTTTGATCGCCGATCTGGCGTTCTCGAAATCATCATGTACGGGTACGATCCGAGCAACAGCGACCCCGTGCCGGGTGACGGTCACCGTCTCTCCGTTCTCAACCCGGTCAAGCACTTCACTGAAATGGGTCTTGGCTTCATACGCTCCAAGGGTGGTCATGACTCTCCTCCTTGCCAACTGGTCGACGACCAGTCTAGTAATCCCGATGGCATGAAGCAATCGTCATACCCGCGGTTGAGCTGGAAAATGTTGACCGTGTCCTGACGAGGAGCGCCCGTGGGGAACCGTCCCTGATTGCGGACCGATTGTGCCCTGATTCGCCCCGACACTGGGTTCATGACTCGCGCCGATCGGGAAAGGAAAACCCGTTGCCTGTTGCGTCATTGCCGCCCGGGGCGCGTCGCTTCGATTTCCTGCATGGGTCGTGGCGCATCGCCAACGAGCGACTCGTGTCGCGCCTGACGAACTGCGATGCCTGGGAGCGCTTCGACGCGGCCGGAACGTGCGGCCCGATCCTGGGCGGCATCGGCAACATCGACGACTTTCGGCCCTTTTCAGGCGGCTGGGAGGGGTTCGTTGGCACCGCGATCCGCATCTTCAACCCGGCAACCGGGTTGTGGAGCATCTCCTGGGCCGACATCGTTCTCTGCGACCTCACACCGCCGGTCATTGGCCGTTTTGTCGACGGCATGGGCGAGTTCTTTGGCGACGACGTGCACGATGGCACGCCCGTTCGCGTCCGCTTTTGGTGGTCGGGCATCACGCCTGATGCCGCGCGCTGGAAACAAGCATTCTTCACCGACGGCGGCGCGAGTTGGGAGACGAGCTGGATCATGGCCTTTACCCGCGATCGGTCCCATTAACCACAAAGGAGAGCACTGATGACGACCACAGAGAGAACCCGCACGCCGGAGACGCTCGCTCATCTGGGAAACGTACCAGCGACCTATCGGCATGAGTGGCGAGAGGCAACGCCCCAGGCGCCGCTCCTTCTGCCCGATACGATCTTCAAGTGGTATCACGTGCACCGCGTCGCGATGCCTGTGCCAGTCGAGATCGATGCGGAAGCGCGAGCGCTGGTAGCCGAGGCGATGGCCACGACCGCATGGGATCCCTCCTACGGTCTCAACTTCGCCATTCTTCACGTCAGCACCACGCACGCGTTTCTGCTCTGCGGGGTCTGGCGGGGCCACCAGGAGCTCTGGGAGCGCATCTACGCGCGAGAGCTCGCGGACGGCGCGTCGTTTCAACGTAACGACCCGAGCGGCGAGGATACCGCTCTTGGCTGCGTCTGGGAGCTCGGCGCCACCTGCCACGAGCGCCTGGCCTGGCATCGCTATCTCTTCAGCGAGCGCACTGACGCCGACAAACGCGCCTGGTTGCAGGACGTGTACACGGGGCGGGTGTAGGGACAGCAGAGAGCGGCAGCGCCAGTGGAAGACGCTCCGATGAGCCATCAATGGCCAGTGCGCGGTCGGCAGGGTTGAACGTCGCTGGCCCCGTCGCGGGAGGCTGAAAGCCGTCCCGCTGGACCGACGAAGCCCCATCAAATGGGGCTGAGCACGACGAAGTGGCTCACTGTAGCGTAGCCCACTAGAGACTCATACGGAATCCGGTTGATGATGTCCTGTATCGGTAAGAACGCGATTTCGTCCCCCCTCTCCTCAGCGCACTGGGAGAGGGGGGTAGGGGGGCTCACTCCCGGACAGTTTGGTGAGGCGGGGCCTCGACACGGGGTTCGATGCGACACTGCTGGGTGATTAGCGTCCAGCACATCGGATCG
>JBBRVX010000325.1:0-4197 GCA_038246475.1 Thermomicrobiales bacterium | reverse complement strand
GGCGGTCGTCTATCCGCCGATGATGACGGTTCCCTTCGTGCTGGAACTGCAACGCCGAGGTTGGGAGTTCATCGAGGTTCCGGACGAGGAGTTCGATCGTCACGGCTGCAATGTGCTGGCGTTGGCGCCCAGGAGCGTCCTGGTGTGTGAGGGCGCCCCGATCACGCGCGGGCGGCTCGAAGCGGCCGGTTGCGCGGTTGTGGCGTACAGCGGTGAGGAGATTTCGCACAATCGGGCCGGAGGCCCGACATGCCTGACACGCCCGATCCTGCGCGGATAGCCGGGAAGTTCGTGCGGAATCGCGGCATCTTGACGCCAATCGTCACAACCGTTACCGTGCGCGCTGTTCCACAGAGTGGTGATCGGCAACGCAGGCGCATTGGCCGAGCGGGGCCTGGCGACGGCTCGATGGTGAGCCTCGCACGGATTTCGTGAAGCAAGGAGCAGAGTCACGATGGCAGAGAAGCAACACGGCGCCGGGGAGCGAACCAAGTTCCTGATGGAGATGGAGCCCGCCGCGGTGATGGCCGGTTTCCGGGCTGGCAAGATCAGCCGCCGCGACATGGGAAAACTCTTTGCCGCGCTGGGGCTGACGACCGCTCTGGGCCCCACGATCGGGAAGCATCCCGCTCTGGCCCAGTCGAACGAGCTGACCATGATCATCTGGGAGGGGTACACGTCCGAGTCGTTCACCAAGCCCTGGGAAGAGGCGAACGACACGACGATCGCCTCCACCTTTGCCGGAAGCGGCGATGAAATGTTCGCGGCCATGCAAGGGAGCGGCGGCGCGACGTACGACATGGTCTCCGCCTCGTCCGATCTGCCGCAGCGGCTCTATGACGCCGGCTTGCTGGCGGAGATCGACCCCAGCAAGCTGACGAACTACCCCGACCTCTATGAGCAGTTCCAGAAGCCGCCGTACATAACGTTCGACGACAAGCTCTACGGCGTGAACTTTGCATGGGGACCGACAATCCTGCTCTACAACCCGGACGAGGTAACCGAAGAGCCGACCTCGTGGAATGCGCTGCTGGATGAGAAGTACTCCGGCAAGATCACGACCTGGAACTACCCGATTCAGATCGCCCAATACGCGCTATTGCTCGATCCGAAGCCCGAGGATCCCTTCCTGCTCGATGACGAGCAGCTTGCCCAGGTCAAGGACATTCTCGTTAAGCAGCGGCCGCTGGTGCGGAAGTACTGGGATCTCGGTGGCGAAGTGGCCGAGCTCTTCCTCAACGGGGAAGTGGTCATTGGCGATGGCTGGCCCTGGATCACGCTGCAGATCATGGGTTCCGAGGGTAAGGTCGCTGAAGCTTCGCCGGATGAAGGGGTTACCGGGTGGTCCGACTCCTGGTGCATCTCGGCCAAGGCCGCCAATCCTGAGCTGGCCTTGAAGTGGGCCGATTACATGATCGGGCCGGAAGGGCAACTGGGCGTCATCGAAAACCTCAACTACAGCATCACCAACCAGAAGGTCGTCGATTCGCTGCCGATGGAGCAGCGCGAGCAGTTGCGGCTGGTTGACGTTCCTGCCGAGTACGCCAAGATCCACATGTGGAAGTTCGTTCCGAACTACGACAAATGGGTTCAAGTCTGGCAGGAGGCGACTGCCTCCTAGTGCACGATGAGGGAACCCGGTAGGGCATGCGTTCGTGGACACGGCATGCCGTGTCCCTACCCCGCAGGCGATGCCCAACCTGGTCGTTTGAGACAGCACCAGGTCATTCCTTCAAAATCATTGGGCTCACCGGGGTGGCGTAACGGCTTCCCCCGGTGTTCAATGGCAGCCTGTTGCACGCCGTCGCGGCGGACCGGACTACGTACCTGGATAGGCTAGCGCGATGGCGAACGCGGCGGTACCGGCAAGAGGAGACGGTCGTCAGCGGCCAGGGCTCGCGGCGATGGGGCTCCTCGCGCCACCACTGGTCTGGATGACGCTTTTCTACCTCGTTCCGCTGGGGTTCCTGCTCGTTCACGCCTTCTGGTCGGTAGACTATCAGACCATCGATCGCACGTTCACGCTGGACAACGTGCAGAAGGTGTTCAGCAACCCACTCTATCCGACGGTCCTGTGGCGCACGGTATTGATCGCCGCCGCGGTGACGCTGACGGACATGGTGCTCGCTTTTCCCATCGCGTTCTACATCGCCAAACGAGCGACCAGGCATCGCGAGTTGCTGCTGATGCTGGTGGTTTTTCCGCTTTGGAGCTCGTACCTGGTGCGGGCGTTCGCATGGAAGACGATCCTGGGGACGAACGGCATCCTCAACTCGTTTCTGCTCTGGACCGGCATCGTCGACCAGCCGGTGGCGGCGTTTCTCTATTCCAAGACCGCCATGTACATCACCTTCAGCCAGGTCTGGTTGCCGTTCATGATTCTTCCCCTTTATACGATCCTCGATCGGATGCCGAATTCGCTGCTGGAGGCGTCGTCTGACCTCGGTTCGAACTGGTTTCAGACGTTTCGTCGCGTCGTCTTTCCCCTGGCGCTGCCTGGTCTGCTGGCTGGGAGCCTGAGCGTGTTCAGTTTGACCATGGGGGATTACATCACGCCGAGCCTGATCGGCGGCAGCCCAGGCACGGAGCTGATCGGCGGCATCATTGCCGATCAGTTCGGGGTGGCCTACAACTGGCCGCTCGGCGCCGCGCTGATCCTGCCCGTACTGGCGATCATCTCGATCTTTCTGCTGGTGGCGAACCGGGCAGGGGCCCTCGGCCGGGGTGCAGCGGGATGACCGCTCGACCCGCGGAGATGCTGTTGTTAGAAACCGCCCCGCCGGCCGCGCTGCCCCTGCGCAAACCGCCGCGCAAGCAGGGTGGCCCCTGGTTGGGGATTGCCTCGGCGCTCGTCTATGCCTTTCTCTACCTGCCGCTCGTCGTGGTCGTGCTCTATTCCTTCAGCGCGACCAAGGTGAATGCTTGGCCGATCAAGGGCTTTACCCTCGATTGGTACCGCGAGCTGATGGTCGATCGGGACATCCACGAGTCCGTGCGCCTCTCGCTCTTCGTCGGCCTCGTCGCCGCCTCAACGGCCGTGGTGCTGGGGACGCTGACCGCGTTTGCGCTCGACCGCTACGATTTTCCTGGGAAGCAGGCCATTCGGTTCTTTGTCGTCCTGCCGATCGTCCTGCCGGGCATCGTGACCGGGGTGGCCATGCTTTCGTTTTTTAGTTTGATGGGGTGGCAACTCTCCCGCTGGACGATCATCGTCGGCCACGCCACGTTTTGCATCACGTTGATCCTCAATAATGTCATCGCGCGGCTGGGGCAAATCCCCCGCAACCTGACGGAGGCATCGGCGGATCTTGGCGCGAATCCATGGGGCACCTTCTGGCGCGTGACCTTCCCGCTTGTCCGGCCGGCGATTCTGGCCGGGGCGATCCTGGCGTTTACCCTATCGTTCGACGAAGTGATCGTCACGTTTTTCCTGACAGGCCGCGAGAAGACATTGCCACTCCTGATCTGGGGACGACTCAGGCAAGGCATCTCGCCAGAAATCAACGCGGCGGCGACGGTGATCATCTTCGTCTCGTTGGCGGGGGTCCTGCTGTCGAATCGCTTGTCCCGCCAGGCCACGCTCGGCCGCTAGCTCGCACCGTGGAGATCCGATTATGGCAGTCATGACAACCCAGAACACTGCAACTGTTGCTACCGAGAGTCCGCTGGCTGCCCGGTCGAGCATCGAGTTGCGCGAGCTCTACAAGTTTTTCGGGGACGTGCCGGCCGTGAATGGCATCTCCCTGGATGTGCAGGAGGGAGAGTTCCTGACGATGCTCGGGCCGTCCGGGTGCGGCAAAACGACGACGCTGCGCATGATCGGCGGTTTCGAGCATCCCTCCGCTGGCCAGATTCTGATCGAGGGCATCGAGATGGGAAATCTGCCGCCTTACCGGCGGCCGGTCAACACCGTCTTCCAGAATTACGCCCTCTTCCCCCATATGACGGTTGGCCAGAACGTGGCCTACGGTCTGGAAATGTCCGGCATCGCGAAGCCGGAGCGGCAGAAGCGGGTGGCGGCTGCGCTGGAGATGGTGCGCTTGCCTCATGTCGAAGACCGGAAGCCGGCGGAGCTTTCTGGCGGCCAGCAGCAGCGGGTCGCGTTGGCGCGCGCGCTGGTGAACCGGCCCGCGGTGCTCTTGCTCGATGAGCCGCTCGGCGCGCTCGACCTGAAGCTGCGCAAAGCAATGCAGCTCG
>JBBRVX010000324.1:0-4257 GCA_038246475.1 Thermomicrobiales bacterium | reverse complement strand
TGGCGCGGCGGTGATGATGGTTGGGGCGGATGGGGGTTCCTGCCCAGCGCGGTGACGGACCGGGGAGGGATGCGGACCGCCGCTCCCGTCGCGCGAAGCCCTCACCCCAACCCCTCTCCCAGGGCGCTGGGAGAGGGGCTTTTGGTCGCGTGCAGGGCGGCATTTCGGGCAAACCTCCCTCGGTGAGCCCCGCGCTGACGATGAGTGCCCGCGATGGCCAGCGCGGGCGTCAGGGTCAGTGCGGGGGTGAGGGGTGGACGGCGGCAGGCGTCCCTGCTTTCATGCCCACCGGCGGAGGGGGACGGGCGTGGTCTCGAGCGCCACGCCGCATCCCGGTTCATCAAGCCCCTCTATCTATAGAGACACGACTTCGGAGAAAAAGTGCGCCATATCTGGGTAAATCTAGGTATCAAATCGGGCGACTCGTGCAGGTTGCACAATACGGCGACCAGCCCGCACCCCACCCCCGCTCCCACGGCGCGCTGACCGGGGAGGCGCCGTGTAACACGGCGCTGGCCCTCACCCCAAACCCTTCTCCCACTGCGGTGAGAGAGGGGCTTCTTGTCTCGTTGGAAGAGGGAATCCTAGCCTACCTCCCCTGGTCAGAGGGCGCAGGGAGAGGATTCTATTGTCGTGTGCAATGTCTGCACAGGCGATGATTGGAGAGGTTTTCTTGAATACCTCCACCTGTCAGGTCGGGCTGGGAGAAGGGGGGCGCTTGCGAAAAGAGTGCTCCTGTCGCGGGTGCACCCTGTACTCAAACGTCGTACGTGGCGAGTGAGATGCTTCCGTACTCCCTCGGTTCGTGGCATCCTCCCCTGATGGGCCGCGGCTTTCACGACAAGACGGAGGGGTCTCTATGACACGCGTGCGGGTAGGCGTGATCGGCGTTGGCGCCGTCGCCCAGATGATGCATCTCCCCTATCTGCGCGAGCTCGAGGACCGCTTCCAGATCAGCGCGCTGTGCGACATCGATCCCGTTGTGTTGGCGGAGGTCGGCCGGCAGTATGGCGTAACCCGGCTCTTCAAGGACGCCGATGCGCTCCTTGCCGAGCCGCTCGACGCCGTCCTGGTTCTGACCAGTGGCGATCACGCACCGGTCACCCTCACGGCCCTGGAGCGCGGCCTCCATCTGCTCGTCGAAAAGCCGCTCGCCTACACCCTGCGCGAGACCGACGAGGTCATTTCCGCCGCCGCTCGCGCCGGCACAATCCTGATGGTCGGGATGATGAAGCAATACGACCCTGGCTACCGGCGCGGCGTGGAGCTGGTGCAGGCGCTGCGCGATCTCCGCTACGTCAGCGCCACGACGCGTGAAGCGGACGGCACGGCCTACATGTCGCACCATCCCATCGTGCGCGGAAAAACGAATCCGCCGCGGGAAAAGCAGTACGGAGCAGCGATGTTCACCTCCGTGCAGGAGAGCATCCTGGCGCGCGAGCCGCTGGATCTCCTCGCGGAGGGGGCTGGCCACGACGATCCCGATCTCCTGACGGCCTACGCTCTACTGATCAGCAGCTCAATCCACGACATCAACGCGCTGCGCGGCGCGCTCGGGCAACCGGATGCCGTCCTTTCCGCGAGCCTCTGGGCAGGCGGCACGAGCTTCACCGCCACCCTGGCCTACGCCAACGAGGTGCGGGCGAACTACACCTGGACGCTCATCCCACACCTCAAGAGCTACTCGCAGACCTTCTCCTTCCATGGTTCCGATGCCCGCGTGGATATCCGGTTTCCGTCACCCTACCTGCGCAACGCGCCAACGCACGTCGACCTGGAGCGCATGAACGACGGAGAGCTGGAGCAGACGCGCCTGACCGTCTCCTACGAGGAGGCATTCAAACTGGAACTGTTAGAGTTTCACGACTGTGTGCAAACCGGCCGTACCCCGCGCACGGACGCCGCCGGCTTCCGCCAGGACCTCGACGCGCTGATCGAGATCGCGCGGCAGTTTCCCCGGGGCTCCAGCTCGCCGCGCGCCTGACCGAGCCTCCGGGAAGCGCCCTGGAGCGCTTTGTGCTTGCCACCGGGTATGTCTCTCGACCGTTGTTCGTGGTTCATGCGTGAAGAAGGAGCTTCGATGAGCGATGCAACACCCGCGCCGGCTACGAAGGCCGAGCTTCTCGATCGCTTGCGCGGCGAACGACTCGCCCTGGACAACCTCATCGCCACGGTTCCCGCCGTGGTCGCAAGCGAGCCAAATCTGCCAAATGAATGGTCGGTAAAGGATCTGCTGGCCCACATCGCGACCTATGAGCGCTGGACCGCGGCCCAGCTCCGGGCTTTCTTGGAAGGTCGGAAAGCAACTGACATGGAGCTCTATGGCGTGGAACAGCTTCCGCCAGAAGCGAAGGGTTGGGACCTCGAGCAGATCAATGCCTCGATCTACGAGCAGCATAAGGATCTACCATATGAAGATGCCCGCGCCTTCGCTGGACAATCGTTCAGCGACCTCATGGAGGCTCTGGAAATCATGTCCGAAGACGATCTGCTACGCCCGGGCGCCCTGGACTGGGTTCAGGAAGAAAACCTGCTGGCCGCGATTCCGGGGCAGACCTTCGGCCACTACGCGATGCACATCGACGACTTGCGCACGGTAGCCGGCCGCATGGCCTAATGCCCGATCAGGGAACCAGGTGGGGCATGCGGTCACAGCGTCGGCAGTCGGGGCATGGCATGCTGTGCCCAGTGCCCAGCCAAGGACACGGCATGCCGTGTCCCTACCCCGACGACGATGCCCCCGCAGGGGTGGAGACGGATGCTCCAGGAATCGCTGTCCAGCTACTACGAAGGCGCCTCGCCTCACACTAGGCCCGATCCCAGGAGAAACGACATGGACGCATCGCCTACGGCCGGCAACCCTATTCTTGTCAATCTCAGTCGCCAGAACCAGTGGGCCAATCTGGAACTGATCGATGCCTGCGCCGTGCTCGATACCGCGTTCCTCGACGCGGAGTCGCCCGGGACGTACGGCACGATCCGCACCACCCTCTGGCACATCATCGAAGCCGAGCATCGCTTCAGTGCCGCGCTGGCCGGCCAATCCGTCATGGCCCTGACACCGCCGGCGGGTTGGCCCGCCGGCGAACTGGCCACGCTGCGGGTGCATGCCCATGACATCGGCGAAGCGCTGGGGGCGTGGGCCGAATCCGTCGTCGGCGATCCCATCATGACCGGCGAATGGAGCTTTGGACCCTACGCCATTCCCGCGTCGGTCTTCGCGGCGCAGGCGCTCCAGCATGGCGCCGATCACCGCTCGCGCATCCAGCTCGCGATGTCCCGTGCCGGCTATGAAGTCCCCAATCTCGATGCCTGGAGTTGGTGGAGGACGTCACTCGCGGTCGGCCAGGAGTCGGCCACCATCTGACGGTCCGGCATTGCGGACTCCGATGCGGGGGATGGCCGGAGCACCCCGATTTCAGGCTCGGATGACGATCTTTTGGAGGTACGTTCATGCCCCTCACTTCATCTCTTCCCAAAAAAGGCCATACTTCGCTCCACGTCCGGACTTTGCATCTCCAGCGCCAGCCCAGGCGCCCGTCCAGAACCGAGGCCCTCCATGACCCAGCAACAACTGGCGCTCATCGCCGCCGTCGTTGTCGTGCTCCTTCTCCTTGCCCTGCTCTTCCTGCTCGGCTCGCTCTTTCGCGTCGAACAGCAGACCCGCGCCATCGTCGAGCGCAATGGCCGCTTCTACCGCATTGCCGCTCCCGGACTCCATTTCAAGCTTCCCCTCATCGATCGCATCGCCGCCCGCGTCAATCTGATGCAGCAGACGATGGAGGTCGAGCTGGACGCTCTCACCGCCGATAACGTCTCCATCTTCCTGGCGCTGGCCGTGCAATATCGCATCCTGCCGGAGAAGGTCTACGAGGCCTACTACACCATGCAGGAACCGGAGCGGCAGATCGCCCAGCACGTCGAAAACGTGGCCCGCGCCGAAGTGCGCAACGGCAACCTCGGCAACGTCATCGGCCAGATCAACGCCATCGGCCTGGCCGTCGAACAACACCTCTCGGTCATCATGTCCGACAAGGGCTATGAGATCGTGGCCACCCCGGTCACAAAGATCCGCCCGGACGAAGAGGTTCGCAAATCGCTCAACTCGATCACCGCCAACCGCAACCTGCGCGAAGCCGCTGCCGAGAAGGCCGAGGCCAACCGCATTACCCTCGTGAAGACCGCGGAAGCAGAAGCCCAGAGCAAGGCCCTGCAGGGAAAAGGGATCGCCGATCAGCGCACGGCCATCATCAACGG
>JBBRVX010000323.1:0-4309 GCA_038246475.1 Thermomicrobiales bacterium | reverse complement strand
GCCTACAACACCGACGGCGCGCTGGAGCGCGAGCGGAAGTTCCTTCATTCGGCCCTGGCCGGTCGAGTCGATGGCGTGATCATCACGCCGTTCCGTGTTCCCCTCGAAGAGTGCGCTGCCCTGGCCGGCACGGGAATTCCGATTGTGGCGCTCACCAGCGTCCTGCCGCCGGCCAATGGCCCGCTGCTGGACACCGTCTGTATCGATAGCGTCGCCGCGGCGCGCGCGTCGGTGACCTATCTCATCGAGCGCGGGCACCGGCGGATTGGCATGGTGGCGGGTGATGCGGGCACGCCGCCCCGCGAGGATCGCGTGCGTGGCTATATGGCGGCGCTCGAAGAACGTGGCCTGCACTACGACCAGATGCTCGTGCGGGGGAGCGATTTCACCGAAGGGGGCGGCTACGACGCGGCACACGAGCTACTACGCCTGGCCGAGCGCCCGACTGCGATCTTTGCCGCGAACGATCTGATGGCGATGGGCGTCCTGGCGGCAATGAACGAGCATCGCTTGCGGATGCCCGATGATGTCGCGGTGGTCGGCTTTGACGACATTCCGGCGGCCCGTCTCGTGGCCCCGGCCTTGACGACCGTCGCTCAGTATCCCGAGCGGCTCGGGGCCAAAACGGCTGAATTGCTGCTGGAACGGCTTGCCGGGGGCGGCGGAGCGGAGAGTTGCCGCATCGTGATGCCGTTCGATCTGGTGATTCGACAGTCCGCGTGACATTGCAACACGATCGTGGGATGGTCAGGAGGTGAGATTCGCGTACAGGCATGCTGGGAACCATTGAACCCGCGACCGGCGACGGGGCCGGATGACCGGGATTCGCATGGTGCGGATCGCGACAGAATTCAGGAGAACCGACGATGCGAAGCAGGCTAGGCGCGCTGATGGCCCTCGCGGTCATGCTCGTGGCGCCGTTGCAGGTAGCGATGACGCCAACCGCCGCGGCACAGGATGCAAAAGAGATTTCGATGTGGCTGGACACCACCGGTGGTTCCGAAACCGCCGACTGCATGATTGCCACGGCGATCGATCCCTTCAACGCCTCGGGCGCCGGGGTGACCGTCAAGGCAACGCTGCAGGCGAATGGCTGGGACGCGACCCGCACCGCATTGGCGGGAGGGGCCGGGCCGGACATCGTCGGAACGCCGGGACCATCATTCGTGATGCAGCTCGCGCTGGCGGGACAACTCGCGGCGCTGGACGACTACGCGGCCGAGTACGGCTGGAACGACCGATTCGCCGCCGGATCGCTCGAACTCGGCATGGCGGACGGCAAGCTCTATAGCATTCCATCGGAGATCGAGACTCTTGTTCTCTACTACAACAGGACGCTCTTCGAGCAGAACGGTTGGGAGCCGCCGACCACGCTGGACGACCTGATGACCCTGGCCGAGACGGTCGATGCTGCCGGAATCATCCCCTTCGCGCACGCGAACTCAGAGTGGCGCCCGGCCAATGAATGGTTCGTTGGCGAATTCCTGAATCACAGCGCTGGCGGGCCGCAGAAGGTCTACGACGCGCTGACCGGTAAGGCGAAGTGGACCGATCCGGACTTCGTGGCCGCGATCGAGATGCTCAACCAGATGCAACAGAACGGCTGGTTCGGCGGTGGATTGGACCGCTATTACACCGGAACGTTCGCCGAGGTCGGTTCGATGTTCGGCGCCGGAGAAGCGGCAATGAAGATTGAAGGCTCCTGGTACGTGAGCGACACGCCGCAGCACTTCGGCGCTGAGGCGGGAAATGAGAATGAGTGGGCCTGGGTCCCAATGCCCTCGGTTAGCGGCGACGCCATCTTTGATATTGGCATTGGATCGACTTTTTCGATCAACGCCAACTCGGCGAATCCGGACGCCGCGGCGAAGTTCCTCGACTTCTGGTTCTCGCCCGAGAATCAGTCCAAGTTGTTGGTAGATTGCGCGCTTGTCCCAGCGCCCGTGAACCTCGAGGGTCAGGATCTGACTGGGGTGAATCCGGGCCTGACCGAGATCCTGGCGGCGATGAACAAGGCGTTCGCCGCAAACAATTATGGCTACACGACGTGGACATTCTGGCCGCCTGCCACCGAAACCTACCTAATCGAAGAGATTGAGCGGGTCTGGGCCGGTGAGATCACCGCCGAGGAATACTTGCAGGGACATCAGGAGAAATTCGACCAGGAGCGTGAGGAAGGCGCCGTGCCACCAATTCCCGCGCGTTAGTCCGTGTGGTGAGGCGAGGCCCCTCGGCCTCGCCTCAGCTCTTCCTTCTGGAATCGAGACTGGTCATGCAGGAAACGATCACACTTCATCCTCCGTTGGTGCAGGGCCACTCAGCGGATCGTCGCCGGGCCTTCGTCCGCCGTAAGGTAGTGCCCTGGCTCTTTGTATTGCCGATACTACTGATCAATGTGGCGGTGGTGGCCGGGCCGGCGCTCAGCTCGGTCTACTACTCGATGACCAAATGGAACGGCATTGGCGCGCCGGAGTGGGTCGGGCTCGAAAACTTCCGCACACTCGCGGTCGATCCCGGGTTTCGCCATGCGTTTCTGAACAACGTCATCTGGCTGGCCATGTTCCTGACGATCCCGATCGCCATGGCGCTGATCGCCGCCAGCCTGCTCGCCCCGGTGCGGCGGGGCGCGCTCTTCTTTCGCATGATGCTGTTTATCCCCTATGTCCTGCCGAGCGTCATCTCCGCTGCCCTGTGGCGGGGACTGCTCAGCCCCGATCGGGGCATCCCGGCGTTCCTCACCGACATGGGTGTTCCGGGGTTCGATAAAGCGTTCCTGGGGGATCCGAAGACGGTATTGCCGGCGATCGGGTTCGTCGACAACTGGCACTGGTGGGGCTTCCTGATGGTCCTCTTCCTGGCCAGCATGCAGAACATCCCCCCCGATCTTTACGAATCGGCTCGGCTCGATGGGGCCAATCGCTGGCAGGAGTTCCGCGATGTGACGCTGCCGGGGATCAGGCCAACGGTTGTGTTCATGGTGTTGATGACCACGATCTGGTCGTTCCTGACGTTCGACTACATCTGGATTCTCACCCAGGGCGGGCCGGCACGGGCGTCCGAGGTGCTTTCGGTGCTCGTCTTCAAGGAAGCGTTTCGGAACTTCAATGCCGGGTACGCGGCGGCGATTGGCTTGACCATGAGCTTCTTCGTCGGCTGCGTGATTGCCGTCTTCCAGGTGCTGCGGCGCCGGGGATGGGAGATATGAGCACGCTCATCCGGCCGCGTCGCCGGGACACGAGCCTGGCCCCGAACTACATCGTGTTGATCCTGCTGCTGGCCTTCGCGATTGGGCCGCTGCTGGTTCTCACCTTCAACTCCCTCAAGACGCAGGCCGAGCTCGGCCAGAACCCGCTCGGTCCGCCGCGGTCGCTCGTCTGGGAGAATTTTCCCAAGGCCTGGGAGATCGGCAACTTCGCGACCACGACGCGCAACAGCAGCATCCTCGTGGTGGGCACCATCCTCGGCGTGCTGGTTCTGGGCGGGATGGCCGCCTACAGCCTGGCCAAGCTCGATCTGCCGGGCTCGGGGGCGCTGACGCTCTACCTGCTGATTGGGACGAGCCTGCCACTTCAGCTCTATCTGGTGCCCCTCTTCTTCACCTGGCAGAAGCTCGGCCTGGTCAACAACCTTTTCGGGCTGATCCTGATCTACATCGCCACGAACGCCCCGTTCGCCATCTTTCTGCTGCGCTCGTACATGCTGCAATTGCCCAGGGACTTCGAGGACGCGGCGCGCGTCGATGGCGCCAGCGAGTGGCAGATCTTCACCGGCATCGTGGTGCCGCTCTCGTGGCCGGGGTTTCTCACAGTCGGGCTGGTAGTGGCGCTCAGCGTCTGGAACGAGTTTCTGCTGGCGACGGTCTTCCTGACCGAGCAGGAGCTCTTTACGGTGGTGACCAGCTACTTCAACTTCGCCACCCGCTTCAGCCGGGATTGGACCATGACCAGCGCCGCGGCCATCATGATGATCCTGCCAGTGGTTGTCATCTTCCTCGCGCTCCAACGCCGCTTCATCGAGGGACTGACCCAAGGCGGCATCAAAGGCTAGGGTGATGCCAAGGCGATGCGCGTGAACAAAGGAGATTCCGTGCTGCTGAGCAAGGTGCGTGGCTGCCTCTATGGCGGCGCGATCGGGGATGCACTGGGCGCGCCCGCCGAGTGGAAGTTTCCCCCGGAGATCCGGGAACGCTACGGCGAGATCGTCGATTTCGTGGAGCCGTGGGATGGGCCGTCGCCGATCGGGAAGGGTGACGGCCGCTTCACCGACGATACGCATATGACGCGGCTGCTGGCGCAGATCTACATCGAGG
>JBBRVX010000322.1:0-4315 GCA_038246475.1 Thermomicrobiales bacterium | reverse complement strand
GGCCGGCTCATGCCGACGATCGTTGAAGTCATGCGGGGATCGCGAGTGGAGACCTGCAGGGCCGTTGCCGCGAGCGGCACGCCATGGCGTTCGGAAATAGCCGCAAACTGGCGCACGCGGTCGATCATCTCCGGGGACGCCTGTTGATACGCGTAGCGGGGGTAGGCGTCGGGTCCCTTGACCAGCATCCCGCTGCCGTACGGGGCCGCGTTCAGGACCGCCATACCGCGAGCGGCCGCGGCGTCGATCAAAGGATCGGCGGATCGGTTGAGCAGGGTATAGCGATTGTGGTGGATCAGCGCGTCGAAGAGGCCGGTCTCCACGAACTGCATCTGGTTTGGAACGGGGCCGCCGGCGATGCCGAGAAAACCGACCACGCCTTGATCGCGAAACGACTGCAAGACCTCAACTGGGCCGCCAGGCGACATGGCGTTCTCGAAGGTGGTCCACTCATGGTCGTGCAGATAGACGATGTCGACCTTGTCAACGCCGAGGAGCTTGAGCGAACGCTCCATGCGCCGTTTGACGGTTTCGCCGGAGTAGTCATTGTTCGAAAGATCGCGGCCCTCCTTGGTCTGCAGGATCGCGTTCGCGGGAAGGCCGCCGCGCTCGCGCAGGGCCAGTCCAACGCGGCGCTCGCTCTCACCGTCGCCGTAATGCGCGGCCGTGTCGATGTACGGAAAGGGGCTTTCCAGCGCGGTCAGAATGGTGGCGATGGCGTCTGCTTCACTGACGCTGTAGCCAAAGGTATCGCTCATATCGCCGAGCGGAGCGCAGCCGATGGCGATCGGCGGGACGAGCAAGCCGGTCTTGCCGAACGGCTTGCGAGCAAGAGGATCGGCGGGAATCGCGGCCATGGGTGATGCCTTTCAAACGGTCGGCGTCAATGGCAGGATGCTATCCGAGCGCGGGGCATCCGGCAACGGTCATCCGGGGCCGCTACACTTCGCGGTGAGGTGGCCGGGGTGGTGAAATGGCAGACACGCCAGCCTTAGGAGCTGGTGGCCGCAAGGTCGTGCGGGTTCGAATCCCGCTCCCGGCACCATGCACATCAATGACTTTTCAGGAACCATCCCTCGTCCGATGTCCTCCTACCATCGGTACACCAGCCTGTTGGTGGGAATAGGCCAGGGGATTCTCGTGGGGAGGAAGTACCGTGTCCAATGATGGTTCGATTCCCTCTGCTGGACGCGATCGGGGAATGAATCGGCGGGCTCTGTTGCGGTCCGCCGGGCTGGGCGCGGTTGGCTTGACGTTCGCGCCCTGGTGGCGGGAATCTGTTCACCCCCTTCAAACCGCAACCCCGATCCCCCGCCTCCCGCCTTCTGCCTGGGACGATCTGGCGAATCGACTCATACGGAATACGGTTTATTAGTGCCGGAATCCCGGTCTGCTGGAGCGTAATTCCCCCTCTCCCGGCCCGACGGGCCGGGTGCCCGCTTGCGGGTGGCGGGTGAGGGGGTGAGGGCTCGTGGCTGGGCGCGGAACTGATCACCCGGATTCCGTATCAGTGGCCGGCTGCTGCGAAGCAACGACCCATTGTATCCAGCGGCGACGATGATCAATGCCACGCGCTTTGCCCGAGACCGTCCGGAGGGGATCGCGGTCTGCGCGTCGCCGCGAGATGCGGCGGTCTGCGTGAAGTGGGCGCGGGAAACCGGGACGCCGTTCGCGATTCGCTCAGGTGGGCACTCCTACGCGGGCTTCTCAAACTCCGACGGGCTCGTTATCGACGTCAAAGGGATGCGTGCCGTTTCTGTCGATCCGTCGCATGGCACGGTGACCGCCGGCGGCGGCGCGAACAATGCCGATGTGGGGGAGGCGCTCAGTCCGTACGGCGTCTACTTCCCCGGAGGGCGCTGTCCCACCGTTGGCATTTCCGGACTGACGCTGGGAGGAGGCTGGGGATTCAGTTGCCGGCATCTCGGGATGACGTGCGATAGCCTGGTCGCGACTGAACTCGTTACGGCGAACGGCGACATCGTTTCCGCATCGGAGACCGAGCACCCCGATCTCTTCTGGGCACTCCGCGGCGCGGGTGGGGGCAACTTCCGAGTTCACACCGCGTTTACGTACAGAACGGTGGCCGCCCAGGATGTCACCGTGTTCAGCCTGCGCTGGTCGGGCGGCGATACCGCCGGATTGGTCGATGCCCTGATCCGCCTTCAAATCGCCGCGCCCCGCGAGTTTGGCCTCCGCCTGGCCGTCACATCGCAGTCGCGCATGCCGCTGTCCCGCCCCGCGCCCCTTGACGTCGACATGATCGGGTTGTTCTGGGGATCGAAGGACGATGCCGAGGAACTCCTGGCTCCGGTCGAACGGATTCAGTTCGCTGCCTCACGCACGGTCTTCCGCGTCAGTCACCCGGCGGGCCGCGAATTCCTGGCCGCGACGCCGCCGACAGGCGCCTACCAGATCAAGACCGGATTCGTGTCCGGCGAGATGCCTCCCCAGGGAATCACGACGATGCTGGAGTGGATTAACGCCATGCCGGGCTTTCCCTCGCGCAAGCAGGAAAGCACGCTGGGATTGTATTGCTGGGGCGGCAAGGTCAACGATGTGCGGCCTGACGCCACCGCTTTCGTCCACCGGCACGCCGACCTGTTGTTCAAATGCGAGTTGCTGTGGGAGCCGCAGGACGACCCCACTTTGATCGAGGAAAATCTCGACTGGATCGAGGGCTATCACGCGGCGATGCAACCGTATCTCACGGGCGGCGCGTACCAGAATTTCACGGATCGTAGCCAGGTCGATTGGCAGCACGCCTACTACGGGGAGAATTTCGAGCGACTTGTCGAGGTCAAGCGAGCCTGGGATCCGGAGAACCTTTTTCGCTTTGGTCAGAGCATTCCAGTAGACCTCTGAGCGTGAAGCTTCCCCAACTTTCGAAGCTGCCGCGCCATCGGGGCTAATGCAATCGGGGGTGGCGCAGGTGCGTAGCCCGAGTACCGAAGATCATTGTGCTCTCGGCATCCAGACCAACCAACCAGCCGTACATTGATTTAAGCCCCTTTCATTTCGGGACCCACGACCGTAGCGCCGCACATGCCTGGGGAGGTCCAATGAACGGCTCCACTCGACATTCTCTTGATTCCACGACCAGTTCGGCGCGGGAGGATTGGCTCCGCGCCGGGGTGCTGGCCGGTTTCCTTGCCACCTTTGCCATGACCATCGCGCTCCTCGCCGGGTACGTCCTCGCCCAGGGCATCGCCAACGCTCAAGGAAACGTCTTGCAGCGCTGGTGCTCGGCCTTGGTCAACAACCCTGTTGCCGAGCGGACGGCCGACGGGGTGATGCTGGCGATCGGCGCGAATCTGATCATGGGACTCCTTCTGGCAATGGTCTATGCCCGGTTCATCGCGCCGCTGCTCGATGGCCCCGGCTGGTGGCGCGGGGTGCGCTTCGCCATCATCCCCTGGTTGCTCTCTCTGGCCATTTTCCTTCCCCTGATGGGGGGTGGCTTTTTCGGAATGGACGTTGGCGCCGGCCCGCTTCCGATTCTCGGCAACCTCCTGCTGCACGTGGTGTATGGACTGGTCCTTGGCGCCATGTACGCGCTGCCCGCCATGGCCTGGCTCGACGACACGCGGGCCGATCGAGACAACGCCGCTGGCGCCGAGCGAGGCGCCGCCTTTGGCGTCGCGCTGGGCTTGCCCGCTGGATTCCTGCTGGGGTGGATGATCGCGCCGGGCTTCCAGAGCCTGGCGTCTCGTCCTGAGGCGGCGTTCGGGATGGCGTTGGTTGGGGCCGCCATCGGCATTACGATTGGGTCGTTTGCCGGCATGAGCCGATCGCGGCCACCGACAGCAGGCGAAATCGCTCGCCGGTAGTCATCCTCGCTCGATCGGATCAATGGGCGGCCTGTGTTGAAAGACACAGGCCGCCGGTGTCGTACGCGCTGGACAAGGCGTCTGCTCGACCGTACGGTGGAAGAGGCCCACGTCTGGAGTTGACAGTGGGGTCTTCGCTGTCGCACGCTCGGTGGTGCGGCGTTACGCATATGACCTGACATCTCTCGATACGCCCAGGCATCGTCGAAGCGAGGTGGCACGTGGACGGTTCACAGTTCGATCGCCTGACCCAGGTCTTGGTCACCCCTTCCGCCACTCGGCGCAGGGTGGTAGGAGGTTTCGCCGGCGTTCTGGCTTCATCGGCGCTGATGGGCGACCTCGCGGCCGCAGGCTGCAACGCATTGAAAAAAAAGAACTTACCTATATTTATACAGGAAATATGCATGATGAAACCGGCAGTACTTACTGCGGGCAATGCAACTCTGTTTTAATCACAAGGCATATGTACAAAATTGACACAAGCG